>CAZGNL010000042.1:2953-35011 GCA_964527475.1 uncultured Syntrophaceae bacterium
TGGGCTCCCTCTGTTATTCCGGTTTCAATCCACGCCCCTGCGCGAGGGGCGACTTAAGTTCTTGGCCCGATGGCCATCATCTGACAAGTTTCAATCCACGCCCCTGCGCGAGGGGCGACACGGCGGGAACCCACTGTGTTCGCCGTCCGTCTGTTTCAATCCACGCCCCTGCGCGAGGGGCGACTAGCCCCCCGGTGGGTGGGCGTGTGACCCAGGGGGTTTCAATCCACGCCCCTGCGCGAGGGGCGACCTCGTAAACATCCTCCTGCGGCACGTAGTAACAGTTTCAATCCACGCCCCTGCGCGAGGGGCGACCCAACACCAGCAGGAATGGCGGTTCTCCTGCCTCGTTTCAATCCACGCCCCTGCGCGAGGGGCGACTCCGGGGCCCGGTTGATCTGCTCGTGGAGATCCTCGTTTCAATCCACGCCCCTGCGCGAGGGGCGACTTCGATCGAGTGACAAAGGAGTTGGCATACATGGGTTTCAATCCACGCCCCTGCGCGAGGGGCGACTTTGCCGTCCGTCTGACGCGTCTGATACCGTCTGTTTCAATCCACGCCCCTGCGCGAGGGGCGACTTTCCAACAACCCACATTGAGCTATTGCCGTATCCAGTTTCAATCCACGCCCCTGCGCGAGGGGCGACGATTTGCATACACTGTTACTCGCTTGGCTACGATTGTTTCAATCCACGCCCCTGCGCGAGGGGCGACCCAGGTGCGAACCCGCCGGCAACGCGGAAATTACGTTTCAATCCACGCCCCTGCGCGAGGGGCGACCTGAATAGGGTGTCTGACGTTTCAGCCACCGTCAGTTTCAATCCACGCCCCTGCGCGAGGGGCGACCCGGGCGCGGTACCCATCGTCGGAAATGACCTTGTTTCAATCCACGCCCCTGCGCGAGGGGCGACGCTTTGCTGGCTTTTTGGGTGGCCGCGATCGCTCTGTTTCAATCCACGCCCCTGCGCGAGGGGCGACTTTCTTGTTCCAATTCAATCATCATCCAGAATGTGTTTCAATCCACGCCCCTGCGCGAGGGGCGACCACGGCGGGAACCCACTGTGTTCGTCGAGCGTCTGTTTCAATCCACGCCCCTGCGCGAGGGGCGACGGGAACGGTTGGTCACTTACAATGGCGCAGAGGTTGTTTCAATCCACGCCCCTGCGCGAGGGGCGACTTTGTCCTTGACACCTTTGATACCTCCCTGGTATGTTTCAATCCACGCCCCTGCGCGAGGGGCGACTGCATGGCCCTTTTGCCATGACTCTGCTTGGCTCAAAAGAGACGTTTTTGCGAACCTCCGCGTCTCTTCGGCGGTTTGTCGACCGTGTGCCGGCTCTCTGCCATCTAATCCCCGTGATTACGGTCGGGTAGCGCTCCAGCGAACCTCCCCGGGGATTCCGTGTTTGCCGGAGGTTCGCACCAATCGAACTCAGACTATCAACGGCCCCTCGGGATCGTAAGTGGGTTTGGAACCAACATGTTCAACCCTTCGCTTCCAGTTCTTACCAAGAAAATAGAAACGCAAGCTGTCTTCATCCACGTTGATCTCGTCGATCAGACGCTGCCGTAGGGCCGTCCACTGTGCCGGATCCAACAGGCACTCAAACACCGAATTCTGGACCCGTTGGCCCATGTTCTCACAGGCTTTGGCCACGCGACGAAGCCTTTTGCGCCCCTGTTTCGTCTCGGTTCTCACGTCGTAGGTCACCAGAACCATCATGATACTCTCACTTCCACAAGAACGGCGGATACCCGTCAATATCCCCACGCAGGTACCGGGCAAAGAGCATTGCCTGCACATGGGGCAATAGACCCACCGCCATTTTTTCATCGAGAAACGGATGCCTAATCTCTTCCTGTTTCCGCTTCTGATACGCGGTAAGGACTTTCTTACGAGTGTCGTCATCCATGAGGATTGCCCCGGTCTCGGTTCTCTTGAATCCTGTCCCTTTTATCTGCTGACGATTAACCAGCGACAAGGCCAGACGATCCGCAATAACGGGCCGGAATTCCTCAACAAGATCGAGCGCGAGACCCGGGCGACCGGGTCGGTCCCGATGGAGGTATCCCACCGCGGGATCCAATCCCACAGTCTCCAGGCTGGAAGTCACATCGTGGGTGAGCAGAGTGTACAAGAACGAGAGAAGAGCGTTCATGTTGTCCAGCGGCGGACGACGACTCCGTTCTCGAAAGAAGAAGTCTTCTTTCTGCGCCAGGACAAGATGGTCGAACACTTCAAAGTACTTCCGCGCCGCGTCTCCCTCTCGGCCCCGCACGCTTTCCAGCCTGACGGGCCTGTCCAGCGATCCCAATACGTTGGCCAGACTACGGGCCGCGTCTTCCACAGGGCCTATGTTGATGCTGTCCCCATGGTCCCGCACCGCTCGAAGAAGTACGGTCCGGCAGTTGGCAACCTTGGCGATGACCACCGATCTGGCCACTTCCGCTGAAGTTTCCTCGTCGTCAGAGCGGCGATATTGCTCCCGGCGCAACAGCACATTCCCTGAAATCGGCCCTTGCACACGCGCCCAGAACCTTCCATTCATGCTCAAAAAGGAGATCGTAACACTACGTTCCCCGCACAACTGCATCAATGGAGGGCTGCAAATGACCCGGCCAAAGCAAACGATTCCACCAATGGTGTGGATAGGCACGCGGAGCCTGGTTTCGCGTTCCACCTGCACCAGCACTGTTTCGCCTTCACGGGAGAGGTAGGCCCCCTGAGTCGTTACGAAGAGCGTGTTCAGAAGACGCTTCATTTTGTCTCCATTTCCGTTTCGCTGATTGCCTTCTTCAGGTACGAGCGCACATCTCGTTGAGCGCCCGTGACCTTGGGCATGCAAAGCTGCAACAGGGAGCACTTCTTGCACTTGTTTTCGTACCGCGCCCTGGGTGTCTTCCCGGAGCGGACAATCTCATGCAAGCGCACAGTTGCGGCTTTTGTTTCAGAGCGCAATCCTTTGTTAAAAGGTATGTCCAACCTTTGCCGGGTCTTCCCGTAGAACAGCGCTCCCTCGGGGACCACGCAGTTGAGCATTTCCTCCAGACACATCGCCTGAGCGCACAGTTGGACTTCGTACCCTTTTTCGTGACGGAGCTTTCCGGCCTTGTATTCCACCGGAAATGGGCGCCAAGGGCCCTTGACGCCCTCCAGAACCACTCCTTCGGACGCTCCTCTTTTATTGAATGAGCTGTTCACCGATTCCTGCAGCCTGTGGAATTCCACCACATCAGCCTTGCCCACAAGCCCAAGCCGCAGAGAACGGAGACGGAGACTTCGCGCTATCCGAATTCGCCCCCGCCGCTCCATAGGGTTTCCCTTGTCGACCTTCCTGTGCAAGTGAGTGCCCTCTACAGTAAATATGTTATCCTCCCACACGCGTTCCAGAAGGTGCAGGGCGGCACGCCGTTCACAGAAACAAACGTCGGCGAGCTTGGAGATCGGCTGTAGATCGTCCTCGGCAAAACGAACGTCGTTCGGCATTCGGGTCACCCCTTGAGTTTGAGCGTCACCACCGGCTGTTCGTGACGCTGGTGCAATAGGACTCCCCTTGGTAGGGTTTCCGCCGTCCAGGAAGAGGTCACTTCGTAGTCGGAAAAGGACTCCGGAAATTCCTTTCCGTCCGCGAGCGTCACGTTGATTCCGTCGAAGAGCTTGTGCGCATGATAGCAGCCGAGCCGAGCCTCACGTTTGTTCTGGTCCGCGTTGTTTGGATGCTGCGTGCCCACATGCTCGAAGTCATAGATGCCGCGGACGACCATTTCCCCTCGAGCCGCGGATCGGTCGTGAGTGAACATCTCCTGCATGGCTTCGAAGAACACATCCAAGTCCGTTTGGGAAAAACCAGTGCCTCTATCGAGTTCGGCAAAGGGCGGTGAGATGTAACACTTGGCCGCGTATAGTGCGTAAGGAACCACGTACTTGTGGCCCATGGTTCGTTCCTTTTTCTTGTCCTCCTCTTTTGTGACAGCGCAACGTGTGATGGTTACTTGAAGTGGGGTGATGGGGTGGCACGATTGAGCAAAGGTAAACTGCGCCGGGCCCCGCACCTGACCAAAAGCAGAGCCCTTCATGATATCTTTGCCGGTGGACAGAACTGCGCCAAAAGTTCGGACGTCGTAGAATTCGCGGCACAGCCACGCCTTGGCCGCACTTGCCTTTTCGTCGTCGGGCGCCTTCTTGTCCACTTGCCCTTCTGTTGCCCGTATCCCCTTCGTGATCTCTTCGTTCAGGACTGCTCCCTGTCGCACGAGCAAGTTGAAGCCGTTCCCCTCATCCGATTCCCTGTCGGGTTTGACGATGTCCACGTAATTGCGAATTTTGCGCTTCAAGCAGACGTCCGAGACTATCCCCTTGTTGGTGTTAGGGTCGATTCGGGGCATGTTCCCTGCGTCAGGATCCCCGTTGGGATTGCCGTTGGTAACATCAAATAGAAACAGGATGTCGTGTCGATTGGTTACTATGTTACTCATTACTTTTTCTCCTTTTTAGACTCGTCGGCGTTCTCGGATTTCCGCTTCATGTGATCTCTGCGCTCCGCGTCAGTGAATGCCTTCTGTTGATAAAACCCGATCGCGAAACGGCCTTGGGCCTGAAGGTCAAGGTGTCGGGGAAATTGAGGTGGCCGATTAGTTTGCTCCGGCTTGAAAAGGGCCATGATGTGCTGAATATCCACCTCGATGAAGCCTGCATGACTACGGTACTTCTCGCTTTTCCCGATCTTTTCCAGGTGATGCCTGTTCAGCCTCAAGAGCAGAGGAAAGACAGACGAAGGAGAAACCGAGGCCGCGCCGAAATACCGTTCGGCTACCCCGGGACCTTCCATTCCATACTCGTGCGCCTTGGCCTGAGCATCAGCCAGCACGGCCAGAAGACGACCGCAGTTGTACGCAGAGTCATCTGTTTCAAAGATTTCCGGTTCGATCATGGGATCACCTTCCTTTCTATTTCGATTTAGAATCAGCTTGAGCAAAGCAAAGCGGGAATGGCTGTATGGAAAACGCCCTTTTTTCGGAGTGTCTCCGACCAGGGCGCTGTGAAATTGGTAAAGAATGGGTTTCAGAAGCATTGCCGGCGGCGCGGTTCCTTCCAGGGCTGCGCGCGACAATTGAGTAACGATGTCGGCTTGCAGATCCTTGGGCTCACGGACTACGGCGAGTGCGAGTTGCTTCAGGGCCAGTGGCGGTTTCTTTTGCGCTTTTAGCTGACGAAGATCCAGCTCCAGGAACCAGTTGCGCAAGTGGAGTCGGGCCTGTTCCACAGTCGTCTGCATCCAGTGACGCACCACAACGCGGGCTGCATTGCCCGAAAGGGTCACAGAGTAAAATTGGTCCCGTGCGATCAAGCGCCGATCCACCCCGACCCAAGGCGCATTAAGGAACTCGGCCACAGCCTTTGGATCGGCTTTGCTGAGCATTTTGGCCATGAAATGGGATTCCTCCTCACGCTGGGGAGCCCAGAAGCACACAACAGCGGAGCCAATTCTCAGCGAATGGTTTTCGCTGTCCAGGAACTCTTGGAGGGCAAGCGCATAACTCGCCGCCGCTTCCTCCGAAACGGGCGCGTTCTGACCCATCTTGAAGCCGTATGAGGAGAAGGCCGGGCACTCCTTGGCAAAAGACACCACATACCCACCACTTGTCAGGCCTGGAATCCCGAGCAATCTCGGCTTGTGGGAAAGGGCTGTGGGGGCGTCTGTTTGTTCCGTTACCAGACATAGGCCACGTTGCGCGGGAGTCCCTGCTTTTGCACTGTCAGCGTCGCCGGAGAACGCTTCTGTTCGATAGGTGCGCTTCCAATATTGCGCCAATGGGTCGCCGGGCGCGGGATCGAAGATGAAGTTCCCATCTACTTGGAATGTGAGGGTCAACTTTTCCAGGGCCTCCCAGTTTCCAGAAATCGTCCGCGCGCCAATCCTGTTTTCGCCGGACTTGGTTTCCCCAAGTTGGATGAACGATAATCGGTGGGTGGATCGCCCACCTTCGACGTACAGATAGCGTTTTCGGAATTGCAACAAAGCCTCGAACACTGGCAATGATGTAGCCTTCTGCGCGTCTTCAATGCGGCGCCAAAAATGCAAGAAAGATTTGGCGGGATTCTTTTTGTTCCCTTTTTTCTTGAAACTGACACCTTCCCCCGTTTTCTTGTCGATTCCGAGAATAGCGACGCACGATTCGGCAAGGAAATACGCCTTGCCGCCGTTGTTTTCACCCGGAAACCTTGGCATCCGCAGCTTTCTTCCGAGGAAATCTTTGCCCTTCTCGTCTTTGGACGTAAGAGGCATTAACCCGTCGGTCACCAACTCCCCCTCGGAATCGATTGGGATCAGCAAATGTATCCTACGATCCTGCAAATGGACTTTTTCGAGCAGGTCTCTTGTTTCTGCGAAATCGTGGAGCGCTTTGAGAAGCATCTTCAGTCCTCCTCTATTGGTCTGCGAACCATTTTCACATTGTCCGGGTGGCATTCCATCTTGGCGTCCTTGATTCGAGCATGGAAAAATGCTGCCTGAGGTTTGAGCATCTCTCCTTCATGTCGCGGCAAAGGTTCCATGCCGGCCGTCTTTTGTCCGGTCTTCGGAAGTTGTGCGATCTCGGCGTCCGAGAGCCAACGAAATCCTCGGCCACGAAGTTCATGATCGAACAGGTCGTAGAGCATCAGGCCCAGATCTTCGTCCGGCCAGATCTGTCGCCAATCTTCGCCCTCCCGGACCTCGGTGGCCCGGCGTTCGAGCGTTGCCTGAGGGTCCGCCGCCCAATCGAAATTGGCAGCGAACTCTCGCATTCCCAGCGCAGGTCTATGGAAGCACTTTCCCTGCAGGGAGCGACGGGCGATCTCGTCCAGGTATTTCTTAAGTTTCTGGTTGGAACGGAGCCCGATTTCAGTTAGGGCAATCTGGCCGGTGATAATGTACTCTACATTCTCCAGCGCCAGCATACTGCGCTGAGTCACGCCGGCGCCCGCTTGAATCGGCGCGAAGTCTGAAGGGTCCCTCATCCATGTAGACGCTTTCTTCACGTCAACAGTCGTCTCAACCTCGTTGCGCCGGAATGACACCCACCTTCCTTTCTTGACCACTCGAACCGCGTCAATCAGGTAGTAAATCTGTGGTTCCCAGAAGATGGCCTCCAGGACGCCGCGGGCCGCCGAAGGGGTGATGATTGGATAGCTGACCCGTTCCACCTTCATTTCCGGGCGAGTGAAACAGGCAAAGTCGCCCCACACACGAATCGAAACACGGTTTGTGCTCATTGGATGAAGTCCTCCATGGGTCTTTGGTTGATCAAGAGTCCAAGATCATTGCTGTAACAGCCTTCTTCCAGCAAGAACAGATCAAGATCCGGGAGTAGGCGAGAAACCATTCCCAGGTCTTCAAGCTGCTGGAAGTCCTTTTCCCGAACGTTCACCAAGAACCGTTGCAGTTTGCGCAAGTCCCTATACCCGAATCGCGGTGCCCCGGGTCCTTGGGCACGAGAGCGAATATCGTCAATCAATCCCTTTCCCTTCCCGTAGGGAACAACCACCGGTGTTCCCCCGTCCTGAATAACCTTGGCCTTGCGCGATACACGGCGGAATCTCAACTCAGCCCTGTCCTCCTGGATCGGAGCTTCGCGTCCCCTTGAATAATCCGTGGAGATCTGCTGAAACAGTTGGGAGAAGTAATCACCGAAAATCTCCGGTTCCGTACCCAGGGAATCAGTAGAGACACGATTAAGGAAAGAGGCTGTGTGTTCGGTGGCTGTCTTGTACACGCCCAAAGGCAGCTTAGGCTCCTGGGGAGTGAAGACAACAACCTCCCCAGGTATTGGCCGGTTGTCGGAATCGACGAGCCGTCCTTCCCTGTTGCAACGTCCCGCTGCTTGGACAATGGAGTCGAGTGGTCCCATTGCACGAAACACCAGAGGGAAATCAAGGTCAACGCCTGCTTCAACTACTTGCGTGGAGACCACTCGACAGGGCAACCCGGAATTGAGACGGTGTCTTATGCTGCCTTCGCGAGGATCCTTGATTTTGCCAAGCGTGAATAGGCGATGCTGCGCGCACATGGCCGACGACAGATGGAAAACCGAATCTCGCTCTTCGTCAAAGACGTTGTCCCACAAGGCCTCCCACAGAACGAACGCATGTTTGCGCACATTCACAACAGCGAGCGCCTGGGGCGTACAAGCCATGCGTTGTGCTATGGTCGGCCAGTCCAAGACTGTCTCGATTTTGTAGTTCACTCGCTTGAGCACATGAAAGACACGGCCCGTGTCTTCAGTGATTTCAGTCACCTCACCCGGCTCAAACCCTTCAGGCAACCACGTACCACTGTGGCGAAAGGCAGGTTGCGTGGCTGTCATGAACAAGAAGGTGACCCCGTAGTTCTTTCTCAACTCCTTTAGGACGTTCAGGAGCGGATCAAGCAGATGAGAAGGAAGTGTCTGTACCTCGTCCAAAATGACCACGGATCTGGAGATATTGTGAAGCTTACGGCACTTGGACGGAGATGACGCGAAAAGGGTCTCGATGAATTGGACCGTCGTCGTGACTATTACAGGGGCATCCCAATTCTCAGTAGCCTGCTCCATCGGTGAGGGCTCATCGTCTCCGTTCTGCCCGGAACGCATTACCGCCGAATGGTGCTCCACTACAAAGTCGTGGCTGTCAGGATCGAGAATGCGCCTGTATTCCGAGGCGTTTTGCTCGATGATCGATAAGTAGGGAATAACAACAATCACCCGATCGAGCTTCCACTTTTCCGCATGAGCTAGAGCAAAGGCCATCCCTGAAAGAGTTTTGCCCCCGCCCGTGGGAACGGTCAACGAAAAGAAGCCCTGCTCGTGACTCGCCTTTCTCAGGCATTGATCAAAGATCCCATGTCGGATCTGGTTGACTGTTCCTTCGGTGGTCTTGGAGTTACGCTCTTCGAGAATCCGGTCCAGAAGAACGGGACAGACTTCCGGCAGCTTGGTGGTGGATCTGGGCTTTCCCTGGGTGTGCTCTTCCGTGTCCAAATAGTCCGCATCCACCAAGCAAGAGAAGAGCATGCGAATGTAGAACTCAAGAATGAGAGGGCTTTCTTTTGCCAGGAACTCCGGCATCCGGACGTGTTCGGGGATGTCGCCAACCGCTTGCCGGAAAAGCCGCTCAAGAACGGGGAGTCGGTCAGCCATTTCATACGGACCTTCATCGTCCACCAACTCCTGCAGTTGATGCACATCGTGCAAGCCGGCATGATGTCCGGCAATGGCAAATGAGCAGGGCCAGGTCCTCCGGAACGCAAGCGCGGCCCCGTAGGCCGCGTGATGCGTGTCGAGCCCGCGACCGCGCTCGTTCCGGAGATAGCTCTGCCACTCTGCGCGAAATTTCCCCGCGTCGTGCAGCAAGCCGGCAGCGTGGGCTTCTTCCGTCCCGCCGAATGCTTCCGCGAATTTACCGGCCTCTTTGGCGACATTCTCAAGATGGTCTCTTAGAAGCTGCACCTTCCCGGCCTCGTTGGCAGAGTGAGCAAGATATCTTTGTGGCATTTGATCCCCTCCTTTGCGGGCGTGGCGCTCCACGACGGCAGGGGCATGTGTGAGGGCGCCTGGTGGGTCCGACCCCAAGAGTGGTGTCAAATCTTGAATTCCGTGAATCCCTGATTTAGGCTTGTGGACCGGTATTCGGGTCCACCGGCTAAACTGATCACAGAGCCCCCTTGTTTTGAAGCGCTCCCCTGCCGGCAATGGCGCCAACGAAACCGCGTCCGCTAACCCTATTCCGACGACATCGGTGCAATGTTCATGGTATCCCCCCTTATCCTAAAGCAGACTATGGGTGGGTGTTACGTGCGTTCGGATTTGGCACATAAAAGATTATCTATTGCATCCCCGGAAATGTCAAACCAGGAGAGAAAGGCTCGGCTGATTCAGGCGGCTCCCTGTTCAATAGTCGTTTTGGGAGTGATTTCGGACTGCCGGCCACGGGATCTAAAACGAAAATCGGATTTCCCACAATCTACAATATCAAACGGTTACCTTATTCGGCGGCTCGGCCCAATATGGAACATTCGATGACTTCTTCTTGACCGGGAGACAACCCCCCTGTAGTATGCCACTGTGGCGTGATTGTGTCCGCAACCGCGTGCCGCGAGCCGCTGACGGGCGTGGCAGCCAGGGAGCCGATCCATGACCGAGCCGAAACGTCTCCTTGTAGTGGATGATGAAATTCGCAACTGCCGTCTGATGCAGGGCATATTGAAATCGCTGGGGCACCGGTCCGAAATCGCGATGGACGGGTTTGAAGCTCTGGCCATGTTGAAGCCTGACATCGATCTCGTGCTCCTGGACGTCATGATGCCCGGGATGGACGGATTTGAAGTGGCGCGCCGAATTCGAGAAGACCCGGTCTGTGGCGATATTCCCATCGTCATGGTCACAATTCTGACGAGCAAAGAGGATCGCTTGCGTGCTGTGAAGGCAGGGGCCAACGATTTCGTTACCAAACCTGTGGACAAAGTCGAATTGCAGGTCCGTTTGGCATCCCTGCTGAAGATGAAGGAAGCCCAGGATGCCGTCAAGCGCCACAGGGCCGAGCTGGAGGAGACAGTCGAGACGCGCACGGCCGATCTGCGGAAGAGCGAAAAGAAATATCGGACCCTTTTCGAAGATTCGGCCGACGCCATCGTGGTCATGACTCCGGACGGGAACATGGTCGATGTGAACCGAGCTTTCCTGGAGCTGTTCGGATATTCTCAGGAACAAATCATAACGATGAACATGCGGAAGCTGTGCGGTCACCCCGAGGATCAGGACGGATTTCTCCAGGAGATCGACCAACAGGGATTCGTAAGAGATCGGGAATGGAAGGCTCGTAGGAGCGACGGCGCGGAAAGGGACTGCCTTTTCACCGGCTCCGTGCAACGAGATGAACATGGGAACATCATCGGGTTGCAGTGCGTGATCCGTGACGTCACCGAAATGAAGCTGGCAGAGAAGGAACATCTTCGTTTGGTAACCGCGGTTGAACAAGCCGCTGAAACTATCCTCATTACCGATACGGATGGGACGATCCTGTACGCCAATCCCGCGTTTGAAAAGGTCACCGGATATTCCAGCAAGGAAGCCGTGGGCCGAAATCCCCGCATACTCAAGAGCGGCAAACATGATATGGCGTTCTACAAGAACATGTGGGAAACTCTGACCAGCGGCGAGGTGTGGAGAGGACATTTCATCAACAAAAAGAGAGACGGAGAACTCTTTGAAGAAGATGTGGCAATTTCACCCGTCAAGGACGAGGCCGGCAAGATCGTCAACTATGTTGCCGTAAAGCATGACGTAACCACGGAGGTAATGCTGGAGAGACGGCTGCGGCAAGCCCAGAAGCTGGAGGCCATAGGGACACTCGCAGGCGGCATTGCCCATGATTTCAACAACATCCTCTATGCCATTACCGGCTATTCCGAGCTTACCCTGGACGCGGCGCCGGAAGGGAGTCGATTGAAGTCCAATGTGGAGCGGATTCTGGAAGCCGCGGACCGGGCGGCCGACCTGGTGAAGCAAATCCTTACCTTTTCCCGTCAGGCCGAACAGGAAAAACAGCCGATCAAGGTCGCCCCCATCGTGAAAGAGGCGTTCCGATTCCTCAGGGCATCCATACCCACAACCATCGAGATGAAACAAAGTATTCAACCTGATCTGGGCGTGGTAATGGCTGATGCGACTCAAATCCACCAGGTGTTGATGAATCTATGCACCAATGCGGCCTATGCTATGGCGGAGACCGGCGGCGAGTTGATGGTGAGCTTGGACAGTTTTGAGGTTGACACAGACTTTGCCGCGATGCACGAAGGCATTGTTCCGGGTCCGTTCCTGAGAGTGGTGGTAACTGATACAGGTCACGGCATGAATCCGGAGATCCTCGAACGGATATTCTATCCGTATTTCACGACCAAGGCCCACGGCGAAGGAACAGGTCTTGGACTGGCTCAGGTTCATGGGATAGTCAAGAGCCATGGAGGCACGATTACCGTGGAAAGCGAACTCGGAAAAGGCGCCGCCTTCCAGGTGTATCTGCCTGTGTTTCATGGGGAAGATAAGCCGCAGGAGGATGCCGCCGGCCCCCTTGCAACAGGGCACGAGCGTATCCTCTTGGTTGACGACGAACAGACCCTGGCACTGATGGGCGAACAGATCCTGACGAGCTTGGGCTATCAAGTGGCAACTGAAACCACCAGTAAAGCAGCGCTGGAGGTGTTTAGCGCTGAACCGGATCGCTTTGATCTGGTTATCACGGACCTGACAATGCCCGGTCTCACAGGCTTGGAACTCGGTACGCAGATCATGAGTATTCGGCCGAACGTGCCCGTGATTCTTTGCACCGGTTTCAGCCGGGAGATCACCGACAACGAGGCCAAATCGTTGGGCATTTACGCTATAGTCAGGAAGCCCATCAACAGAAACAAGATGGCGACTACGATCCGTAATGCGTTGGATGGAACAGCAACCAAGGAGAAGTGAGAAATGGTGCGGATTCTTGTCATAGACGACGATCCACTGATACGCGACATGCTCAGTCAGGTTTTGGAAGAGGCAGGCTATGAGGTGGTGCCGGCCCCTGACGGCGACGTGGGGATGAAGCTGTTTCGGGAGGATCCCACCGATCTTATCATCACAGACATCGTCATGCCCGAAAAGGACGGATGGGAGACAGTGGTCGCGCTCAAGAAGGAATTTCCCAACATCAAGATCATCGCTGTATCCGGAGGAGCAAAAATTGGGCCCTTCACTTACTTGATGACGGCAAAGCGGCTCGGCGCGGACCTGATTTTCGCTAAACCTCTGAAGAAACATGAACTACTTTTGGGCATTCAGGAGCTTCTGGCCAAATGAAATGTGACAATTCAGAGCAGCAAATTTGGCGCGGATCTCTTGATTTCTCCGCACCGGTCCTCCACGCTCCGTAAAACCGAACCGAGCTATTGTCGCCTTGTCTTGATTTCATGATCCGGTCGGAAGACAGAAGGAGGCCAACGTTTGGGAAAGAAAACCATACTGATTGTGGACTCGGATCCGGCTGTTACCTGGGATCTATGTGAGGCACTGACGCGGGCCGGTCACACCGTGACGGATACAGCCAAAGCGGAGCATGCCCTTGAAATACTTGACGATCGGTCCTTCAGAGTTGCAATTCTGGATGTGTTGAGTTCCCGGGTAGGAGACATAGACTTAATTGATCGGCTGCGAAAGAGCTGGACTAACCCGCTGATCATCGCCATGTCCGATTTTGAAGTCCCGGCTGTCAAGAAATCAATCATCAGCCGGGGCGCGGACCATTTTGTCTGCAAGCCGCTGGACATGGAACAACTTCTAGCCCTCATTTCGCCTGCCCAAGCATTTTCCGGCCGAGTGCAGGGTGTTGATATCCTGGAGTACATCCAGTTCATGCTGCTGACAGGAAACAAGACTGTGGTGGAAGTGCGATCTCAAGAGGGACGCTGTTGTCGGATATTCATGCATAGTGGAAATGTGTTGCACGCCGTCATCGGGGATATCACCGGAGACGAGGCCTTTCACCAGTGCATACAATTCGAGGGAGGTACGTTTTCACATCTCCCCTGGACTGAACCCGAGCAAAGGACCATAATGAAGCCCGGAGAGTTGCTGCTGATCGAAGCCGCGCGACTCAAGGACGAGCGCTGATCGCGTGGGAATGGCGAAACACGGGGTAATTCGCGTTCATCTTGGAAATCCTCCCCGGTGAAAGGGGCACACATCGAGTTTAGCGGTTAACTATGAAACGAAATCCCAGCCTTCCGCTTTTCCTGGAGTATTTGGCGTACGTTCTGGTCAGATGCCTGGAACTCATACTCAACATTATTCCGGAACCCGCAGCATTTGCAGTGGGACGCTTCATAGGCCGATTGGTCTTTGTGATCCTGCCTGACCGAAGAGAAGCGGCTCTGGAAAACCTCTCCACTGCGTTTGGCCGAGAAAGATCGCAGAAGTGGATCCGAATAACGGCTCGGAAGAGCTTCGAGCATGTGGGAATGATAGCCGTAGAGTTCTTCCGGATTCGTCATTGGAGTGAAGACCTGATGGCTGAACGGTTCGTAATCGAGGGCGCGGAGAATTTGAATCTGATGATGTTGCCGGGCCGCCACGGGATCTGCCTTTTGTATTCCCATTTCGGAGCTTTTGAACTCGGCCCTGCTACCACGAAGTTCATCGGAGCACGAGCCAATCTGGTAGTAAGCGGACTTAGGAACCGCTTCCTGACCAGGTACCTTTTCACCAGGGGCGGAGAGGGAACAGGTCTCACAATCTTCCCTGACAAGGGAATCGTGGACAAGATGATTGAGCTGCTTCGCAAGGGAGAATCGGTGATCTTCCTTGCCGATCAGCGAGGAGACGCGGAACGGGGCGTCTTCGTGAATTTCTTCGGCACTCCCGCGCCGGCCAATGAAGTATTCGCTCGGATAGCTATTGACGGCAACGCCCGCATACTCCCACTGCGCACCGTCCGCAGAGATGACGGAAAATACCATACCCTATTCGAACCCGATGTGAAGGTCCGACTCACGGGTGACCGACGGGAGGATCTCACTCGCCTGAGCCAGCAATTCCACGACATCTTCGAGAAATGGCTGAGAGCCAAACCCGAACAGGGCTTCTGGCTGCAACGGAAGTGGCGACGAAAACCGTCCAAGAGGACTCGCGCACGGAGAAGAAATGAACGACCGGTGGCAAACGGTAGTAAGGGGTCCGTCACGAAATAAGTACTACAACTCATGAATCCTGAGAGCTTGCCGGAACTCATTATCGGCATGCCAATGGGCCCACAAAGGAGGTCATTGAAGTCGGCGCCAAGGCGCTGATCGACAAACCCTTTGACACGACGCTCCTCTTCCGGGCAGTCCGTAAGGCTTGGATGTGAAGGAGAGTCAAGAGTAGTTTGCGCGGGAGAGAGACGCCATGTCACCGAAAAATGAGGACGAGGTCGCCCAAATCGTCAGCGACATCAGATCGGATCTGACCGATTTTGAATTGATGAGGAAACACCATGTTTCGGCCAAAGAGCTTCGACGCATCTTCGGAGAACTTTGCGAGTCAGGAATTCTCACCAAGGCCAGTGTGTATCTCCGGCCCGTTTTCTATGATGATACGATGGATGCGGAAGCGAATCGCCAATCCCCTCGACAGAACCTGACCCGCCTGTTGCCCATTTATGAAGCCGACAATCCGGAAAACAAAGGTTGGCTGATTGATCTCTCGGAGACAGGACTCGGGGTCAGCGGGATTGATGTGGTATCCGGGCAAACTCTGAACTTGACGATCACTCCTGAAGATTTGAGCCAAGTTGAACTTGTCTTGGTCAAGGCCGAGTGCATATGGACAAGAAGCCTACACCCTGAGGCGCAGCCGATTTCAGGTTTCAGAATAACGAGCATCTCGGATCAGGACCAGGAGGAACTCCGCAAACTGGTCCGAGTCCTCGTCATTCATGACGGTGTGAATCATCCATAGTGATGCGCATTGACATTCGGTGCTAAGATCACCCTCCCTCTGCCCCCAATGCCGGTGGCTTAAGAAAAGGCCGGCCGGTCCCCGGCTTACATTCCGCGCCTTGCTGTGCGCTTTTAGCGTCAATTCTTGACAGGAGTAATTGGGGCGGTGGTTTTCTCCGGATTTCCTTATGTCACGTGATCTTCCTCCTGTGTTGAGCGATGGCAGAAGAGGTTTTCTTCCAAAGTAACACTATTGTGAACAAATTCCTCCCATTCCAGCAGCCCTTTGACAGCGGTTCTTTCCGGGGTGGGCTGTTTGCGATCACGGAAACTTCATCGCCTGATAGACTGAGCAACGTCGTCCAGCCGCTCGCGGACGTTTATCAAATAACGTGCAAGCTTTCCGCGATGATCCGCGAACATGGAATCCTGATCACCCCGGAGAACGACCAGGGGGTCGAAGATACAAATGCGATCCATATCCCTGAATGCTATTTTGACATTCTCTTTTCCGCCCTTTTCGGTTATTTCCGGATACATCTTGATCAACGCGGTCAGGAAGTCACGGAGAACCAGGACTACACCTTTGGCATAGTAAGTGCGATCATCCAAATCACTAAACGCCACTTCATCATTTGTCTGAATGAGGCGCCCCAAAGGTTGGTCCAGGAACTGAGGACCAATGATGAAAGTGAGCAGATTGTAGATGTCATCCGATCGCAGGTTGTAGGTGGCCTTGCCCTTGAGAAGATCAGACTTGTATTTGTCCACCAGTTCGATCCCTTCCCGGTACCTCTTTTCTGTGGAGGCAAACCACCACTTGTCTTCCGTGTAAGCAAAGCACTTCATCCTCGCGGCTTTCAGGTGCTCGTTCTCGTCATCCAATTTGCCGTATTTGGCCAGATTCGTAGAAAAGAACTGAGTCAGCAAACGAGTAGCAAAAATCACGCCCCGCTGCCGATTCGCTCTATTGTCCAGGTGTCGTGTAGGTGATATTATCAGGTCATTGATTGTCCACCCGAAAAGCCCCCAAGGTCCGGAAGCCATTTCACGCCTCAGTTGGAGCGTTATGGAAGATGCCAGTGCAGCGCCCTTCTCATTGGGAGCCATCTTGGGATCAAGTTTCCCGATCTCGGGGCTGACGGTCGAGAATCTGGTTTGGTCTAGAGCCGTGTACACACTGTACAGTGGTATGTACAATAACGGCGACAGCAGGATGAGCAGGCCGGTAAAAAGCCACAGCCGCTTTCGCGTGAGAACTCCTTTGATGACTTCCATTCGATTACTCCTAAGCTGCCGTGAGTCATTCACGGAAGAATCAATGAAAAGATCGGGCGCCGGACTTCATCCGGCGAACACTCACTGCCTTCGGACAAGAGGAATCACTGAACAGTATAACTCAGAGGCGACAGTTCGGAAACCTCGCGGAGAACAGAGGGACAAAATGGCCTCAGATTCGAGTATGTTGCCGATGATATCAGGAACATACAGCGTGTTTTCGCTCTGTTTTCGCGGGAGGATCCGCTGGAATCTGCTTCGATCCATTGACGCCCCTACTATACCTTCCTTCTCGTAAAACACGATTGACATGAGACTTATCATATGAGAAACCATACGCTATGGTCACGGAATCGAATATCACGCCGGAGTCCATAAGAGCATTTCGTAGCCGGAAGAGGCTCTTTCAACAGCAGTTGGCCTCGATCCTCAATGTCGGTATTGCCACATCTCAAGGTGGGAGAATGGCTTGAAGCGACCTTCCGGCACTGCGGAAGCCGTCCTGGAAACTCTCTTAGGTCATGGTTCAGTGGACGGAGTCGGTCCTGTGGCAAGCGGTTTTGCCATTCTTAAGCTGCTCAGAGAACGCATTGAGGGGACAGAGCAAACCCGGACCGGGTGAGTGGCGGAATACCTCCGGCGAAGAGGCGAGAATACCGACCACGGTCGTGGATGGAGATGACGATGGCACCGAATCAGAAAGACTTTGACACGATTATCAGCAAATTGGATGAAGTGCAGGAGGTCCGGGGCTGCATAATTGTCTCTCAGGACGGAGAGGTCGTGGCTTCCAAGCTCGATCGGGGTTTGGATGAGGAGAAACTCGTTGCGATGAGCAAAGACATGGTGGGCACTTTCGGTAAGCTCAAAACCGAGTGCAATTTCGAGAGCCCGGAGATGGTGGTCATCGAAGGGGATAGTGGGAAGGTCGCAGCATTGAGCGTTGCTTCTGATACAGGCTACATCTTCCTCCTGGGTAAACCGGATATGAGCCTCGGCATGATAAAGATGACCATAAAAGTCGCTATTGAAAAAGCGCAATGAGGAATTCTGATCAGATGCTCAATGGAACGGATATCGATTTCCTGGCTTCGGTGTTGAACAGCCTCATATGCCGGACACCTTTCTTCCTGGAGATCAGTGACGCTGCCGCAGATGCGTCTCTGAAGCACCTTCTCTCCTTTGTCCCGTCCCACAGGTATTTGCTCGTTGCAGGAGCGGTTCCCAAGTGGGCCAGGTACATGGAGGGGCAGCCCAGGGTGTTGCCGTCCGAGGATCCTCAGGAATTGGCAGAGGCTATCGACTCTTCCCTGAAAGAAGAGCGTGTGGGGAGCCGCCCGATCCAGTTCGTCTATTTCGGTGCCGGACCGGAGGTCTACCGCAGCGTCCTCCGGCCGCTTCCCAGAGGTTGGATAGCCACTACAAACGATATTGATTCAATCGTTAAGGACTTGCCCTCAGACCTGTCCCACTACCTGACGCGCGGATTGGAGGACGTGAAAGCCGTTCATATCGGTGAGAGACCGAACGACCTGGGTTTTGAAGAAGACTTCCTGAAGCGGATCAAGGGCACGCGAACAACCGCGCTCAGCTTTCTGATTCAGAAGAAGTTCTCCGAGATGCACCTGGCGGGAGCCGCCATCCGCAGGGACCTGGAGGAGAGCGCCGGAACGATGACCATGGCGGACCTGGAAGATCAGTTCGAACTGGACGAGCCCACGGCAACAACAATGTTCGAGTTGGTCCGGGCGGAGCATGGGGTGGATATTCAGCGATACCTCGTGTTGCCGGGACCCAATGTCGTGGGCATCGTGGACAAGATCGCGCGGTTGGATCATGCGATAGCAGTAGCGGCAGTTGAGGACGGCACAGTCCTTTGTATGAGGAGGCTCAGGTACTCGGAATTGGAACTCTCCCGCATATCAAGGCATATGGCAAGGCTCTATGATCAGGTTCATTTGGAGTCTGCGACAGGGACAGGCTACCATATGACGGCAACATTCCCGAACGGTTCCAACATCGTGGTTGTACGAGGCGGGAAGACGACGTACCTGGTCTTCCTGACCAGGGAGGCGAAGACGGCCCTCTCCCTGTCCGAGGTTCGGACGCTGGTGAGAGGTTGATTCAACGGGAGAATACTCTCGGTGCCGGGCGGGTAGCATTATTGGGATTGGTGCGGCGATAATGAGCGATGAGAAAAAACCATCAGGTCCCATGGCGCTGCCGAGATACCTGGAGTTCTGCATCGAAAAGGGAATTCTCGATGAACGTGCAGCCAAGCGTATCGAACTCTACCGAAGGACCAGGGGACTCGGGAGATACGAATCGCCGTACATCCTCCTTGCCGATCCGCCTGATTCCAGATTGACCTTTGATAACTTCGTCCAGTCCAGAGGGAACTCTTTCGCACTGGAACTGGCCCGAACGATCGCGCAAAAGGCCCCGTCCGATCTACCTTACAATCCTCTCTACTTCTACGCGGAAGTGGGACTGGGCAAGACTCACCTTCTCTCAGCCATTGCCAATGCCGCACATGACAAGAACGTTCTCTTCGTGAACGCCGGCGACCTGGATATCGAGATCGAGCATGCTGAGAGTAAAAAATCCAGGACCGAATTGAGACGATGGCTCTCTTCTGCTGAAATCCTTCTGGTAGATGACATCCAGCTCTGTGAGGGGCGAGAGGATCTCCAACGAGAGATATTCTCCGTACTCAATCACTTAATCCGGGAACACCGCTGGGCAGTCATAAGCTCCGATCTTCCTCCCACCCGCCTGGCAGGGATTGAGACCAGGCTTCTCTCCCGGTTGCAGGGCGGAGTGATCGTAAGTCTCCAAATGGGAGACAAGCCGGAAAGGATAGCCGCAATCCGACACTTCCTGGGCGGTCAACCCTTGGCGCA
Organism: uncultured Syntrophaceae bacterium; assembly: GCA_964527475.1. GTDB lineage: Bacteria > Desulfobacterota > Desulfomonilia > Desulfomonilales > Desulfomonilaceae > CAZGNL01. The sequence goes on from CAZGNL010000042.1 coordinate 22,605, forward strand.
GGATGTGACGGATTACCTGGCCGACAGCGTGACCGACAGCATGCGCCGTTTGAAAGCCGTGGTGGCTCAGTTGCTGACCATGAGCAGGAGTACAGGTCAGGATATGAACATGGAGATGGCAATGTCGGTTGCGCCCCCGCCTGAAGCCCCTCCTGGTACTGATTCCGTCATGATCGCCACGGAAACACCTGATGCTGGACCGGATATCTCCGACAGACTCGGGTCGGAAACAGCGCCTCTCATCGAAGCGCCTGCCAAAGAACAAGGCGAAGAGGAAGAGACACCGACCTTGGACATGGACCCGGAAGTGACGGCAACAGTCGAGAAACTGGCGAGCTTGGAACATACGGTAGCCGTGGCGGCTGTTGAGAACACCGAAGTCTTGCATGTGAAACAAATGCGATACTCGGAGCTGGACCTCTCGTGCATCGCTCGTCATCTGGCAGCGGCGTATGATAGAGTGACTTCGGAGGCGGGAGTTGGGAGCGGCTATTCTATGAGATTGGCGTTCCCGGACGGCTCCCACGTAGTCTCCGTGAAGCGAGGGAAGACAACCTATCTCGTATTCCTTACCCACGAAACAAAGACCGCACTCTCGGTGCCGGATATCCGGGCAATCCTGGAGGTATGAGTCGATTTCGTTTTCGGGGAAGAGCAGGTTGAGAGGCAGCGGATCCGGATCAAAGTTACGAGCCGGGAGAGGACGATAGCGGACCTATTATACCGTCCCTCACAGATTCACGATCAGCAATCCCTTTGGGAGTCGCGTTCTCATGGCATCACGAATCCTCATAGTCGAAGATGAATTACTCTTAGCCAAGAGCCTAGCCGTATTTCTGAAGAATCTCGGCTACGAAGTCACCGGAAAGGTCTCTTCAGCGGAAGAAGCCCTCCGAATAGTCGAGGAGTCCAAGCCCGACCTCATTCTCATGGACATCAAACTGGAAGGGGAGATGGACGGCATTGAGGCTGCTGATCTGATCCGATCTCGTTTCGAACTTCCGGTCGTGTACATGACCGGGTACGCGGAGGAGGATGTTCTCGAAAGAGCCAAGCTTACGGAGCCTTATGGGTACCTGGGGAAGCCTGTGACCATGCTCGAATTGAGAAGCACCATAGAGACGGCTCTGTACAAGCATCAGATGGACAAACGATTGAGGCAAAGTGAAGAGAAGCTGAAGTCAACTCTACGGTCTATGGATGATCTGGTGTTCGTACTGGACAAGGAGGGCGTCTTCCTCGACTACTATCAGTCCCCGGAAGCAATCGACTTGTATGTCCCGTCCGAAGTGTTTTTGGGGAACCATTACAAGGACGTATTGCCTGCTTCTGTAGCGGAGTTGGTCCACAAGACCGTCAGTGCGGTGGTGGCTGATGATGCTGTACAGCAATTCGATTACTCCCTGTCCATAGCCGGCGCGGAGAGGTGGTTTAACGCCAAGATCTCGCAGATGAAAGATGCTTCCGGTAAACTCGCAGGGTTCACCAGCGTCGTACGGGAAATCACGGATCGTAAGAAGATGGAGGAGGCGCTGCGACAAACCCACGATGAACTTGAACACCAGGTTGAAGAACGTACCGCGGAACTGTCAAGAGCGAACACGGAACTCAAGCGAGAAATCATAGCGCGCAAGAAAGCGGTGGAGGCCCTGCAACGGTCGGAAGCCAATTACAGGACTATCTTCGACAGCGCGGGCGACGCGGCATTCGTGCATGATCTTGAGGGCACCTTCCTTGATGTCAATCGAGCCGCGTGCGAGCGGTTGGGTTACTCCAAGGAAGAGCTTCTGACCATGACCCCCGTGGATATTGACGACCCTGAGAATGCCCGGGAAGTACCGGATCGCATCAACGCGGTGAAAGAAAGGGGACATCTCCTTTTCGAGACGGTCCACCTGAGCAACCGAGGCAAGTCCATACCCTCCGAAATTACGGCCCGGCTGGTGGATTATGATGGACAACCGGCCGTGCTCAGCCTAGCGCGAGACATCACCGTCCGGGCGCAGTCGGAGGAGAGATTTCAGCGTCAAAACGAATTTCTCAAGAGTACCCTGGAAGCCTTGGCTCATCCTTTCTACGTTATCAATTCAGCTGATTACACCATTGATATAGCGAATTCCACTGCCGTTGTATCGGGTATCTCCACCGGCTCCCACTGCTACTCCACTACCCATAACACAGACGAACCTTGCTGCGGCCCGGAGCATCCATGCCCACTGCAAGAAGTCAAGAAGACGAAACAACCTGTGATGGTGGAGCATATCCATTACGAACCGGATGGTTCAGTGAGAAACGTGGAAGTGCATACATACCCTCTGTTGGACAGTGAGGGAAACGTCAAACAGGTGATCGAATACTGCTTGGATATCACCGAGCGCAGAAAAGCCGAAGAGGCGCTACAGCAGAAAACTCTTGACCTCGGCGAACGAGTGAAAGAACTGAATTGCTTGTATGGCATTTCTCAACTTGTGGAAAAACAGGACATGTCGCTGGATGAGCTGCTTCAAGGAACCGTTGATCTCATTCCTCCCTCCTGGCAATACCCGGAAGTCACGTGTGCAAGAATCATTCTGGACGATCAAGAGTTCAAGTCGGAGAACTTCGGAGAAGTCGTATCGAAGCAATCCACCGACATAGTTGTACATAGTGAGATCAGCGGCTCACTGGAGGTCGGTTACCTGGAAGAGAGGCCGAAGATCAATGAAGGGCCATTCCTGAAGGAAGAGCGAGACCTGATCAACGCGATTGCTGAACAATTGGGTCGAATCGTTGAACACAAGAACGCGGAAGAGGCCCTTACTACTGAGAGGGAACGGCTGGCAGTAACCCTACGCTCTATCGGTGATGGTGTAATCAGCACTGACACCAAAGGCAGGGTGGTTTCCTTGAACGAGGTAGCCGAAGAACTGACCGGCTGGACCGAGGAAGAAGCGATCGCTAAACCGCTGGAAGAAGTGTTCCAGATTGTCAATGAGACGACTCGTCAACGGTGTGAGAATCCAGTGGAGAAGGTACTCCAAACCGGAGGCGTCATTGGTTTGGAAAACGATACCGTACTAATTTCCAGAGATGGTACGGAACGGATTTTCGCTGACAGCGGCGCGCCTATCAAAGACGAGGCTGGGAATATGCTGGGAGTAGTCCTGGTTTTCCGGGACGTCACCGACCGCAAGAAAGCCGAAGACCGGATCAAAGGATCCCTCAGAGAAAAAGAAGTCATGCTCCAAGAAATCCACCACAGGGTCAAGAACAACCTTGCTGTGATTACCAGCCTTTTGGCGCTCCAGTCCGATTATGCTCCCGACGAAGCCAATCGGAAGATGTTCGAGGATAGCCGGGCTCGTATAAGGTCTATGGCGCTGGCCCATGAACTCCTGTACCAGTCCGAGAATCTAGCGGACATCAAGGTGAGTGAGTATGTTGGGAATCTCGTGGATCACCTGGTTGTCAATACTGCCGGCTTGGGAGGTCTGGTTACGGTGACCAAAGAAATCGAAGACGTGTCTTTTGGACTCGACACCGCGATACCTCTGGGGTTCCTTATGACGGAGTTAGTCTCCAACTGTATGAAGCACGCTTTCCCGGATGGGAGTGAAGGCGAGATTAGAATAGTTCTCCGGCCTTTCGGAGAGAATGAGTTTGAACTGGTTGTTGCCGATAACGGAGTTGGTATGCCCGTGGATATTGATCTGGAGAATCCGACCTCGTTGGGACTGGACCTGGTAGGAACTTTCGTGGAGCAGTTGAAGGGCGCCATTGAGATTCGGCGAGGGGAAGGAACCGCGGTTCGGATCAGGCTCAAAGGCAAACAGCATCTCGAAGTGTAGACTCATGGTCACTTCTCCAGGGTCTCGGTTCGCAGTAGTCGGCCTGATGGATCGCGCATGTCCAATTTACGCAGACCCGGTACATTACCAACACGAGGTGCAGCAATGGTTAAGGATCGCGCCAAGGGAATCGTTCCTTCACCGAGTTTCCGGTCATGGACGGTAGCAAAGAAGTTGTGGCTGGGTTTTGGAGGATTGATCTTTGTTCTGGCGCTTGGCGGACTTGTCTTCTACTGGGCAATCGGACATATCGGTAAAGATCTGAGACAGGTTGTAATGGTGGAAGGCCCTCTTGAAGAGAGCGTCCTGGAGATGGAGATCAATGCTGGTGAGACTGCCAGGGCGGTATTAGATTACGTCAGGGAGCGAAAATCCAAGATCAGGGAGAAGGCCCATGATTCTGAGGCCGCCTTTGAAGGATTTGCTTCGCAATTCGGCAAACTTGCTGAAACTGATGAGGAGCGACGGCTTGGCAAAGAGGTCAGCAAATTATATCTGGAATTCAAGCCCCTGGGCAATGAGATCATGACACTTGCAGATCAGCGACAGGCCGCACTGGAAGTGTTCAGGAAGGATGTCGGAGAGATCGAGAAACTGGTTCACAGAAGCGTTTCCGGAATTGCTCCTAATGCTATGAAGAAGCTTGAGAGCGCGCTTAAGATGGAAATCAATATTGATAAAGCTTTCGCGGGAATCGAGGCATATATATCTCAGCCGGATGCCGGCTTAAGGCAAGAGATAGCGGATTGCGAAGCAGAGTTCAAACGATCCGAAGCAATGTATCGGGAGGGCAGCCTCTCTGCTGAGGAGAAGAGATTGCTCAAGCGGATTGACAAAGACTTTGCAAACGCCGTAAAGGCCGGTAACACTGTTATGGCAACCACAGATAAGATGCGACAGCTGCTGGACAGATTTGAAGGGCATCTTGAGAGAATAGACACTATCCTGGACGATCAAGTCCAGCCTTTGATACACGCGGAGACCATAAAGGCGTCGGAAGACGCGAAAAGATCAGTACGGAACGCCGCGGTCTATCTTCTCATCCTTGGTGTCGTCGGCGTCCTGATCGCAACCGGTTCGGCCTGGGCCATATCCGCAGGGATTATTGAACCTGTCGAGGCGTTGAGCAGAGGTGCGGAAAAGATCGGCAGCGGCAATCTCGATCATAGGATTGACATTGCCGGCAAAGATGAACTCGGCCGATTGGGCGCTACCTTTAATCGAATGGCAGAGAGTCTCAGGCGCGCAACCGCCTTTGACAAAGAGCATCTTGCGGTTACCTTGCACTCAATTGGTGACGGTGTAATCAGTACCGATACCCAAGGCGGAATCCTTTCCCACAACAAGGCGGCGGAGGAACTCACCGGATGGAATGAAGAAGACGCGCGGGGAAAGCAGATCGAAGACGTATTCCACATCATCAACGAGCAAACCCGCCAACGCTGTCCAAATCCTGTCGAAATGGTCCTCCAAACCGGTCAAGTCGTTGGTCTCGCCAACAGTACGATTCTCATCGGAAAGGACGGTATGGAACGAGTCCTGGCGGACAGTGGAGCGCCCATCTCCGACAAAGACGGAAATATTGTCGGCGTAGTGTTGGTATTCCGGGATGTTACCGAAGAGCGACGGATACAAGAGTCCCTCCGGGAGAGTGAGGAAAGATTCAGAGAATTGGCTGAGCTGCTGCCTCTGTTCGTTTACGAGGTGGACTTTAACGGAAAATTCACGTTCCTCAATCGTGCTGCACTGGACGAGAGCGGCTACACATTGGAAGACCTGGCCACGGGACTGAATGCCCTTGATGTGTTCATCCCGGAAGACATAGAGGACGTTACAAGAGACATTGCCGAAGTGCTGAAAGGTAACGCGGTCAAGGGCCATGAATACACCGTGAGAAGGAAAGACGGCGCCACATTCCCGTCCGTCTCATTTTCCAGCCCCATCTTCCGTGACAACCAGATTGTCGGCCTGAGGGGTGTCGGCATGGACATCACCGAGCGGAGGAAGGCTGAAGAGATCCAGACCCAACTGATCGAGGAAACCAAGCATTTTGCCTATGTCGTATCTCATGATCTCCATGCGCCGTTAGTCAACATAAAGGGCTTTTTCGATGAACTCAAAGCCGGACTGGATCTGATTATTCCCGTGGTTGAGAGGGCAATGCCCTCCATGGAGGAGGGAGAGAAATCAAGGGTCACGCACATGCTGGAAGAGGATATCCCTGAATCTTTGAGGTTCATTGATTCATCCGTCACTCGAATGAACCGCCTCATTGAAGCTGTCCTGGAGATGTCTCGGGCGGGTCGCCGCGATCTGGTGTTCAACCCCCTGAACATGAATGAACTTGTTAAGGATATTCTCAATTCTCTCTCCTACCAGATCGAGGCAACCGGTGTGAACGTAACGGTCGGCACGCTGCCGCAGACGGTTGCCGACCGAACAGTCATGGAACAGATCATGGGGAATCTCCTCAGCAATGCCCTCGAGTCTCTCGATCCCAAACGTGCCCGAGAAATAGAGATCGCCGGCCACCACTTTCCTGACGAGAACGTTTTTGTGGTTCGCGACACGGGAAGCGGGATCGTTCAATCTGATTTAACCCGCATTTTTCGTATGTTTCAGCGTTCAAGAGACCAGGAAGGTCCTGGTGAGGGGATGGGGCTGGCATACGCAAGAACTCTGGTTCGACGACATGGAGGGGGTATCTGGTGTGAGTCTGAGCCGGGGAAAGGATCGACCTTTACCTTCACGATTGCGAACCGTCTCCCTGAGCAGGAGTGAACTCCCTGTGACTCCGTACCGTAGTCTTGTTTGAAGAGAAAGTGAACGATGACGCCTCCATCAAAACCGATACGAATCCTCTACGCAGAAGATGATCCGGCAACAGCGAGGCTGCTGGAAAAGCGGCTGAAAAAAATCGGATACGCAGTCGATATTGCCCCCAACGGCGAGGAAGGACTCACGATGTGGGATCGCGGGTCGTACGATCTTCTGATCGTCGATCACGAGATGCCCAAGAAAACCGGGATTGAAGTGATTCAGTCCCTTGCTTCCAGGGGACCGTTGCCTCCCATAATCATGGTTACCGGGATGGGAAATGAAGACGTCGCTGTGGAAGCCATGAAGCTGGGAATAAGCGACTACGTGGTCAAGGATGGCCAGGGCAGGTATCGGGAATTGATCAGTGCCAAGATCAAAGACGCGCTGAACAAGCAACGTTACCTGGAAGAAAAACAGCGGGCAGAGGAGGCATTGCAGCAAGCTCACGACGAACTTGAGCACAGGGTCGAAGAGCGCACAGCGGACCTTACAGCGGCAAATGAATTCCTGGACACTGTCCTGGAATCGCTGACCCATCCCTTCTATGTTATTAACGCGAATGATTACTCGATCACGATGGCCAATTCAGCCGCGGGGTTCGCGGATTCGGAACCAGAGTCAACCTGTTACGCGCTCACTCATGGGCTGGATGAACCGTGTACGTTCCCCGATCATACCTGCCCTCTCGATGAACTGAAGCAAGGGAAAAAGCCCGTAACCCTGGAACATATTCACTATGATAAGAACGGCAATGCCAGAGTTGTTGAAGTTCATGCGTTTCCGATCTTTGACCGCGACGGTAATGTGATACAGGTCATAGAATACAATCTGGATATCACTGATCGCAGAGAGGCGGAAAGGGCTCATAGAGAGAGCGAGGAACGTTTCCGCGCAATCTTCGAGTCCGCCCAAGATTGCATCTACCTCAAAGATCGCTCATTACGATATACCCTGGCCAACCCGTACATGACGAGTCTTTTGGGACTTGAGGCATCCGAAATAATTGATCGGACGGACGATGATCTGTTCGGACCTCTCGCCGGGAAAATAATCTCCGAACAGGAATATAGAGTGCTCAAAGGTGAGACCAGACAACTGAAACAGACCAGGAAGGTGAGAGGAGAGGATGTCACATTTCTTGATATTAAGGTCCCGTTAAGAGACAGTCGAGGGAACATAATCGGAACTTGCGGGATCTCCCGTGATATCTCCGATCGATCAATCCTTCCGCGCCCCTCGGATCCGACCACACGTGAAAAGTACCCGTCCGCGGCCATGAGATCCACTCTGGAGCAAGCCCTCCAGGTGACTTCGACGGACACTACCGTGCTGCTCACTGGAGAGAGCGGGTGTGGGAAGGATTACCTGGCTCGCTTTATTCACGATCATTCCCGACGCGCGAACGGGCCTTACTACGCGATCAATTGTGCCGCTGTCCCCCACGACCTTGCTGAAGCCGAGCTTTTCGGTCATGCTCCCGGCGCCTTTACCGGAGCAAGCCGACAGCCAAAGAAAGGACAACTGGAACTCGCGGAGGGCGGCACGCTGCTCCTGAACGAAATCGGCGAGCTTCCGCTTCCACTTCAGGCGAAACTGCTCACCTTTTTGGATACAAAGGAATTCACACCGGTGGGCGGAGTAAAGTCCCGCAAGGTGAACGCCAGATTGATAGCAGCTACCAACAGGGACCTCCAGGAAGAGGTCTCAAGTGGTCGTTTCCGCTCCGATCTGTTCCATCGGCTCAATGTCTTTAGCATAACCGTTCCACCTTTACGTGAGCGGATCAAAGATATTCCCATACTGGTCACAGAAATCATCTCCGAGCTTGAGGCGGATCTGCAGTTGCCGCCCGGCCGTGAGATCGACGCAGAGACGATGAGTGCATTGAAGCAGTACCGTTGGCCGGGAAATGTGAGAGAACTTCGAAATGTCCTGGAACGGGGCTTGATCCTTTCTCAAGGCGGGCCATTGACTGAGCAATATTTGCAGCTTACGGGGGACGGAGATTGGTCCTTGACCGTAGGCTTTCCCAAGGACCAATCTCTTGATGATCTGTTCAGCGACCTGAAGCGCTCGCTCTTTGAGGAAGCCTTGAGACGTTCCCGCGGTAAGAAGGTCGAAGCTGCTCGTCTACTGGGGATTTCTCGCTTTGTTTTTACGCGACATCTCAAGGGCCTCGATTCTTCGGAAGCCGAATAGTTAGGGCTTATCACGAAATAACGTTGGCATTCTCCTGTAGGGGCGGACCCCGGACTCGGATCCGGGGTCTGCCCCTACAATTGCCACAGCAACCTGTTGCAAGGTTTATTTTGTGACAGACCCTTAGTGCGGGATCCGCACGGAAGAGACCCACGAGGTGCAGACCTGCACGCCCCCCAACAAGCTTCTACGGACCTAAAATAACTCGATAAAGTTTTCCGGGAGCGACTTCTGCGTGCAAACGTGCACATTGCCCCCGCGCTCCGGTATATCCTTTCAAACTCCGCCGGCCCAATCAACAATCTTGAAGTCCCCGATATCTCCCATTGTTTCAGGTCTTTTCCAACACGCGATGATAATGGCATGACCCTTGCTAAAAGGGCAGTGTGTCTACCAGGAGAATCTTCATGAACGTGAGAGGAGAGTCCCCATTGTCCGCTGTGCCGATTCCGATCGCCTCGGGAAAGAGAGGATTCATGGTATTTAACCGGGGCTTATTTGTGGAGATCATGCGTGAGCTGAACAACGTCCCCGGTATCCTTGGAGTAATGATGGTATCCGCGGAAAGGGAAATCATCGGCTCCAGGCTGACCGGGCAATTGCAGCAAGAGAAGTTGGTCGCGACAGGTACTGACATGATGGACATGCTTGCAAAGGTCGTATCCGAATATCGGTTCAGCGGTCCGAAGACCTTACTGATCGAGGGTGAAGAGGGCAGGATAGCGGTGGTGAATGCCGGGCCGAATATCGGCTATCTGGTGATCGCAGGCACGCCGGATCTGAATGTCGGGCTGGCCGGAATAGTACTACAAGACATGGTAGAAAGCTTCGGAGAAGAATATCTCTGTCCATATGCGGACAATAGGAAGCTTCTTCAGAACGTACAAAATACATCAGGATCAACTACCCGGAATCGTGGTAGGATTGGTAAAGGAGGGAATAGCGGTGAGTAACGTCCAAAAAGTGGTTCACGACATCAGAGAGAAGGTCCCGGAGGTGGTCGGCGTCGCACTGATCGACAGCGACGGGATACCTATCGCCTGGTCCGGGGAATTCGATCTGGCTCCTTACGATCTGGGTGCTGTGCTCGCAGCCTCCCATACCTGCTATGCGGCGCTGGGAGAGGATCTGGGACAGATCGAAGCCCAAAACATCATGGTGGAATATGACAATCTCAAGTTGGTCCATTATCGGATGCCCCGGGGCTCGCTGGTGCTGTTGGCGGAAAAGCACGCGCCTTTGGGGGTAATCCGGATGGAAGCCAAAAGGAGCATCCAGATACTGACCAGTACCATGATGTCAACCGAGAAGGACAGGGCACGGCTTATGCGAACCCTGAAGTTCCGCGGGCCGAAGGCGGCAACTTCCTCAGAGGAATCCACGAATCTGATTTCTCTGTTGGAGAGGAAAGAGAGGATTGGCGGTGCAGATCGTTGACGACACGCTATATCTCAAGCTGGTCTTTTTCGGAACAGCCCTGGCCGGTAAGACCACCATCTTGGAATGGCTCTTCGACAATGCCATTCCTGATCAGATGAAATTGACCGACGAGATTCGACAGCTAAAGACCTCATTCGGTCAAACGTTGCTCTTTGATTTCGTCCCCATTCGGTTCTCCGAGAACGCAGTGGTTCGCATTTACACATCCACCGGGCAAGACTACTATGCAGGCACTCGCTCGAAGCTCTTGAATGATACCGATGGAATCTTCCTTGTGGTGGACTCCCAGAGAGAGCAATTGGAACACAACCGTGAATTGCTCCACGAACTAAAAAGGTACTTCGAGGAAATAGAGGGACTGGCCGAGACAGAAATCGTCGTTCTCGTCAACAAACAGGATTTGGAAGAGATTTACCCGGTAGACTATCTCAAGGAGCGGTTGGGGATCAACGGTTGGCCGTGTGTTTCTACGTGCGCCTTGACAGGAGAGAACTTGATGCAATCTCTTGTCTTGATGTTGAAAAGGCTCGCATCAAAACTCCAGGCCAAGGGGATAGAACTGATATGAATATTCTGCACACAGCGGCAAAGGAGGCGGTCGATGCGGGGCAGATCGGCCAGGTGGTGCTCGCCGACGAAGAGGGCCTGATCGTGGAGAATATCGGACGGCGATTCCCACCCGAAGCTCTCGTTGCAGCTTTCCTGGGGGCCGGCGGCGCAATTGAACGAATCAGGGAACTCTTGCGGGTCGGGCCGATTAAGGAATTGGTGGTGCGTCTGAATAAGGAGAACCTCACATTGGCCGGACGCTTTTTCGAAGCTGATGATGAGTACTACCTGCTCATTATGGTGGTTCCTCCTGTGAGCAGCTACAGAGTGCTCAGTACGCGGATAATCCGGTCCTTTTCAGGCCGAGTTGAAGGAGCGGACGTATGATGACAGCCAGTGCCCAATGCCGGATCGAGCTTGAGACTTCCGTTTCCGCAGATCCAGGGAGGCGGTTAACCACGGAGACAATCATGTGCAATTCTCTGCCGCCGGAATTACGACAAGTTGAGAGCGACTGCGAATGCACGCCGCATTCCGAGGCGCTGCAAAGATTGCTGTGTGAGAATCGACGATTGAAAGCCGCTGCGGAGAAGACCAGCAATCTGGCCCATGACCTCAATAACCTGCTTCATGTGCTCGTTGGGAATAGTCAGCTTGCCTTAATCAGTCTCCAGTCGAGACACCATTCCAATGTAATGCCGATTCTTGAGAGGATCGTAAGCAGTGCCAGGCAAGGGGCGGCGAGCCTTTCTCGTTTGCAGGACCTCGCCTCTGCCGACAAGATCCTTGGCAGGGGAGAAGGGACCGTCTTTGATCTGGCTCCTCTGGTGGAAGAGTCTGTTGCCCTGATACAGGCGTGCTGGAGAGTCAAGTCTCAAAGTAACAAGCCGGAGATTTCCACAAGAACCGACCTTGCGCCCGGGTGCTTCGTGAAAGGCAGGAAAGCCGAACTCCTCAACGTGCTCATCAACCTTCTCAAGAATGCCGTGGAAGCAATGCCCGAAGGCGGAGACCTCATCATCGGCTCATTCGTAGATGAGTCGGTCGTTTGCCTGCAAATCCGGGATACCGGTCGGGGTATTGGCCGGGAAGATCTCGAAAGAATCTTTGAATACTCCTGGAGCACCAAAGTATCCGGGAACCGAGGTATCGGACTCCACAATGTCTACAGAATAGTCCGTGAGCACCAAGGCGACATTTCGGTGGAGAGCCGGCAGCGAGAAGGCACCTGTGTTACGGTTACCCTGCCTTTTGTGGAAAACGATGGGTGAAAGTCAAGGCGGACACCCAAAAGGGACGGAGTCATGGGGACCGCGACGATTCAATCAGAGGAACTGATGGGAAGACCGACTGAGACACGTGGTACGGCCGGCGATCTGAATGTTTCGATCTGGAAAAACCTACGGAGACAACCTATCCTTTGCCACTGCGAGAGTGACGAGGCCAAAATAGGGATGAGACTCTTAACTGTAACGTATAACCAAGACAGGGAGGACTATCGCCATGGAAAGGGCGAATATCACACCTGATCAAGCCGTCAAAATGCTGGGAGAGGGGAATGCCCGTTATGTG
>CAZGNL010000043.1:0-34671 GCA_964527475.1 uncultured Syntrophaceae bacterium
GCCTTTTTGCAAAAAGGCCCTCCCCGGACCCCTCCCCAAAAACTCCCAACTATTGCCACAGCTTAGCGCTACATGAGCCATCGCGCCTTGCCTTTCCGCGCAGCGACGGGGTCCCGGCCGTAGGGGCGCAGCATGCGGCGCGCGTGGGATTCCTCTTGTTCCCAGGCTCTGCCTGGGAATGCATACCGGGAGGCTCAGCCTCCCCTACCTGGGGCCCGCCGCGTTCGCGAACAAGGAGGATCTATGTATGAAAATGTCCTCCTTCTTGGAATGTCGAGCCTTTCCATTGGGCGACCGCCGGTCGCGCCGTACCAATGCGCAGTCAAATGAGTGATTTTGCCTCACCTCGGACGAGCAACGGCATCCCCGCAACCCTCACCTTATCCCTCTCCCGGAGGGAGAGGGGACGATGCTGGGCTCCCTCCGCCGGGAGACTGACTCTTGAACGTACGTGAGACCAAAGGGGTCGCAATCACCTTTGATGCAGCGCTGTCGCATGCGACGCCCCTACCAGGACCGGTCCCACCGGCCTTTGAAATTGTTGGATCTACTCGAGTTCCCCGTGAATAACTGAAGGACTACAACTCCCGGTTACCATTCAGTTTCGGGGCGACGACGGGGGAGGGCAGACACATAGGTCTGCCCCTACGTCGGGGCCCAGACCCGTTGTGGGACAGAGTGTAGGGTGGCGCCTGTTGTGCGCCCTCTTCATAGCGGGTATCACGTAGAACCGACCTACAAGAGCTATCGTGGCGCCTATCCCGCAGAGTCGATTGGAAATGGGGTCCGGGAATTATCCTGTTGACCGCTGTGGGTGATGCGGTATAATTGCCTTAACAGGCGAGCATTTTTTGCAGATCCGGATGCCTTTCAGGGATCCGGATCTGCGCGTTCACTGCCTGCTTTCCAGCCGTTGGGTAAGGCAACTGACACGGCTATGCCGTGTCAGTCTTTAGCTAGGGTAGCCAAATCCACTTGGGTACCGCATAAAATGAAGTCTTTTGGAAGGGGCCTGGGGGAACCTTTTCTACCGAGAAAAGGTTCCCCCAGATTACTCTTGAAGAGACGAATCCGCATCAGCTTTCGGTCTTGCCGGGTGAGGTGGCCATGCGGTAGACCAGGAATCCCAGGACCGCCATCATGGCCAGGAGGGCCAGCCAAATTATTGAGCCGTGCCGTTCACTCCAGGGGATGGGCTTCTTGGACGGTCCGTAGAGCGGATTGGGGATCAGATCGCCCACCTTTGCCTGGATCATGCCGGCTTTTCGGAGTCGATCCACGTACCGGCCGATATCGTAGTCGGGTTTCTTGACCCGAGGATTTCCCAAATACACGGCGTATTGCCCTGTCTTCTTCCGCGCAAAGGCCACCCACTGCTTCAGCCTGGTCACCTCCGCGGCAATGAATTGTAGAGCCGGATCACTTTTGTTGTCGACTGTCACGCGGATGTATCTGTATTTCCTCTGTTTGAGTTTTACGGTGCTCGACTCATCCGCCGTCCCTTGCGCGGTGAACCGGAAAATCGCGGCCTGGGTGATTTTATTCCACGGGGTCTTGATCTTCCTCTCCAGTGCGGGTGAGTCTTCAACCGGGGTTCTGATCACTCTTGTTTCGGAATTGCGGCCATACACCTTTATTCGTCTGAAAAAATTGGGGTCCGAGAAAGCCAGCCGAAGCTCGTGCAGCGGCATGTGGCGAAACCCGAGATCCAGGTAGATTTCCGTAACACGCTTTTTCTGAACGGTTCTCTTTGAAACTACCGGAACTTCAACCGTCTTGGGAAAGGTCCGCATCTGTCGCCATGCTTTGACTTCTTCAATGGCAACAACATCAGGGTCATCCGCACCGTTGAAAACAGTTATCTTTAGCCGGCGATGGTTATTGTCCGGCAGGGTCACGTCGCTTCTGCCATAGACTGAGGTCTTGTCGCCTTGCTCCTGAAAACGAAACAGGAACGCGCGGTCTCGAACCGTCTTCCAATCCTGCCCATCGTCGCTCCCCTCCACACGAACAACACGGCGGAAATTCGTTCCGCCGGTCTTCACGCTGATGCGATTCTTGAGAATCTTGTGGCCGAAGTCCACGGTAACGCTGCTGAGCTTGCCCGGGACATGAGATCGGTTGTAGAGTTTGACATGGAACGGGACCTTGCGCGTTGAACCGCGCTCGGTTCTCATGATGTATCCGATCTCATGCTCTGCGTCCGCCACGATCCGGAAATCCCCGAAATCCGGACGAGCCTTGTCGTACATGTCCGGTCCCAGTGAAAACTCCACCAGTTGGTCGGGAGCCGCGCCCGGGATCTCCAACCGGGCCATGTGGGACCAGTCCGTGATCTTCAGGTCCCCTCCGAACAGAAGCCCGGGGATCCACGCGGGCAGAGTGATTATTATGACCATGACCGAGGCCGATCGTAACGATCTCATGAGCTTTCTCCCGAGTCTTTTGCCAGTCGCATCTCAAGCTTGTGGTACAGATAGGACGCAGCAATCATCATCAGGCCCAGCAATACGAACGATACTATCCTGTAGATCTGTTCCACCCTGGCCATGTCAAAGAGAATGAGCTTGATCGCGGTGAGCGCGAGCAACCCCAGCGCCGCAAGCCTGACTTCCCGCACTCGGCGCCAGAATCCGATGGCCAACGCGGACAGCGCGTACAAGCTCCACACGATTGACACGGACATTCGCGCGCTCCAGCGGGCCCGCCTGCGGCCGGCGATTGTCTCGTAGCAATAAGTGTAGGTCTCAGCGCTCAGCAGGGCCAACGGCAGAATCCCGGCTACGACAAAGAGCGCGGTTACCAGCCGTGGAATCTTCTCGGAAAAGAGATTTCCGTACCCGTTGGCCACAAATGCGTATCCGAACGCGACCAACGCGACAATCAATCCGCACGCAAACCTGGCATTGACAAAGAGCCAATAATCCACATACCTGGGGTGTACATAAGAGACCAACAACAGGATCACTGCAACGAACAGTGCAGCCAGCCCCGAATAGAACGCGGCCCGAGACCCGGCGCGCAGGGCCCCGCCGAGGAACCCTGCCGCGCCCAGCGCCCAGACCAATGAACCTCCGCACACACTCAGATACTTGGGATTAATGCCGTACAGCACGGCCTGATTCCACAGCCACCAGCCTACTTCTCCGTGGATAACCACAAGGCCCAGGAACCCGCCGCAGATCGCGCCGGCTATCATGAGATATCGGTCCACGTTGGTCGAATCCGTCCTCAGCTTGTAGTGGATCAGAGCGTAGACCGCGGCCGCCAGCGGCACGGACATTACCGCTGCAAAGTGGCGATTGAGGAACAGCACATACAAATCATCGTGGAACGGCCAATGAACCCAAAAGAGCCTGATAGCGGCCAGCACAAGGACGACGAACCCCGCAATCCTTACCGGCCTATACCTGTACATATATCCCAGGTAGAGTAATATCGGCCCCTCCACCGCCCAGGTCAGCGTTATTCCGTGAAGCTTCAAGTGCAGCGGCACAGCCATTGTGAGAAACACCATTGACAAGGCCACGAACCCGAAGAGGGTCCGTTCGTCGTCCGAAACCCGGCGCCGGGCCAGAGCAGCCATAGCTATGTAGCACGCGGCTATTGCCAGAGCCACAAATCCCAGAACAAACTGGTGATCGTCACGCAATATCCAGTACGCGAAACCGAACGCCACAGCCGCATTGGCCAAGGCCATGATGAACGATTCCACTGATGAGGCGATCGCCATCCGAAGCTGGTACACAAAAGGAATAATGAGAAATATGAGGAAAAACAGGGCCACCCAAATAAGCGTGGGCGCCATGGCCGAGTCTCTGTAGAACCTGTCAAACCATCCCACGAACAGGATCCATGTGCCGAGGAACGCGAGCACATCAAGGGACCTCCACCGCTTGAAGAACGCAACCGCCAGCACACCGATATCCAATACTGACAGATATCCGAAAAGCGCGTCCCTGGGATTTCGCCCGGTGGACACCATCAGAGGAGTAAGGAACCCTCCGAGAACCGCAATGAAACTCAAGGGAACCGCGTTGTGAAGAACCGCCAGGGCCACGCCCGCGGCCGTGACGATCACCATTGATGCAAAGGCCGGAATCTGAGGAATGATTTTGTACAGGGAGAATGCCGCGAACAACGACACATACAGAATTGCAAGCGCCCCCCCCAGGAGGCCCTGACCGAGCGCGCGCATCTTTCTCCGTAGACAATAATCTCCCAGGACCAGGATCACGGTCCCGGTCAATATTCCCAGGACCACCCGGCCCATTGGTCCGATCCACTGATTCTCAAACGCGTGTTTAAGGAAAAACGCGGCCCCGATGAACAGGGCCAGAACGCCGGCCCAGGTCATCCATTGTTTGCCGACCATCTCTTCAAATCTTGCCCTGCGCTCGTCCTTTGCATCGACCGCGCCTTCTTCGGGAGGCGCGGCGACCGGCAATTCCCGCGGACGCGGGGTGGCGACCTCCGCTTTCTCCTCCCACGGGGGAGCGGGCGTGAGTTCAATTTCTTCCGGTTCCGGGGGTCTCACGCGGGGTTCGGCCGGCTGAGACTCGAGGCGAGCGACTCGCTCGTCCAGAGCCTGATTACGGAGCGCCATATCGTTCAGGGCGCGTCGAAGCCTTCTTAAGCTGACGAAGTTGATGATACCCACAACAGGAACCACTATCACCAACACCGAAATAAGCACCGCCAAGATCGGCACGAAGCCATAATGCCCCATTGCATCCTCCATCTCGGAAGAGTCCGGGCCGCGCGCGGAACTCAACGGCAACCTTCAGGCGCACCTACCGGACCTTCCTGGATCATCTACGAATGGCTTTTTCCCCAATGTCCTTTCTATAGTGCACACCTTCCCAGGTAATCTTCCCAACAGCTTCGTAAGCCTTTTTCACTGCGTTCTCGATTCCCGCTGCTTTGGCCGTCACACCCAGTACGCGGCCTCCCCTGGTGACGAATCCCCCGTCGGCTTGGCCGGTTCCCGCGTGGAATACCTTTACTCCGTCTATTGCGTCGGCTTCCTCGATACCCCGGATAGGTGTTCCCTTTTCATAGGCGCCCGGATAGCCGCCTGAGGCCATTACCACGCAGACCGAGTCTTGTGGTTCCCATTCGGTTTTCATCTTGTCCAGCTCACCGTCAACACCGGCCTCAAATAGCGGAACCGGATCGGATTTCATTCTATGAAGAAGCGGCTGGGCCTCCGGGTCACCCATGCGAACGTTGAATTCCAGGACCTTAGCGGTTCCCTCCTTGATCATCAGGCCTGCGTACAGAAATCCGGTATAAGGAGCGCCCTCCTTTTCAAGGGCTTCCACAACAGGGTACATAACCCGGTTCATGATCTGGTCGTGAATTTCCGGGGTCACAACCGGCGCGGGGGAATACGCTCCCATGCCACCGGTGTTGGGACCACGATCGTCGTCAAAAACAGGTTTGTGATCCTGGGAACTTGCCAGTGGAAGAACCGTCTTGCCGTCCGTAAACGCTATGAACGACGCTTCTTCGCCCACCAGGCATTCCTCTATGATCACCAGGTCTCCCGCTGCTCCAAACGCCTTCTTTATCATAATGGTTTCAAGGGCTTTCATAGCCTCGGATCTGTCCGCGCACACCAGCACCCCTTTGCCGGCTGCAAGGCCGTCGGCCTTGACCACTATGGGGCCGGATATGCTGTCGAGGTACGACGACGCGGCCTGAAAATCGTCGAAGACCTCGAATTCCGCGGACGGGACACCATACTTCTGCATCAGGCGCTTTGCGAACACCTTGCTCCCCTCAAGCCTCGCCGCATTCTTGGACGGTCCGAAAACCCTGAGACCCGCGGCCCGGAAGGTGTCTGCAATGCCGTCCACCAGCGGGGCCTCCGGCCCCACCACAGTGAGATCTATCTTCTCCCTGGAAGCCAGATCCATAAGCCCGGAGATGTCGTCCGAAGAGATATCACATATTCTGCACTTGGGTTCCGCAGCGATTCCCACGTTCCCGGGCGCGGCCAGTATCTCCTCGACCAGGTCGGACTGGGCCATCTTCCATGCCAGAGTGTGCTCGCGACCGCCTGATCCGATTACCAGGATTTTCATTTCATTTTGCCTCCCGTCCCGACTTTTTCCACAGGCCCGTCTGTCTTCTCTTGGCTTCTTGCTCCAGTTCCAGGTATGGCCGGACATCTATTGCCGATTCTTCAAGGTCGACTTTAGCAAGACCTTGCCGGATCATCCGGGCGGTCATGTCTTCACCGGAGATGGAAACAAAACCGACCTTTGTGTCCTTGGGTTCGTCCCGGAGCGGTTTGAGCCGGACCCATTGGTCTTGTAGCTTCTCTTCAAGAAAACCTTTGGCCGTCGGGACTTCGCTTTCAGGGACTACTATCCCAATGATCCTGATCTTCATGGTAGTGCCCGAACCTCTTGCGTGAAGGGTCCTTGCGTCGATGATCTCATCGACCATCCACAGGTACTCGCCGCCTTCCATCGGCGGCCGGCTCGCAAAATACAGGTACGCCACCAAAAGCAGGAAAACCACAGCGATTGCGGCCCACATTTTCCATTCATTATTCAGACGCAGCTTTGCCATGTGAGGTGCTCCAGAGTGACGGCATCGCATGTCGTGACATGCGGATACCGATTGAGTTTTGGGTCATAAGCGCAAATGAGTAGTCTGTACACGACTGTACGCCGACCGTTTCCCATACGGGACCGGCAGGCCCCGGGAAATCTCCAAAGGTGGAATACCAGTTTGCGTTCAAAGATATTACTCCGCGTTCCACGGATTCCAGTCAAGCCGGTGACGTTGGAAATCCCTCATTCCCCCCTTTGCAAAAGGGATTAGGGGGGATCTTCTTCCGCTCGTTGCCGGCTCTCGCTTGACCACACGTCACATACTTGAACACGCCTTGGTAGAAATCGGCTCAGTCAACGGGCCGATGGTCAAGTGGGAGGGTTCTCCACATCAGGCGCGGTCACCCTCTTCACCTCCTGATCGAACACTTCTTCCGCTTTCATGAAATCAGGTCCAACGTACCGGTGGCGCAATCTCCCATCCGATGCATTCCGCACCACAACCGCAAAGTCATCCGATTCCAGCTGAACCAGTCTCACGAACGACCCTCGGACGCCCTCGGCCTTTTTGGCTATCTGAAACATCGTGCCACTATACCACAGGAGCTGAGCAGACAAAAATTTCGCGATGCGTCGTTTGGCATGACCATTCAGTCATTTGGGGGGCTGTCGCAAAATGTCATTGCGAGCGTAGCAGAGCAATCGCCTGTGCGGTGAATATGGGGATTGCTTCGTCGTTTCACTCCTCGCAATGACGCGCCCGAGGAGAAGGTCTGCCCCCAGTGAGTGAATGGTTGCTCATCAGGGGGCGCTATCCGAGCGGGTTTTTACGGGTGGTAACTCAAACCGCCCACAATGAGCTAGGCAATCTGCGCGGCATGGGTTATACTGGGACATTCAATCGAACGTTCCAAATGTGGAGGCGGATGGCTGGCAATGGGTCAGGTCATTATTGAAACCAGAGATCTTGGGAAGGATTTTAATGACGGCTCGAACGTGATTAATGCCTTGAACAGTGTTTCCATCGAGATCCGCCAGGGTGAGATGGTCGCCATTATGGGACCGTCAGGTTCGGGAAAATCGACACTTATGTACATTCTTGGACTTCTGCAACCGCCGTCCGCCGGGGATTACCTTTTCAAGGACGAGGACATACTGGATTTTTCCGCTGAAGAGCAGGCTCATTTCCGGAACACGGAAATGGGATTCGTGTTTCAGAGCTGTGATCTTTTAGCAAATTCTACGGTTTACGAAAACCTGGAATTGCCCCTGATATACGCTGAGTCAGACCGCGAACTCCGCAGGCCCAAGATCCTTGAAGCGCTGGACAGAGTCGGCCTTTCACATCGCGTGGATCACTGGGCTAATCGCCTTTCCGGCGGTGAACGCCAACGAGCGGCCATCGCCAGGGCCCTCGTCAACAATCCGTCTCTGATCCTGGGCGATGAACCCACCGGTCAGCTAGACCAGAAGAACACGGAAATAGTCATAAGGCAACTGCGGGACGTGGCAGAGCAAGGGTTCACTGTGGTGCTGGTCACACACGAAGAGGATATCGGTCAGGCGTGTGACCGGGTCATCAGAATCAGAGACGGTTCCGTGGTATCGCATGGGTACTCCAGGGCCGATGCCAGGAGCAATGTTCGTACGAATGCCCCCCCAAAACCCGGCGCAACCGCCGCTGGATAAGCCACCGCAATTAATACCGTTTATACTAGTTTACATGCCTAGAAACATAGGCGCCTCCGCGAACAAGGAGGACTTTTATAGGAAGTTGCGTTCAAAGAAGTTCAGTGTACAGGTGAGGGCCCGAGTCTCAAAATCCCCCCTGCCCCCCTTTAGCAAAGGGGGGCAGGGGGGATTTCTCCCTTCCGGACTCGAACCATATGTTCCCTCTTTGAAAGCGCATTGCCATTATGGCTCGTTGTGCCTCGAGTTTGAGGCATGAGCGTTCCAACAATTCCTCACGGCTCGATCTTTGTTCCAAGGACTTTCAGGAACTCGGCAAGCCATTCAGGATGAGCGGGCCAAGCAGGAGCGGTCACAAGGTTACCGTCAACCACGGCCTTGTCCATTGCAACTGCCACCAGGTTGCCTCCTGCGGCTTGAACGTCCGGCCCCACCGCTGGATAACATGTGCTCGTTTTTCCCGCCAGCACGCCTGCCGCGGCGAGCACCTGAGATCCGTGGCATATGGCCGCGATGGGCTTGTCGGCCTCCGCGAAATGCTTCACAGCCGCCAGGACTTTAGGGTTGAGGCGAATATACTCAGGGGCACGACCCCCGGGGATCACAAGAGCGTCGTAGTCCTCAGGCTTAATTTCCTCGAACGTGGCATTGAGCGCGAAGTTGTGGCCGCGTTTTTCGCTGTACGTGTCGTCCCCTTCAAAATCATGGACCGCGGTGCGAACCACATCCCCGGATTTCTTATCCGGCGCGACCGCGTGCACTTCATGGCCTACCATGGACAGCGCCTGAAAAGGCACCATTACCTCGTAATCCTCAACATAATCGCCCACCAACATCAAAATCTTCTTCGCGGCCATCTAAGCCTCCTTTTGGAGTGAAATAGGGAGCATTCGGAACACTGGTTTCGACCACGGAGCCCTTTATTGCAGCCCCAGCTTACCGATTCCTTGTGGAAGTATACTTGGAGGTTCCCCTTTTTGCAAAGAACGCGCGTCCCGGAATCAAGTGTCTCACCTTCCTCCCTTGTCCTGCCCCGCACAAAAAACCCGGAAGGCTTCATAGCTTTCGGGGGTGCCGATATCGAAGAACGGTCGATCTTGCGCGAGGCCGAACATTTTTTCGGATCGGGCGAACCACGGGAAGATCTCCCTTTCCATCGAAAAGGACCGGCCCGCGGGGAGGTCTCGGACAAATTCTCTTGAGAGCAGAGTCAGTCCCGCGTTGATCACACCTGCTCCACCGGGGCCCTCATTCTTTTCATGGAAGCCTGTTATCAAACCATTCTCGCCTGCGATCACCGAACCGTAACGGCTCACGTCATCCACCGTGAAGAGGGACAGGCTGACAGAGCTTTGTTTTTCCTGATGGAATCGGAAGAGCAATTCCAGATCCGCGTCAAAGAACGTATCGCCGTTTACCAACAACGACGGCTCAGTGCAGAATTGCTCGGCGTTTTTCACCGCTCCTCCGGTGCCGAGCGGTTCCTGTTCAGGGGAGATGCGAATGTTAAGCTCATCCCGGTATCGGTTCGAGAAATATTCCTCGATCACTTTTCCTTTGTACCCCGTGAGCAACACGAAATTCCGGACACCCTTGCCCGAGAGGGAATCGATCAGGATCTCCAGAAACGGAACCGTTCCCACCATTGCCATTGGTTTGGGTTTGTCCGAAACCACTTCTCGGAGACGGGTTCCGAGCCCTCCCACGAGGATCAGAGCGGTAAAAGGTAATAGAGATGTTGTCATTGTTACCCTGCGTCGGGATTGAGCTTTGCGGACCCTCCCCTGTACTTGGCCCCAGGCGCGCTCACCTGCTGTCCGCGCAAATGCACTTGGGGTCCTGCTGAACAGGCGCCACGTGGAACTTATTATTCCACAGGTCCATGACCAACAGTCCCTGGAGCGTCTCTTCCGGTCTGCCCACCATGATCTTGATCGCCTCAGTGACTTCCATTGATGCGACCGACGCGGCCGCTGACGAGAGCACTCCCACTTGAGCAGCGGTCGGATGGTCATCCACTGCCTTTGGATCGGGCCACAGACATCTCAGGCAGGGGGTTTTGCCTGGAATGATGGTCATCACGTTTCCCGAGGCTTCCACCGCGCCTCCGAACACATAGGGGATGCCACGCGCCAAAATCTGATCGTTGATAAGGTACCTGGATCGAATATTGTCCAGCGCGTCCACTACCAGATCAACGCCTTGGGTAAGTTCTTCAACATTGTCCGGTCCGATGGCCGCTGTCACCGCGTCAATCTCCACATTGCTATTTGCCGCGGCAAGGCGTTTCGCCGCCGCTTGGGCCTTGGAAAGACCGCTCTCCACATCCGGCTCATCGTAGAGCAATTGCCGATGCAGATTATGGAGTTCGGGCGCGTCAAGGTCCGCGATCCTGAGGAACCCGACTCCGGCCCTGGCAAGGAGCATCGAGATGAGCGATCCGAGCGCGCCCACACCCGCAACAAAGACGCGGGATTGCTCTATCCTTTTCTGCCCATCTTCACCTACCATCTTGAGCGCGACATGGCGAACGTGACGTGGAGTCTCGGTATTCATGATTAAGAATTCTTTCAGTTCAGGATTGGTTAATCCACCGTTTTCTTGAACAGGATCGCGGCGATGGCCATGTACGCCACCGCCATGATCGCGATGGGGATGACCTGGGGCCAGAGGATGTCCCATCCGAGTCCTTTGAGGAAGACCTCTCTGGCCACTACCATATAATAGCGCAAAGGGTTGAGGAAGGTGATGTACTGAATTATTTCGGGCATGTTCGCAATGGGGAACGCGAACCCGGAGAGTATGACCGCGGGTTGAAGCACCATGAAAGAGCTCAGCACAGCCTGTTGTTGTGTTCGGCAGAATGCGGAGATGGCGATACCGAGACTCAGACAAGTGATCAGGTAGAGCACGGAATACGCGGCAAAGAAGAGCAGGGAACCCCTGAACGCAGGCTGGAACCACAGAAGAGCCAAAGCGCTCACCGTGATGAGATTGACGAGGCTCACGGCAAAGCAGGGTATGGTCTTGCCCAGTATCAGTTCCAGGCGGGTGATAGGGGACACCATAAGCTGTTCGATGGTCCCCACTTCCTTTTCCCGGACAAGGACCTGCGCGGTGAGCATCACGCTGAAGAACGTGAGAATCACCGTGAGGATTCCGGGAACGAAGAATTCCCGTGAATCGAGCTCAGGATTGAACCAGGCCCGCGACTGAACTCGCACATCAGGGATCCAAAGATCCGCCTGTCCAGCCTGGTAACGCAGCCCTTTCGCCCGGTTTATCCGTTGCTGGAGTAATTCCAGGGAGAAGGCTTGAAGTATGGACTGGGAGTACCCTGATACGGTGCTTGCCACCGTGGTGTCAACGCCGTCGATCCGGATTCCCACCTGTGCGGTTCTTTCGGCCTTTATCCGCGGTTCCAGGTCGGGCGGTATGAGTATGGCCACAACGACCAACCCTCGCTCCAGGAGCCTGTCCGCTTCATCGTACGTGGCCGGCATGTAGTTGATGCGAAAATAGCCCGACTGGGCGAAAGCATCGACAATTTGACGGCTCAGAGCGCTTCTGTTCAAGTCTACCACGGCAGTGGAAACGTTCTGAACATCAAGCCGGGCCGCGTACCCGAAAAGAAAGAGTTGAATCATCGGCGCGGCTATCATCATGCGGACATTCTGTTTGTTCCGCAGGAATTGAAGGATCTCCTTGCGAATCAGATGACGTATTCTCCGGATGGAGTTCGACCACATGAGACGATTTCCAAGGCGTGCAAAACCCCACTGAGCCCAGCCTTCCGCGGTAGGGGGGGCCGCGCCGTCCTCGTGGCGATCATTTGCTCCACTCTCTCTCATGGGAACCTACATGCCTGAAAATACAGGCACAACGAAGTGTGAAAGTCTTTTCCGTTGTTCATTGGTCCGTGGCTTCGCCTCGGACAGGATCGTTCAAGAGCGCGCACGCTGCGCTCGACCTTGGAGGGGAGACTCATCTCCCCTCCAAACCCAATGCTGGTGACTTAAGAAAAAGCCAACCAGTCCCCGTCGTCACCCCGGCGAAAGCCGGGGTCCAGAAGGTATTGAAAGAACTGGATTCCGGCTTTCGCCGGAATGACGGACAATAGTATCCGGATCAACGGTATACGGCTTAAGTCACCAGCATTGCCCTCCAAACCTCCCCATACGTTGACCCGCAAATGGGTGGTTTTTCCACGGGACCTTCATAGAAGTTTCTTCCTCAGGTTTCGGGACGCGGCAAAGGAGGTGATACTTCCAAAGATAACCATCATGATAACCGGGTACAGTAGGACCTCAGCGCCGACACCTTTGAGGAATATTCCCCTGAGAATGGTGATGTAGTAGCGAGCTGGAACAACATAGGTGAAAGCCTGTACAAAGTACGGCATGTTGCCGATTGGAAACACGAATCCCGATAGCAGGAACGAAGGAAGAAGCGATCCTATCAAGGCTAGTTGTGTGGCGAAAACCTGAGTATCGGCAATCGTAGAGATCAGCAAACCTAGTGACAGCGCTGCCACGAGAAAGAAACCGGAAAAAAGAAACATCAGGACCAGGCTCCCTCTGAATGGGACGTCGAAGACGAATTGACTTACCAGGTACACGACCGTTAGATCCACGTAACCCAGAGCAAAATAGGGCAGGAGTTTTCCGGTTACCATTTCTTCGGCCTTAACCGGTGTGGAGATGAGTTGCTCCATTGTGCCCGACTCCCGTTCCCGGACTATGGTCAAGGATGTGAGCAGAGCGGCTATCACCATCATTATCATGGCAATGAGACCGGGAACGAGGTTGATGCGGCTTATGAGTTCAGGATTGTAGAGCAGCGTGATTCGTGGATCCAGTGGAGGTTCCACTCTCGTCACAGCCTGGCGTTCCAGTTCCGCGAACCGAAGATCGGTCCGATATATGGTGACAATTGCAGTGAGGTAACCAATGGCGATGTTGGCCCGAGACGCGTCGGAGCCGTCAACAACCGCCTGAACGTCCGCTCCTGATTCCTTGCGCAGGTCCCGTGCGAATCCCCAGGGGACCGTGATGCCGATGGTGGCTTCACGGGTGTCGATTGCGTCCACAATCTCTTTGTATGAATTGACGTTCAGAACCAAACGAAAGTATCCGGAGCTTGTAAGGCGGTCGATCAGTTCTCTCGATTGGGGGCTGCGGTCCTGGTCCCAGACTGCAAGCGGGATGTTGTCCACGTCCAGTGACAGCGCGTATCCCACCAGAATCATCAACATCACGGGAATTCCCAGGGCCAGGTACAGTGACCGAGGGTCTCGCAAGATGTGAATGGTCTCCTTGCGAGCCACCGCAAGTGTGCGAGCGATGTTCATACAAATCCCACGTGTAGACCGTCACCCGGTGCGCGGGATCGGATCTACATCGCACTGGTCGCCGAACGCGTCCTTGACATCCTGTTGAAGGGCCTGAAGGTCGGTCTCGTCCTCCACTTCAATCACAAGATCTCCGGTCTCAAAGAGCTTGAGTCTTCCGTGCTTCTCGAAGACCTCCACGACCTGCCTCGGGTTGATGGTTATCCATCCCTTCATGCGTCTGACCAGTTCAGCGCCGCTAAACTCCCGCTCTATGACCAGGTCTATGTGCCTGTTCTTCCCTTTCCAGCCGATGATCGCCGGTTTCTTTACCACCGGCATGACCGGATCGTGCAGTGCCGCACATCGGAACCATACCTTAGCTCTAATCATGTTCCTTTGGTCTCCTTTTCGCGCCGCGATTCTCCCGTGAATATACCATTGCCGACACCCTGCAATCCACCAATCTTGCGGCACAGAGAGGAGAAATAATGTGACAACCTGGACCGCATGAAGAGCGACAAGAAAAGGCTACATGTTTTCCTGTGCATACGAGCTTGAAAGAGAAAGAGCTTTCCAAATCAAGGGAACCGTGCTATAGAATGTGTCATTAAACAATGAATTTAACAAACGAAACTATGAGTGTTGCCATAATGTACAATCGTCGCTGTCATGAGGCTTCCTCCTGGACCGGCCCGCTGTCCAGGCTGCTAATCGTTCTTACCGCTCTGTGCTTTGCACTGCTTCTGTGGGACGTGCAACCCACGCGGGCAAAGAGTCAATCTTCCCAGACTCGGTCCTACAAAAAAGGCCAGTTGTCGAAACCAGGTCTCCACCGAAAACCCCGGTATTCCAAGTCCTCTAAGAGAGGCAAAAAACTGGTCAGACGAAAGGCGAAGAAGAAACTCCGTCGCAAGGGAATACGGGCCAAGGCCGTCTATTGCGTGAATCTTACCAGCAAGCGCACCCTGTTGGCGAAAAACGCGGACCGGCAATTGCCCGTGGCGAGTCTGACCAAGCTCGTGACCGCTCTGGTAGTCCTCGACCACATGCCCTTGAACCGCAAGGTACGCGTGCCGAAGCACATTAAGAGAATCCCCAAGTCGGTGGTCGGTTTGCGGCCCGGTGACCTGGTGTCGGTACGGGATTTGCTCCACGGCATGCTGATGCAGTCCGGTAACGATTGCGCGGAAACCCTGGCGCGCGCACTCCCGGGCGGACGGCAGAAATTCATCAAGAAAATGAACATGAAAGCCCGCGCCATGGGAACCAAACGGACCTTCTTTTACACAGCCAGCGGTTTGGACATGAAACTGGTGCGAAAAAAGAAGAACAAGAAAAGATCGGTCAGAATAAAATCGAATGTTTCCACTGCCAGGGAAATTGCTCGGATTGCACGTTTCGCGTTTTCCAATAAGACCATCAGATCGATCTGTATGAAACGGGCCTACGTAATGGCCGGAGCTAAGTCAAAGCGCGGCTACCGAGTGACAAACACCAACAAGTTGCTCAGATGTCGCCTTCCAATTCGAGCCGGGAAAACCGGGTACACGGCCCGCGCGGGCCGGTGCCTGGCCACCGCGTTCACACCCGGTCGTGATGTCTTCGTGATCGTAGTCCTGGGTAGTCCCGACCACTTCAGGGACACCCGCCTCGTCTACCGCAAAGCGTTGAAAAAAGCCTTGGCAAACAAGAACCGCGTCCGACGCACGCGGCATAGCCGCAAAATAGCTCGGCCACCGGTGGCAGGTTCCTGATCCGCTTCTTACCCTATACCGCTATTCGTAATCGTTCACCGGGCTTGAAGCGGTTCTGCGCCCGGTGAGAATGGAGGGGGAGACTCATCTCCCCCTCCAAACCTCCCCCATACGTAATTCCGGGAGCTTGTACGGTTCACGGTTACCGCTATTCTTTAGGGAGTTCGAATAAAAAGTTTATCCATTCCCCGGGGTTGGTCTCGCACCAAATGCGCCCACCATGGGCTTCAATGATTCTTCGGATGTTGGACAGGCCCAGGCCTGTTCCTGGTTTGCCATGGGTGTTCTCATCGTGGATGCGATAGAATTTGTCGAAGATTCGCTCCACCTTGTCTTTGGGAATTCCAGGTCCGGCGTTCCAGACATTCAGCAGGTACCGGTCCGGCCGCTCCTCCACACCATAGAGTATCTTGCTCCCTGGATTTCCATATTTGAGCGCATTGCCGAACAGGTTGCGGTACACGATCTGCAGAAGCTCCTTGTTCCCCTGTAATCTGATTCCGTTAGCGTCAGCCATGCGGGAATCGTAGCTCTCAAATGAATCCGGATATCGTTCCCTCAGCCCCGTCATCGCCGGAAGTATCGCTTCTTCGTGCAAATCCTCGATCAACTCTTTGCGTAACTGAAATTCGCCACGTTCAAGGTTTGACATGACGAGGAAATCCCTGGTCATGGCCTCCAGGAATTTTGAATGATGAAATACGATTCCCAACTTGTGCTTTCGGCCTGTGTCGGTCTCTTCTTTCAGGAGCCGCCGTAGGAAGCCGACGATGACCATGAGAGAATTCTTGGATTCGTGACTAATGAAATTGATTGTCTCGCGATAATTCTGATTCAGGGTCTCCAACTCTCGTCTTATGGCCTGTTCCCTGGAAACGTCTTTGCTCACTCCTACGGTTCCCAAAACCGTTCCTTCGCCGTCGACGAGCTTGGAAAGCGTCAAGGAGATTTCCAGGAGTTCGCCTGATTTGGTTTTCAAGCGTGTTTCGTAATTGCTGATACTGCCTGAGGCCCAGACCTGTTCCATGATTTCTTTGCGTTCGTCCGCGCATTCCCATAGTTCGTCCGCATCCCGGCCCTGCATCTCTTCCGCTGGATATCCCAGGAGGCGTTCAGCGCCTGGATTAAACTCCACGATGCGCGCGTCCAGATCGGTCGTAATAATGATGTCTTGCGAGGACGTGAGTATGCCCTCCAAATAGCCCCTCTCTGATGCCAAAGCCTCAGTTCGACTCCACATCTCCTTTGCCAAGTTCCCGGCCATTCTCCGGTGGCGTCGCTCGGCTCTTCTCAGCCTTTCTATTGCTTCGGAGGTTTCCATCTTCAGGCCTATCAAATGAGCGACTTTCTCCAGGACCCGTTCCTCCCCGGGGTTCAGGTCCCTGGTTCCCCCCAAATCCGCGCACAGTCTACCTCGGGATTTCCCGTCCACCTTGATGTCCACGCCGGAGGTCATGGCCCGGTCCCCAGGTGAATCCCCGAACAAATGGTCGTCGATCTCGACCCATATTCTCGTAGCGGCCGGCCTGTGGAGTATGTCCTTGATGCGGTTCACCACTGAGAGCATCCGCTCGTCCATAGGGGTCAAATCCATGAGATCGACCGCAATGGAAAAAAGAATGCCGTAATCGCCTGGGGGCTCATCAGTCACGCCTTCAGACGCTGCCCGCGCAACGCCCTGAAGTCCCTTTTCAGCCGGATAATCAATGGTCTCCAGGACCATGCCATGAGGCTCCACGATCGAGACAAAACTGACGTTCACGCGACATTTTCTGCCCCTGCGCACGTGAGTCACACCAATCAACGGGTCGGATTTCCCGGGGAGCATTTCGTCCAACGGGCAAAAAGGGCACGGTTCGGGTAGTCCCGCGATGGCTTCGTGGCACAGCTTCCCCACAGGCGACGGCTTCATTTCGTTGAGTCTGTCATTGGCCCCGACGACTTGGCCGTTAGAACCTATCAGCGCGGCGGCCAGAGGGAAGCTTTCCAGGTAAGCCTCTATTGTCAGTTGAATCATGTGGTCCTGAGGAAAGGTTTCAAGTGGCATGGGTTCGGTATCGCGAGTCTAATTCATCGGACCCGTTCAGTCCCGGCGACCGCTCGCCGACCCTATTGGACGAAGAGTCCCAGGAAGTACCCGCCGGCCACGGCGGACCCAATCACACCTGCTACGTTGGGCCCCATTGCGTGCATAAGTAGATAGTTTCGAGGATTTTCTTTCATACCCATGTGCTGAACTATTCGCGCGCTCATGGGCACGGCTGACACTCCGCATGCGCCCAGCATAGGATTGAACGGCTCCTTGGATAGCTTGGACATGATCAGACCGAAAAACACTCCGCCGACCGTCCCCATGGCAAAGGCGAAGAGTCCCAGCCCAAGGACCATCAATGTCCTGAGCTGCAGTACCTTATCCGAGGGCATGGAGGCCCCGATCCCCAGCATGAGCAGTATGGTGATGATGTTCACAAAATCGTTCTGGGCTGTTTGCGAAAGCCTTTCCACGACCCCGCTTTCCCGGAAGAGATTCCCCAGCATCAACATCCCTACGAGCGGAGCGGACTTGGGGATGAGCAGGACGACAACAAACATGGTCATGAGGGGAAAGAGGATTTTCTCCAATCGTGACACCGGCCGCAATTGGGGCGTCATCAAGATCTGTCGCTTCGTCTTTGAGATGAGCGCCCGGATTATCGGAGGTTGAATGACCGCGACCATGGCCATGTAACTGTAAGCCGCGGTCGCGGTGATCCCCATAATCTCAGGGGCAAGACGACCGGTTGTGTAGATCGTGGTCGGTCCGTCCGCGCCGCCGATAATCCCGATTGAGCACGCCTCGGGAATTGAAAACCCGAGCAGAACCGCGCCAAGGAATGACGTATAGATTCCCACTTGCGCGGCCGCGCCCAGCAGAAAGGCCTTGGGGTTGGCGATGAGCGGACCGAAATCCGTCAGCGCTCCTATACAAAAGAATATGAACTGAGGCAGGATGGGCCATTGGTAAAGACCGTACTTGAGGATAATCCCGAAGATGCCCGCCATACCCATCCCTTGATCCGGCGCCGGCGCGGTCATCAAGCCGGTCAGGGGAAGATTGGCCAAAATCATTCCTGCGCCTATGGGAAGCAATTCGTAGGGCTCCCACTCCTTCTTGACCGCCAAATAGATGAAGCCCAAGCCAATGAGGAGCATGACCAGATGGCCCAAAGTCAACGCCGAGATACCTGTTTGGATTCCAAGAAACATTTTTCCCTCGCTCCTTTGCCCCCGAGCCCTTTCCGGCCTGTGGGTCAGTCGGGCAGGATCACGAGCCGCCTTTGTCCTGATTAGTCTGGTTTGAGTACTTCTGGAATATCTTTCCCATCAGCCAAGTCATTCCCGCCAAGATCATCATGATGACAAACACGGCGCCGAAGCCGGTCACCATTATGCGAATCACTTCGGCCCAATCCGGTTGACTCTCCATGACCGAAACATCCTTTCGAGATTTCCTGACTCTGCCTGAACCGGGTCCGAAAAAAAGTGAGCACGTGCCGATCAGGCGTTACGATCACACCGACCTGCGCTACTCCGAAACAGCACAACCGGCCGACCCTTTCAGGCCGGAGCAGGCTATTGCGTTCATCTGTCCAGCCGTCATTCCGGCAAAAATAAAGGAGCAGTTTATCAACGAACAAGATAAAGTCAACAGATTTCAAATTCCTGGAGTTTGACTCAAAGAGTGCGAGATGATAGGATCAAACCTTGATTCTGCTTCAATGGAGGCCTGCATGAAGGGCGTTGTCCTGGCCGGCGGACTTGGCACGAGACTCTATCCCTTGACCAAGATAACCAACAAACACCTCTTGCCCGTCTATGACAAGCCAATGATCACCTATCCCATTGAATGCCTCGTGAAGGCCGGCATCACTGACATTCTTGTGGTCACGGGCGGCAACAACCCGGGCGACTTCCTGAAGCTTCTCGGCAACGGCCACGAATACGGAGTAGAACAGATCAGCTACGCGTATCAGGAAGGTGAAGGGGGCATAGCCGACGCTCTCGCTCTGGCCGAAGCCCATGCGGGCCGCGGTCCCATCTGTGTGGTTCTGGGAGACAACATCATTCAAAAGAACATCATTCATGCCGTAGAACAATACCAGGCTCAGGACGGAGGGGCCGGAATCCTCCTGAAGGAGGTGGATGATCCCGATAGGTTCGGAGTACCGGTCCTTGAGGGAGACAAAGTAGTACGGATTGAGGAGAAGCCCAAGACCCCGAGGTCCAGGTACGCTGTCACAGGCATCTACATGTATGATTTTGGCGTGTTCGAGTTTATCAAAAACCTTTCCCCGTCCGCGCGGGGCGAATTGGAAATAACCGATGTGAATAACCTGTACATTGGACGAGACGCCATGACCTGGTCAATACTAGACGGGTGGTGGACCGACGCGGGAACTTTTGATTCGCTGCTGAGAGCTTCCAATCTGGTGGCCGAGGGCGGCGCCAACAACGTGTGAAACCCATGACTATGCACACCAAATTTGTTCCGCCGAATTCGGAACTGATCCACGATGTTAAGGTCAAGCCATTGCGAGTAGTGCCCGATGAGCGGGGCCGCCTCATGGAGATCCTCAGGTGCGACGATGATTTCTTTACCGGCTTCGGACAGGTCTATCTGTCCACTATCTTCCCTGGAGTGGTCAAAGCCTGGCACTATCACAATCACCAGGAAGACCGATTCACATGTGTCCGTGGCACGGTCAAGGCAGCGCTCTACGACGACAGAGAAGATTCGCCAAGCCGCGGCCGGGTCAACGAATTCTACGTAGGTGAGCACAATCCTCGCCTCATAGTTATTCCACCCGGAATCTACCACGGTTGGAAATGCGTTGGCGAATGCGAGGCATACGTGATCAATGTTCCTTCCAAACCCTATGATCGTGACGATCCCGACGAATTCCGAATAGATGCCCATGACCCCCGAATACCCTATGACTGGACTAGAAAAGACGGTTGATCCGGCGGCTCTCTCCGGCCGGCCGGAATCCCGGTCGAGGTTAAAATGAAGCTCCTGGTCACCGGAGGCGCCGGGTTCATCGGCGCCAACTTTGTCATGCACATGTTGGAGTCGGATCCTGACGTGAAAATCATCAACCTGGATCTGCTCACGTACGCGGGGAATCTGGAAAATCTTCAGGACACAAAACCCTACAGCCGACGTCATGATTTCGTCCGGGGGGACATCATTGATCAGGAACTGGTCGAATCACTCGTGCAACAAAAGCCGGACTGCGTGATTAACTTTGCAGCAGAGTCCCACGTGGATCGTTCCATAATAGATTCATCGGCTTTTATCCGCACCAATGTGCTGGGAACTCACGTGCTCCTTGAGGCGTGCCGCGAACACTCAATAGGAAGATTTGTTCAGATTTCCACCGATGAGGTCTATGGTTCGCTCGGATCCGATGGGGCCTTTACCGAAGACAGCCCGTTAGCCCCAAACAGCCCTTATGCCGCGTCAAAGACGGGCGCGGACCTCCTCGTGAGAAGTTTTCGGCAAACCTATGGAATGGACGTGGTGATCACCCGCTGTTCAAACAATTACGGGCCGTACCAGTTCCCGGAAAAACTTATCCCCTTGATGATAACCAACGCGTTGCACGACAAGGAACTCCCGGTGTACGGTGACGGGATGAACGTCAGAGATTGGATACACGTCAAGGATCATTGCCGCGCAATCGACCTTATTCTGCGCAAGGGCGAGCCGGGAGCAATCTACAACATCGGCGCAGACTGCGAAATGCCCAACGTGGAGATAGTCCGGTACATTCTTGCAAGGCTGGACAAACCGGATTCCCTTATCCGGTTCGTGAAGGACAGGCCTGGACATGATCGGCGCTATGCCATGGATTCGTCCGGATTGAGGGAAGAACTGAACTGGGCCCCAACGGTCAGCTTTGAGGAAGGCATGAACCAGACAATAGCCTGGTACCTGGAGCACGAACCGTGGTGGCGCCGTATCAAGAGCGGCGAATACATGAAATATTACGATCAGTGGTACGGCGACCGCTAGAACCATCGGGTCCTCAGGCGTCCACCCCCATCCGGGTCAGCGTATGGGGGTGGTTCTTTTCCTCTCGTTCCCAGGCTCTGCCTGGGAACGCCTACCGGGAGGCTCCGCCTCCCCTACCGTGGACCGGCGCGCCCGCAAACAAAGAGGACTTTTGTATGAAAATGGATGCAGTGCAAATTCCGCCGAATGCCGTCACATGCGTAGCCCCTACGGACGGGACCCGGCGTTGTACGGGCATTTTCAGGCTTCGTTGTGCCCTTGCGAAGAGATAATGATCCTGTTGCACGGTCATAGGGCGCCAATGCGCGAGGCCAATGGAAATCAGCCGACGAAAAACACGTAGGATATATCTGGGACCGGTACCGGTGGGAGACGGCGCGCCTGTGGCCGTTCAATCCATGACAAACACGGACACTCGTGACGTCAAGGCCACGGTACGACAGATCCGACGACTGGCCCGGGCCGGTTGTGAAATAGTCCGCGTCGGCGTGCCGGACATGGACGCGGCCCATAGCCTGGGGAGCATAAAGGCCGCAATAGGTCTGCCGCTCGTAGCGGACATTCACTTTGATTATCGGATTGCGCTGGAAGCTATACGTCAGGGTGTCGACGGTCTTCGCCTGAACCCCGGGAACATCGGAAACCGCAAAAAGGTAAGGGAGGTTTCACGGGCCGCGTTGGATGGGGGGGTCCCGATACGCATCGGAGTAAACGCGGGCTCCCTGGAGAGAAAGCTTCTCAAGAAACACGGAGGAGCGTCTCCCGCGGCAATGGTCGAGAGCGCGCTGGGTCATGTGGCGATCCTTGAGAAGGAGGGCTTCCATCTGATCAAGATCTCACTAAAGGCATCAGATGTCATCCGAACCGTTGACGCTTACAGAATGCTGTCCGGGAAGGTGGACTACCCTCTCCATGTGGGCGTTACCGAGGCCGGAACCGCGCTTCCCGGGGCCATAAAATCCGCGGTCGGAATAGGGCTCCTGCTTGCCGACGGCATAGGTGACACCATTCGGGTTTCGCTGACCGCCCCCCCGGAAGAGGAAATCCGGGCTGCCTACGGTATCCTGAGATCCCTCGGCATCAGAGAGAGAGGGGTCGAAGTGATCTCTTGTCCAACGTGCTCCAGGACGGAAATGGACCTGGTCGGCCTTGCAAAAAAGGTGGAAAGATCTCTCGCTCGGATCGAGACACCAATTAAAGTCGCAGTGATGGGCTGCGTGGTCAACGGCCCGGGTGAAGCAAAAGAAGCAGACATAGGAGTGGCCGGGGCACACGGACGCGGAATCCTATTCAAACAGGGGAAGAGCCTCGGGACCTACGATGAAATCGACCTCCTGCCCGCGCTGTTGGAAGAGGTCCGCAAGATTACCGGAGAAGGATGACCAGGAAATTTGGCCACAGAGGTCACAGAGAGCACAGAGAAATTCATGACTGATCATACTGACGGAAAGAATTATTGGCGCGGCTATTGAAGTCGGTCAGCAGTTTGCCGGAAGCCCAAGACCCAAACACTTTCCTATTTGAGAGCAACCCGCCGTAAAAGAGCCCTGTTGATATAGTGATTGCCAAAAGTAATTTCCGATTACTCTGAGAATCAGTCATGTGGGGCAGGCTTTCCAGCCTGCCATTCGGTCAGAACTTTTGGCAACTGCTATAAACTTTGGCCGGAAACGATAGCAGGCCGGGATCACCAGATTATCTCTGTGCTCTCTGTGACCTCTGTGGCTAAATGCCTTTTCTTCGCGGCCACAGGGGGCACAGAGAAAGCCATTCCAGCGCGCTTTCACACAACACCCAGATTTCTGACGGGATGAAGTCAGGTGCTCATGCGTCACTTGAGGTATTGACTCTAATACTAAGAAATGATACAAGATCCCTATCGTCAAAGTGCCGGGCCCGCCGGGCCTCACGTTGACCGTGATCATAGAACCTCCCGGCGAACCAGATCATTTCCCAGCGCTGGAGGCAAATGAAGTCAGATTTGGAAAACCATTCCGGAACTGATGCCAGGACCGGAACGCCCCATGAGGGACCCGTGAACAGACCACGCGACATTACGCGCTGCCTCATTGGAGCCGTAGGATCTGACTTCAGGGGTCCTGTGGCCACGCAGGCTTTGCTCTATGGCTCCGGTACGACAAACACTTCGCCGCGATTGAGGCGGCTGAGCAGGTTGCTCACAATCTTGGGGTTGTGCGCGTTGTTGTGCGTCTTTTCGGAGAGCACGGGGGTTGCGGAGAGTCCACATCCTGATTGGGTTCGGGTGGCGCGGGCCAAACCGAAGCAGAAAGTGCTGGTCCTGGTGACTTCCAACAAGGTTTTCACCATTTCAGATCTGGCGCTTCTTGCGGATCGAGGGTTCATTCCAGCGGACCGGGATCCGGGTTTGGTGGTCGGCCTCAAGCGATCTGTATTTTCGACGCGCATCTCCAAGTGGGATAACCGCGCATCCTTCCCTGGCCATTTACGTGCAGCGCTTCTGTCTCGATTCATTATGACCGGAGTCTATCGCGTGAGCTTCAAGGTGGCCGAGAGCCGGTATGTTGGGCCTCTGAGACTGCAAGTGACCGCTCCTCGCAGTGGTTTTGGACGGCGCCTTCTTTTGTCCGATCAGGTGGTCCGGCCCAAGACTCAGACAAAGTTGCGCGTTGATGGAGCAGGCAACAGATGGCTCATCGTGGATTACCCTGAAGTGCAGACCGGCCAGGCCATTAGATTCCATTTCGGTTTCAAATACATGGTTGACGTGTCCGAGCTGATGGCTACTGATCTTGTCCTGTCAGGCGGTCCCGGGACAGAAGACCCCCCCCATGACGCGAAGGTCTTCTTAGGACGGGGGTACAAAATCGACCCGTTGCTGACCCAGGCCGTGGCCTGGGCTTCCCGTGGCCCACAGGGCCCGCCCGATGCGAGACACGAATTTGAGAGACTGACGAAATATCTCACCAAAACGGTCACTTATGACAAACGCAAACGAGCGGAATATTTTGGGGGTAGAGCCGTATATTCCGACGTTGACGAGATGTATCAGGATCCTACCCTGACTCTTGCTCGTCAGGCCGGCTGCTGCCCTGACACTATTCTAGTGGAATGCGCGTTTCTCAGGGCACGCGGTGTTCCTTGTCGCACTGCCGGACGATTCGGTCACTTTTACTCGCAGGTTTACGTTCCCGGCCGGGGCTGGATGTCAACTTCGGTCACTCCCACGGGCATCCCTCTGGTCGTGGCCCCGGGGCCGGACCATTTGCCCTATCAGAGGTGGAGCCCAAGGATACGGCTGAGAACCACTTCGTGGGAAGCAAGGATTCGCATTGATCCGGTGGAAGTATTCACACAAGAGCCAAATGAGTTGCAGCTGGCTGAACCGGGGATTCCACTGGGCAGGAACGGATTTTCGGCTCTCTTGGAGCGCGGGATTCTCAGCGGCCGTTCGCGGGCGCCGCTTCGAGTAGAATCAGACGCAGACATGAAGCCTCAGCCAAAAGGTTCGGATTCAGGGCACGAATCCCCGGGCATCCTTGAAAGGCTGGGATTGACGGCTTCGAAATCCCGTGACGGCAAATCCCAAACCGGCGCCCCCGGCAATTGAGATTACTCGAATAACAACTCCACAGGCGCCCACGGAGGAACACGCATGTCAATGAGCCACCTGGTTTTCGCACCATATGACCCGCAACGGGACAGAGAGGTGCTGCAACTGTTCACCGATTACCGCCCCAAGGACTTCCAGCTGAGATCCATGAAAGTTTCCAAGGAACGCATGGCCCGGTACCTGCAAGAGACACTGACAAGACCTGAGACTCAGAGCATATGTTTGAGGGACGAAGGCCGGACCGTAGGACTCATAGCGCTTCAATCCTTGCCCTGGATGAGCAATCATTTCGGTCTGCGCATGCACGCGGTTCCCCATCTTCTGGCGCGCTCGCGCGAGCCTCTGGTCCACGCGCGGCTGTTGAGATACGTAATAGAAGAACTGCCTGATGTGGATTTCCTGGACTGTCGCGTGGCCGTGGATGATGTGCACGCGGCCCACGCACTGGAGATCTGTGGATTCCGGTACGTGGGAACCGAGACCTACATGGGCCAGGAATTGAAGCCCACAGCGCGTCCGGAACCCCATCCGGAGTTTATAATCGAACCGTGCGCGCCCCACCAGCGAAATGAGGTGCTTCAAATAGTAAGGGAGACTCACGTTCACAACCGCTTTGTGTACGATCCTGTTATCCCGAGATCCGTGTCAAGATCTTTGTACCATCGTCTGGTTGCCAACTGTTTCGATCAGGATCAATTCAGAGTGCTCGTGGCCCGCTCCGAGAATGAAGTAATGGGATTCATCGTCTCCAAGATAAACTCTGCTTTCAACCGCGTGGTAGGCAGGGCCTGTGGTAGCCTCGACTTCATAGGTGTGCGTCCTCACACCCGCAGCAGAGGCCTCGGGGCCGCGCTCAATCGACACGCGCTCCATGATATGGCGGCCCAGGGCGCATCTTTTGCCGCTGTCCGCACCCTGGCGAGCAACTACGCGGCCATGGGGACCTGCTACAAGACCGGCTTCAAGGTGACTTCCACCAGCCTTCACTTCCACCGGTGGGTGCGCCGACCCGCCAGATCTGTTGAGCCCGAAGGAACTCACCCACAAGATTCTCAATATTCCGGCTCCGTCGCATGTGTCTGACACGGATTCGCGTTTTGAAGAGTGATCCGGGGTGAGGTGAATCCCGGCGGCGCGCAGATAAGAGGGCAGACACATAGGTCTGCCCCTACGTAGTGCCGTTGAACCACATGTGTGCGGCCAGCCCTCGCCGTTCTTCTCGTAGCCTCTTGTTCCCATTCCATCTCAAGCCGAAAACATCCAATTACCACGCGACGCCTGTCAGACAGTGTAGGGGCGCACCTGTGTGTGCGCCCTCTGAACCGTGATAAGGCACGTGGAGCGCGCAGGAAAGAGGGCAGACACTCGGCGTCCCGCTGGGCTCCTGCGTTTGGACGGACTGTTGTCCCACGTTTCCTTGAACCCAAAATCAAGAAGTACCATCTTGGCGGGTTACGGATAATCCTTGCCGGTCGATCTTGTACTCGAGCACCTGTCCGCCTGCCCGGGCTATGGCGTCTTCTACCGCGGATCTTCGTTCCGGGGGCGTCAAGGTGATCATGCATCCCCCTCCACCAGCGCCGCAGATCTTGTTGGCGAGCGCGCCCCGGGAGCGGGCCGCGGCCATGATCGCGTCGATGCGGTCGGTGGTCACGCCCGGGGCGAGGCTGCGGCGGAGGGTCCATTCTTGATCCACCAGTTCCGGCAGATCATCCCATAGTCCCGCGGCTACTACGCGCTTCACTTCCCTTGCCACGTCCCTGATTCGGATCAATGTGTTCCGGACCTCCCCCTCATCATCTATATATTTCTTGGTAATCTCCCAGTTGTTCATGCCGGAGAATCTTCCTTCTCCGGTAAAGGACAACACCAGCCGTCGTTCCAGGTCATCGAACCGGGTCGATTCATCGGAAACCGCGCTGCGCGCAAAGCCGCGGTAACCGAAGTCTATCAGTGAGATCCCACCGAAGAGAGCCGCGATGTAGTCCTGTTTGCCTGCCGGCACGCCTATGGCCGCGGTTTCGATCTCAGCCGCGAGGTCCACGATCATTCGCAGGTCGGCCGACTCCTGTCTCAGTTCCAAGAGCCCCCTGAGAAGAGCGACCAGGAGCGCGCTCGAGGCCCCGAGTCCTGATCCGGCGGGCGCGAGGTTGTGTGTGAAGATCTTTACTCCGCTTTCCGGCGGCAATGCCCGGACAGCGCGGCATACGAGCCCAAGGGGACCATCCACCTGAAGCTCGGACCTATCGGAGATTTCCACGACTTCCCCAAGATCCTCGGAGACTATTCTGATCCTTTTATCGCCGCGGGTTATCATCTTTACGCGGCTGTTGACCGTTATCGCAACGTTTACCGTACAGCCGCCGTCCATCAAGAGATAGAGAGGATATAGATCAGTAGTGCCTCCTGCCAGGTCTATTCTGTTGGGGGCTACGACCTCAATCTCCATGATCAGTACCCAAGAACTTCATCGAGTATAACCACCGTGATGTCGGTCATCATGGGCTTCCGGTGAATGATACTGGTGATCCGGCATATTCTTTCCGGGGAGTCACAGTCCATGCAAATTCCGGCCTTCACACACGGGGTCTTTTTGTTGAGGCTGACAGCGCGCCTGGGACCTGCCTTTTCCTCCAGTCTGGCCATAGCCCCTTCGAAATCCGCGACAATCTTGTTGACACCCACGCAAACCACCACCTTCTTGGGCCCAAAGGTCATGGCATTCACTCTGTTGCCCGCGCCGTCACGATTGACGATTTCACCGGTCATGGTGACCGCGTTGGCTGAAGAGAGAAACAGGTCGGCCGTCATCTGCTTTCTTCGGCATTCCAGATCTTCAGGAGTTCCGATTGTGTGCTGCCAATGATCGTACAGGGTCTTCCCTGCTTGCTCCAACATGGGAACGATTCCCAAGGCCCTCACAGTATGGGTTCCCGCGATCCCCACTGTTTGAGCGTCCTTGGCCGCGGCCATGATAAAATCGGCAGCCTCCTGCCGGGAAGAACAGAATTTGGCGCCAAAGCCATGTGTTTCAAGTGATTTAAGGGTATTTTGCACCACTGTGTTGCGGTGCGCGTTCACGAACTCATCCATAGGTCCTCCTTTACTCAATGGTAGATTTGCCCGGACGGGTCTCCGAATCCTCGGGACCAATAGCTCAAGTCATGGTCGTTCGGCCGCGCGTGCGCGCCTCTGGTCCATGAGAGACACATGGCACAGCCCCTACTCTTGTCCGGGTTCCGCCCCGTGTGGGAGTGAGCACCATTCCGTCGGTTGTGTCCCTTTCAGAAACGGCTCCGCGGTGACCTGACGACAAAGGGAGGTTGCTCGCAGGCCGGACTTCACACAGATTGTTCTATATGCGATTCCTACGGGCGGAGGGAATCGACTATGGGCTGCAATTATCGGGTCCGGCAAAAGATTGGTCATGATTTCCCTAACTTTGCCGTAGTCAAATTCGCGACCCGCTATTCTCATGAGGAGAAGAATGTCGGGTCGATACGCGATGGCCCAGAGGCCCGCCTTGTCCTGTGCCACAAACAATGAGGGCCTTGTCCAGTTTCGGCCCTTCCGGAGGCCTCCGGCGCGTGTGCGGTGCAGCCCCTTGAGCACGTGGTTAACCAGGAACAGCACCGCGGGATCAAAGGAAACGGTTTTTGTCACCGCGCCCCAATCTCCATGTGCCCCGCTTGCAGTCCTTATCCCGGGATTGAGTTCCGCTGCGCTTCCCAGGGTGGCCATCCGGAAATATGTGTGAGCCACCTGATGGGGGGGCATTGGATCCACTATTATCTGTCGCTCAGCATTTATCCGAGCCGGGACCTCGAATTCCTTGAGCGCCTCGGCAACCTTTTTCGGACCGATCGAGGCGACAAGCTTTTGGATCAGCATTGGTCTATGGTTTCGGAAAGCCTCTCTGAATGTGACCGGGCCTCCCGGATTCCCGGGAAAGAAGATCGGTGAGGTGAGCGTGAATCGAACGCGATTTCGCTTATCCGGGATCAGCGCTGGAATGCTGACCAACGGCGCCAGGGTATCCGGATTCCCGCCCGCTCCGGACCAGAGTCCCTTTGCGGGAGCTATGAACGCGAAGATCACCCCGGTTGAAGGACGCGCCAGAATGAGGTGGGCCCGCCTACCGACAGCGCCGAGCCGTTGCAGACCGACTCGGGCATCCTTCTGAACAAGGGGATGCAGTGAAGTCAACACAACCGAGCCGGTACCGGAGGCCTCCCCCTCAAACGAATGCTCTTCAAGGCGCTCTCGAACCATACGCATAAAGGCCCAGGCCTTCACGGGCGCCGCGCCGGTTTTGTTCATTTTCACAGGGCTTTCAATTGCGCGGTCGTATACTTCCCGGGAGATTTTTCCGGCCTTCAGCAAGAGTCCCAGCACCACGTTCCTTCTGGCCAATGCCCTTTGCGGACGTCGGTTAGGATTTATTCTGTTGGGCCCCACAACGGCTGCGGCCAGGAGCGCGCACTCAGACGGCTCCAGTTCAATGGGGTTTTTCCCAAAGAGGAGTCGGGAGGCCTCCGCAACTCCCTTGATCGGGAAGGCCCCCCAATGTCCGAAGTAGATCCGATTCAGGTACGCCTCCAGGATGCGTTTTTTGGAATAGACCGCGTCCGCGATTATGGCGAGAAAAACTTCGTTGAACTTACGCCACAAGGTTTTCTTGGGGCTAAGCACGGTCATCTTGATCAGCTGCTGGGGTATGGTGCTCCCCCCCTGGACATACCGACGGGCGCGCAGATTGGTTCTCAGCGCAAGACGCAGTGAAGCAGGGTCGATCCCGTGGTGGGAAAAGAAGCGCGCATCCTCGGCGAGTATCACCGCGTCCACGAGCAACGGGTTTACGGCA
The DNA here is from genome assembly GCA_964527475.1 of uncultured Syntrophaceae bacterium. Lineage (GTDB taxonomy): Bacteria > Desulfobacterota > Desulfomonilia > Desulfomonilales > Desulfomonilaceae > CAZGNL01. Next base: position 29,853 of record CAZGNL010000043.1, read on the forward strand.
TCCAGTCCCACGGGACGACACAATTCAGGGCGGCTTCCACGGGCCGGAATAATTTCGAGCAGTTCGGGCTCCAGGGTCACATGATCTACATCTTCCTCCGATCTCACCAGCCGGATCCCTGTGACACGGTCCCAATCCAGGCTTATACGTATCGGGCCGCTGACGATGCCCTGACCGGTCACCGGGAACGACTTGCAGAAGATGCGCGTCTCGGAGACCCTGACGGTGACCTGACCGGGCCCGGGAATCATGTCCGAGGTTCTCTCATAACCGAGCCTGGTCAGCCGCTCCATGAGGCGAACCCTGTCGAGGTCATCTCCTACCCGCAGCGTAAAGGGCGCGCAGAAAACGAATTTGGGCCATCGCTGAAGCTTCACCTGGAAAGTCCAAACCACCATCGCGGTCCAGACCAAGACCGCCGCGCCGCAGACAATCAGCAGTCCGACAGTGAACCTCTTCAGCGTTGGAAACCATTTTTTCAGCCCGCGGGCCAACTACTGCCTCTGCTCGTATTCCATTGAGATTCTATAGTGATGCGCATTGAGATTCGGCGCCCAGACCATTCTCACCCTCTCCCGTCAATCCCGCGGGACGCGGGATTGACGGGAGAGGGTGAGGGTTATTGAGCGCGGTCCCGCGTACCGTCTCTACGCGTCCGCGGCCTTGTGCCCTCTTAAGACCTGAAAGCCCTTCAATTGCGGCTCATCAGGTGGGTCACGGCTCGGTCAAGGCCGTCAAGGGTAAGCTCAAACATTTCAAAGACCTGGTTGACCACCCCTATGGTGCGCGTCATGGGCCACAGACGCAATGGAGTGGGATTCAACCACGCGCTATGACGGTATATTTCTGCGAGAAAATTCAGGCGCTCAATGCTGGGCAGTCCACTGCGTTCCTCTACATATATGGTGCCATCGGTAGCCATGAGTTCGTACGGGGCCATGCTGGCATCCCCGACTATGATGAGTCTGGCTTCCGGGTCCTTAGTGGCGAAATCCTCAACGCGCAGCGGCTTGTATCTCCTCTGAGGATCTTCCCACACATAATCGTAGATCGTGTTGTGAAAATAATATGTTTTCACATCCTTGAACTGTGCCCGCGCGTAGTTGAAAAGGGTTTGGACCAGTTCCACGTACGGATCCATGGACCATCCTCCGTTGTCTATCATCAGAATCACCTTCAGCCTGTCGCGCAGACTTCGATCGAAGATGATCTCAATCTCACCGCCGTTCCTGATCGTTTGCCGGATGGTCTCATCCACGTTGACGCAATCTCTGGGCCCTTCGGGCACCATCCGTCGCAACCGCTTGAGGGCTTCGCCCATCTGTGCCTGGGTCAGAGGACCCTCAGCAGAATAGTCCCTGAAGCGTCTCTCCATGGCCACCTTCACAGCGGACTTTCCCATGGATCTACCACCCACCCGCATGCCCCCCGGGTGAAAACCCGAGTGTCCCACCGGCGAAGTCCCCCCTGTTCCGATCCATTTGCTCCCCCCGTGGTGGGCTTCGGTCTGCTCCTTGAGCCGATCCAAAAAGTATTTAAGGAGATCTTCCGGGGACATCTGCTTCAGTTGCTCCTTGCTCATCCCAAGCGCGTCCGCAAGGGCTTCAGGATCCTTGAGCCATTCGCCCAGAAGCGCTCGGGCGGTCTCGTCCAGGTCTACCCCCTTGAAGTCCGGGAGTTCCGCGCCGTGAAAAAAATGAGCGAAAACCAGATCGTAAATATCAAAATACCGCTCACTCTTCACCAGGAGGGTACGCGCCACAATGTAGAAATCGTTCAGGCCCTCCACAAGCCCTTCCCGGAGCGCCTTGTGCAGGTGGAGGAACGAAGTGGGGGTGACAGGTATCCCCGACTCTCTCATAACGTAAAAAAAATCAACAAACATGGTACCTTCCGTAAGTCGGTGTTCAACGGCGCAAGCGCCTGCTCTGCAACATGGCCTGCTGGTGATCCGGGCTCTTCTTAAACAGAATTCCCAAATACGGGATTTTCCCCAATATCAGATCCTTATGTCTGAAATCGGGATCGGCCCTGAGCGCCCTTATCCAGTTGATCAGTTCACGCGTGGCCGGCTTCTTCTCGATACCCTGAAACTCCCTCAGACGATAGAAGGCAGTCACACACCCGTCCAGAAGCTCCTTATCCAAATCGGGGAAATGAACCACGATGATTTCTCGCATCAGGTCGGGCTCCGGGAACGCTATATGGTGGAAATTGCACCGTCCGAGAAACGGGTCGGAGAGGTCCTTCTTGGCGTTTGAGGTAATTACGATTACCGGCCGATTCCGGGCCGGCATGGTCTTGTCTATCTCGATTATGTCGAACTCCATTTGGTCCAGGACATCGAGCATGTCGTCCTGAAAGTCCGTATCGGCCTTGTCGATCTCATCTATGAGCAGGACCGCCCTGGTCTCGGACACAAAGGCCTGACCTATCTTCCCCATCCTTATGTACTCTTCGATGTCACTCACGTTCCGGTCGGAATCACCGAACCGGCTGTCATTGAGGCGCGTCAGGGTGTCGTACTGGTACAGCGCGTCAACCAGCTTCATGCTCGACTTCACGTTCAGGACGATGAGCGGCATGGCCAGGCTCTCCGCTATGGCGTGAGCCAGCATGGTTTTGCCGGTCCCAGGCTCCCCCTTGAGCAGCAGCGGCATCTCCAACACCATAGATATATTGACAATCTTGGCAAGCTCTTCGTCGAGCACATATTTGGATGCGCCTGAAAATTTGAAACTGTTGTCATTGTCGGTCATAAACCGTCGCTCCTTTTCTTTCCTTGATAAAGTGTGATCGATAATCTTTTTGGGCACGTTGTGAAGAAATCTTCATTGGTCTGGGGTCCCGGTTTGACCGTGGACTTCTTTCCACGGCAATATCAGTTGAGATTCTACTTTTATCCGCGGCGGGACAATGAGTCAATCCCCTTTTCAGGTTCTGCGCAATAGCCTGCGCCCGAGGACTGCGCGGCGGAAGGAGAGGATCGCCCCCCCCCCGCCCGGTCTTGCTGACCGAGCCTTGTCTGTCAAACTATGACCTTGCTCCTGCTCCCAAATAACAATCATCTTGATTTCGTTGATCGGGCCCTGGAGGAAATGAACGCCCGCCGACGGCGGTCGTCCCAATCTCTTGTTCACACATTGAGCCTATCAGCCGCTCGCGGAACGAGTCATTTTTCCCTTGACATTCTCTCAGCACCGCGGATAAGGTGATTTCATCGAGAACAGGCGGATTGACTCTATCCTTGTTCGGCCATCCGTTGAAAAAAAGGGTTGACAAGGTGGGGGATTTTTGCAATAAAATTTAACACACGATTCCAGAGATTTGTTTGATCAGAGGGAATCCAAAGAATCTGGCTTAAAGTTTCCTTTGAATTAAGGATTGATGAAAGTGATGAAAGGAGGATGAGGGTATGGTAAAGAGAACTTTAGTTGTTCTCGCAATCTTGTCGCTGATAGTGGCCACGGCGGGAACGTCGTTCGCCTTCCTGAAAGTAGGTGGTTGGACTGGTTGGCAGTATCCAATGGCCGACCCGACCTACGTCCCTGTTGACTGCCCCCCCTGCCCTGACTGGGTCCCAGTAGTCAAAACATGGTCAAAGACGTATGTAACCCCCGCGCCTTGCGGCCCCGTCGGTGGTGCTGTTGCGGCCAACGGCTTCGACCCCGGGCTCAGAGGAGCAGGAATCGCAGCTATCATGACACCTTTTGACGCGCTCTTCGGCGGCATGGGCGGCGTGTATGGATGCGGTCTCGAGTTTGGCGGCGGCCCCTGCGGACCGTTTTTCGGACCTTTGCCCTTTCTGCTGGTTGGACCGGCGCGCTTGTTAGCGGCGCCGACCCTGATTTTCGGCACTCTGTGGTAGAGGCTTACCGGTATTACGTGTGCAATTTCGTAAGGACCGGGCCATCAGTCCGGTCCTTTTTCCTTACACCGCCACGAGGATACTCGGCAAAGCGTGCGCTCAAAGCAGGAATCGCCGGGCAGAAAGTCCTTGACAAAGGCGGAGTTTTCCGATAAAAGAACGTAATACTGCAAATGTATTTAGGAATATCGCTTAATTTCCGGTAGTAATGCCGGGAAGGGCTTGAATGAAAGGAGGATGAGGGTATGGTTAAGAAATCCGCGGTAATTCTTGGAATCCTTGCTATGTTGGCGTTAGGTGCGGGGATGTCCTGGGGTTACACCGTGAGCAAATGGCCGGTGCCTGGTATTCCCGGCGCAGTCTATGGTGGTGGGTCAGCGTGTTTGGTGACCCCGGACGCAGTCACGCTAAAGGGCCCTGTGGCGCCTGCTTGTGAGCCGCCCCTGGTACCTGGCCTGATACATGCAACGCTGAGCATTCCATTCAGGGCTCTGGCGCTCGCATCCGTGCCGATCTTTGCTGGTCAGTTCGGTCCCGGCGCAGGCTGTTGCCCGGTTGAGCTGGGAGCGCCCGCATATGTGACCGCTGCAGTGCCGTGCACCCCTGTCAACACATACGTACCGCCCGCTGGGTGGTAACGACGGAATCGTCATAAGAGAGCAAAAGGCCGGGAGGCAACCTCCCGGCCTTTTTTTTGTTTTGAACCCCGCGCACACGCTCACCATTCCGCTGCATCCAGCCAAACCTTCCATTCTTGCGAGTGGGCCATCAAGCTGACGACAATCCAACGGCGCGTCGCAGGGATGCACTGTGAAGGGTGCAGCGCGTTTCGGTGACAGACCCCTAGGATGGTTGGCTTGAATATTCCGGAGGAATATTTGATAGTAGCCCGGCGATGAAGAGACTGTTGCAAAAGTCCATTTTTTTCTCGCGAAGTTGGGGAAAATGTAC
>CAZGNL010000044.1:0-34535 GCA_964527475.1 uncultured Syntrophaceae bacterium
CGACCAAAGGGGATCACCCGAGGTGCCTCCTTTCCGTTCACTCGTCATCGCTGCAGTGTCGGGGTCAGGCTTGACATATATGGATTTGGGGGCATAGACGGCGAAGAATGGCACGGAGAGCACGCATTCACAATCCGGGCGCTGTCTATCATGTGATGCTACGTTGGAACGTTGGCCAGGATATTTTCTTTGACGAGCCGGACCGGATTCGTTTCTACGATCTGTTGGAGGAAGGAGTCAAGCGATCAATCGTCTGCGCAAACGTGCGGAAACGAATCCCCGTCTTGCGGCAGACCTTGAGAGGGTAAGAGAAGACCCGGCACAAATACACATATGTCAAGCCTGACCCCGATACTGACCCCGATATTCGTCGCGGTCGAAGGAGGAATCCTTGGGTTCGGTCATGGTGGGAGTGTAGCATAGCCATTTATCTTACGGGACGCCTCACGCGCGTGGAGAACACAAGACAAAACCTGCAACACCACCATGGTGTGGCGTTGACTCCTGGCGCACATGGAGCACGGAACTGACCGAAGTCTTTCCGCCGGCGCCCCCCCCCGGCACTTGAACCCAAACCTTGCACCATAGCGGTGCGCTCTCGAATAGGATGCCCGAGCACGAAGACCAGATCAACTCCTGATTTGGACAGAAGCTCTAGTCCTCGTTCGATAAGCTTACCGCCAATTCCTTGCTTTTGAGCGTCAGGCGTTATTGCTAATGGTGCCAAGATTACCATGGACACCTTATCGTGGGCGCCAGACAGTCGCGCCTTTGTGAATAATATGTGTCCTACCGCTCGATCCTTTTCAAAGGCAAGCAGAGGCAATAATGGTTTTGCGCTGGGGTCATGTAATAGTTCCCTCACCAAATTCGCCTCTTTATCATAACCAAAAGCCAAACGTTGTGTTGACAATACGTCGTCCAAATCTGTTTCCACTGCCTCTCGTATTTGCATTTATGACTCCCCCATATGGTCTTCCTATTTAGAATATCTCCCTTTGTGTCTCCGCTTTTTCATCGCCTTCACTTTCATCGCCACCTCTTTCCAGCGTTCCTTTTCCACGCGGTCGGCGCTCCTTTGCTGTCGGAGAGATAGATATGTCATTTCACGTTTCATTTTGTGGTAGCTTTCCAGTCTGTCTTGCAAGATATTTCCCTCGGTTACAGCTTGAAGGACCCGGCAACCGGGTTCGTGCATATGGCTGCAATCGGAAAAACGGCATTCTCCGGCAAGGTTTTCAATTTCAGGGAAGGCGGCGCTGATCCCATCGTCATCGCCCCATAAAGCGATTTCACGAATACCAGGATTGTCAATCACCATCCCTCCCTGGGGCATCATAATCAAATCCCGGGTGGTGGTGGTGTGCCTCCCTTTCCCCACACTGGTACTTATCGAATCGGTAGCCTGTACGGTCTTGCCATAGAGCCGATTCACCAATGTGGATTTACCGGCTCCGGAAGACCCAACCATAGTGGTGGTCTGTCCTAGAGACAGATACTCTTCAAGATGAGCCAGCCCCTTGGTATCCAGAACCGAAACCAAGTGTGTCGGAACCCCGAAAGCAACGGTTTCTACTTCAGTGACACAATGCTCTGGATTCTGGTGAAGATCTGCTTTTGTCAGAATGATTACGGGCTTGAGGCCACAGTTGTAGACCAGCGCTAAGTAGCGTTCAATGCGACGCAGGTTAAAATCCCGGTCCAGACCGCAAACGACAAATACTGTATCGAGGTTTGCCGCAATTACCTGTTCTTTCCGTGGTTGCCCATTTTGTTTGCCATATGAGCCTGCAGCTCCCCGAAACAGCATATTCTTTCGCTCCAATACCTCAGAAATCACTGTATCGGTCACAAGGACCCAATCCCCTGTGACCGGATATCTTTGATTAGAGTAGTGCGTGAGCCTTCCGGCTACCGTAGCGAGCCATTCTCTTTTTCCGGTACTGATACAGAAGCTATTTTTCCTTACCCCAACTACTCTGGCTAGGATAACTTCGTCATTGCAATAGTTTACTAGCTGTGTCTGGAAATGGGAAGTCCATCCCATCTGTAAAAGATGCTGGGTGTTGCTGGTACATATTCTGTCTATATTTTGCTTTTTGATCATTGTCGGACTCCGCTCTTGTTGTCTATAGCCATACCGATATTTCTTGGCATAGGACACCAAGAATAGATAACCAGTCTACCGGCAATTAATTATAACCTATTGAGATAACTGCTTTATAACCATTTTGGACGAAGGGGACAACTATTGCGGTGGAATCTCAGAAAGGAGTCTGCTGCGTAACAGACCTGGAGAAACTGATCTGTATTTAAAACTGAAAAGCTTGTTTTGCTTTTTGCAGAGCTACGATCAATCAGCCACCGTAGGGTTGGTCCCCTTGTCGGTAACGATTGACACAATATCCAATAATTTGTTGAACATAAAAACCCTCCTGAACATGATTTTTTAGTGTAATTCTTCAGACAGGTCAAGAGAAAAAGGTTGTTGGCTGTTGATTTATTATCTCCATTTCTGTCCAACTGGACAAGAAACATCATATTACGAATACCCTGACCGACATTCCGCAACAGTAGGCTGATGTGTTTTGGCATTTTCTTCTATCTCCTGAGTCATCGTGTTCAGTGCTTTGCCGGTGTGGTAAACACCTCAGGAGGGACTTGGAGGATCTTGAGATACTCCTGTTGTCTTTGGCTGAGCCTCTTTGCGAGTCGTCTGGCCCCTCCGGTCATCATTACAAAGATAGCTCCGAAAACGGTGGTCATCATGAAGGATGTAGGTCGTGATGTTTTTCGCTTCTTCCAGCCGGTGACCTTTGATTTGGAGGCTCGGAGCGTGAGCCGCATGGTTCGCTCCATGAGCCGCCAGATCATCAGGGCCAGGATGAGGATGAGTCCCAGGGCTTCGATGCGCCGCGGCGATTTGAGAAAGAGCGCATTGACGAATTCGGGGTCTTTGAGGAATGTGTCGGGGTCAGGCTTGACGTATATGGATTTGGGGGTATAGACTGCGAAGAATGGCACGGAGAGCACGCATTCACTATCCGGGCGCTGTCTATCATGTGATGCTACGTGGGAACGGTGGCCAGGATATTTTCTTTGACGAGCCGGACCGGATTCGTTTGTACGATCTGTTGGAGGAAGGAGTCAAGCGATCAATCGTCTGCGCAAAACGTGCGGAAACGTATCCCCGCCTTGCGGCAGAACTTGAGAGGGTAAGAGAAGACTCGGCACAAATACACATATTTCAAGCCTGACCCCGATAAGAGGATCGACTGAGATGGAGCCGACTGCAAGCGGCTTTCTGGAATAATGGCGCCGATCGTGAAAAACCTCTTGTTCCTTCGGAACCCAGACGGCCCTCAGCGGGCGGCGAGGTAGCAGGTCTCGGATGTGATTACCGCTCATCGGCTCAGTACGTTGGTCGACAGCTAGTTGGCCGTGCGCCTAGCACCGTCTGGGCCACCCATCGTTGAACCGTTCGAGCAATGTAAGCGGTTTTGCGACAGCCTCCTAGGGAAGAAGTGATTGCTCGCACAAGCGGCAATTTGTGAGAAACTGCCTTGACAGTGAACACGAGACGTGGTAAGTGGTTAGCCACTAACTTCTTAAGCGCAGACAATGACTGTGAAAAAGACAAGAAAACGTTTTACCGCAGACCAAAGACGCAGCCAAATAATTCGTGCCGGTATCAAGATATTTGCGAAATCCAATTATCGTGTCGCTCGTGTGGTCGACATAGCCTCTGAAGCAGGGATATCAGACGCTCTCATCTACAAGTATTTTCCATCAAAGAAAGCGGTGCTTCTTGCGATTATCGACCACATATCACGAAAAATGATAAGACTCTGGGATGAGGATCTCGAGAAGGAGGAAGATGCCCTAACCGCGTTGAGAAAGATAGTCCGTTCGTATTACAGTCGAATGCTGCAGCACCCCGAGGAACTGACAGTTCATTTCCAGGCGGTATCGGAGATTGCCGATGCAGACATAGCGGACAGGTTGCGCCTGTCATACGAACGTATTGCCGTCTATCATTCCAAAATCATGCAAAAGGGGATTCGACAGGGTACGATAAGAAAAGACGCGGACGTCGACACGGTCGCATGGGCGCTCAACGGCCTTGGAATGTTCATGAATATGACACGCCTCCTGTCCTTTAAGGGCACTTTTAGGGAAGAGTTTTTTGATAATATTTTAGAGACCCTTATTGATTCTGTAAGGAGTTAATTTTTTTGTGACCAGAGTAAGTGGGTATCCACTTACTCATACCAAAAGGAGGTTGATAATTGGACGAGTGAATCATGGGTTTTCGAGAATGTGCTTCCTGGATCGTTAGCCCAAAACCCGCTCTTGCGCGGCACGTAGGGGGACGGTCGCGGAATAATCCCGAATAATAATGACTCGGGAACACTACGATTTAGAAAAAAGAATCGGGATCGCCAAACGTTGGGCCGGAACAGCGTGAGAAAGGAACCGTGATGCGAACACATGCACTGGAAGCAGCGTGGATGTCGCTGTACTGGTAGGAGGGGATTTCCTGTGCAGTAAAATCCGCACTCTCATGAACGATCCGGATGTCGTCTAGACTAACGGAAATCAATCGATGTAAGGCGTAGGTGATCTGCATGGCTCTGCCGACGGGAGACGAATCTGCGCCGGAAATGAGCCGGCCGTCCCATTGGTCGATTTAACACACAATGACCGAGAAAATTTCGGAGGTATGATCTCATGACTTCACGTACTTTTTGGACAACCCAAGATAAGGAATCGATCCGCAAAGCCGCCATAGATCTCGGCGGGGATCAGGTGTCTTTTCTTGCGCTTAAGGATTATGTTAGTCCTGCGTCACCAGACCCGAGACGATATCTTCCGGATCTACAATCATTTGTTATCGTTGCATTTCGTGAACTCCGGGGAGCGTATATGAACCAGAGCATCATGCGCATGGATGCGTTCTTGGCGATTGACACGGTATGGGAACAACTTCAGGTTCGTCTGGGCAAGCGTCTCGAAAGCGCGTACGATGTTGATGTCATGCCAGTCCCCCACCACCGCCCATTTGAAGTAACGACTGAGACGTGGCGCAGGATTATCGGACCGGTCTCAGTCCGGCACCTTGCCGTGCAATCGGGAATGGGAGTATTCGGCCAAAACACGTTGGTTGTACATCCAAAATGGGGATCGATGGTACGGTATGGAATTTTCCTTACCACTGTCAAGGTCGATTCCGACCCGCCGCTCGAAGACTTCGATCCCTGTCGGGATTGTTCCTATCCATGCGTGAAAAACTGTCCGGCAAAGGCCATACAACCGGCAAAGGCCACGGAAAAGGGCGTTGTTAAGCAAAACCGATGCGCTCGCCACAGCCAACCCTACGACGTTGGGAACTTTATGCGGGCGTTCATGAAGATGGCGGACATGAACAGCGAGGAGCTCAAAGATTTTGCCAAAACTCCGCACTTCTTCAATCTATACAACGGTTCTATGCGCTACATGTTTTATCGGTGCATTGAATGCACCCGGGGGTGTCCGGGCACGGAACTCCGTCCTGAATATGCCGGGGATATTCCAATTCCCATTAACGCTACTTCCTTGGACAAGCCTGCAGACGAGGATTACAGTATCTTCGACATGGGCCGCTGGGACCCAAAGAATTATCAGGCATAGTCCCTCAAGTCAGCCGGCAAATCCCAAGTGTCCAGGTAATCAGTTAGCTGCAACCCTTTGTCTACCCTCATTCTGAGCGTGCTAAGTTTGGACCATGATGACAGGGCTCGATCAGCCGGGGTGTCCTTCGAGGATCGACAGGATCTGCTCGGCCACAAGTCGGGACGAATCACGACCCACTATTCCGCGCCTGAGTTGATCAACCTGATTCAAGCATCAGAGCGAGTTTGCCCGGACAATTGGCACAAACCTAGTGCTGAGAAAGAAAAACCCGCTCCGGATTGTTTCCAACCGTGCGGGTTGATAGGACTTTTGTGGCTCCCCGAGTAAGACTCGAACTTACAACCTAGTGGTTAACAGCCACTCGCTCTGCCGATTGAGCTATCGGGGAACGGTGATGATGCTGGGAAGAGACAACCGTGAGGCGGTCTGGGTTCCACAGCCGAATCCCTATTCTGGAATATTCCGGGCATCTTGTCAATGACGAAATTCTGCCAAAATCCACCACCTGATTTTCCCGCACGTGATTTCGTGGGTCGTCGGACCCGACATGCGCCGGTTGTGTCCCAATTTTGGCGATATCTGATTCGCTTCCGACAGGCCTTGCCTCCATTGAAAACAGAGCCGCAACCATGTCGGTGAATGCGATGGCGCTGCGCTTGGGCCAGACCATCGCTCCTGTTGCGGCAGGATTCATTGTGCACGGGATTGGTATGGACATGGTTTACTGCACAGCCGCTCCAGGGGGGGGCAACCATGTTCGCGGTAAGCTGCCGGCTCAGAGGCCCGGCCACGCCTGCGCACTCACACTGAAAGCTCTTCCTCACGCCCGTTCATTGTGCGATCCGGCCGTGGCAGGAGAACTCCCGTTCAGACACGAATGAGATTGCCACAACGGATCAACAATGCTACTTTTTTCGTAATGGTTCACCGAGCTTGTACGGTAAACGGTTACCTCTTTTCTAACCTGAGGAGGGTTGTTGATGGGCATTTCAGGTCCAGGGGCTCATGACGATATCACGGATGTGCCGGGAATGCGGGTGGGCCACGCGTCCAACACCGAGGCTAAAACAGGCGTGACCGCGATTCTCCCGAACTCCGACGGTGTTCCCGCGGGGGTTCACATAGCCGGCGCCGCCACTTCCACCCGTCAATTTGACTCGTTGAGGCCGTTGCACCTGGTGGATCGAGTTCACGGGATCTGCTTTGGCGGCGGAAGCGCTTTCGGCTTGGACGCGGCCGGCGGAGTGCTCGCATGCCTGGAGGAGCAGGGCGTGGGCGTTCCGGTGGTGGGAGTCACAATACCCATAGTGCCCGCAGCAGTGATATTCGATCTCAATTTCGGCAACGGATCGGTTCGGCCCGACTACCACATGGGCAGGCAGGCATGCCTGAACGCAGAATCAGGTCCTGTGGAACAGGGCAGCGTGGGCGCGGGCACAGGAGCGACGGTGGGAAAGCTCTTCGGCATACAGCAGGGAATGAAAGGAGGGCTTGGATCGGCTTCCGTCGTGTCGAACGATCTTGTGGTAGGCGCTCTGGTTGTAGTAAACCCCTACGGTGACATAACCGACCTTGAAGGCGCCATAATTGCGGGATGTCGTGTCTCACCCGATTCACTCCAATTGGCCGACTCCGCTCAGCTGCTCAAGGACGGAAAAACATGGTCCAGGCGGGTCTCCACAGAGAATACCACCCTGGCGGTCGTAGCCGTGAACGCGCGTCTGGACAAGATCCAGGCCTCCAGGGTGGCGGTCCAGGCCACTTTGGGTTTGGGGCGGGTCATCAGGCCGTTTCACACGCATATCGACGGCGACCTGACCGTCTTGCTCAGCGTTGGAGACCTACGAGCAGATCCCAACAGAATCGGATTGCTCGCCGCCGAAGCTCTGCAAAGGGCCGCAGTAAAGGCTGTGCGAGCCGCAGATGGATTCGGGATTCTTCCATCACATTCGGATGTGGCCAAATGAACTCCTCATATCAATGCGCGGTCAAACAAGTGATAAAGAGCACTGCTGGGCAAGCCGGCAGTGGCACCCAAGAAATCGATCTCACTCTCTTGATTGCGCGTTCCTATGAAAGTCCCGTTGAAAAACCACCCGCTCGCGGGATAACGTATGGGGAGGTTTGGAGGGTCGCGCAGTACGCGTGGGGCGATTGAGCGGGTCCCGGACAGCTTACGTGACACAGTGGGTGGCATACAAGAAAGAATCAGTCGTCCCTCCGGGACTGAAGACCGGTAATTGTTGTGGTTTCTCGTCCCCGGCCATGAATGACCGGGCTACTATCAGATGCCCCTCTGGGGCATGAAGATGTGTCCCGTAGGGACACTTGAAAGTAGCCCGGCGCTTTAGAGACTGTTGCAAAACCCGGAAAGACGTACCAATGGTGCCACGATCTGTGCATGGCGGAGCCATGCGTAGGGGCGCCGCATGCTGCGCCCTCTTAATTTCAATGTGTTACAAACTGTCCTCCGTGAAAGGCCTCATTTGGGTAGCACGATCAGTGTGCGAGATTGACCATGATGCAAGTGGCCCACATGCAGGCCCAGACAATAGGGTGGAATGACAAGCTCGCACTCTGCATGAACAAGAGAAACATCTGAAGCAGAACAAATTTGGTAACCGTTCACCGCGAACCGTACAAGCTCACGGAATTACGTATCGGTGAGGTTTGGAGGGGGAGATGAGTCTCCCCCTCCAAACCTCACCGGGCGCAGAACCGCTTCAAGCCCGGTGAACCATTACCAAATGTGTCAAGAATTCATGAGGCTTTGTCCGTCGAACGACCCATCTTTGCGTCCATTGCTTCCGATACGTTGCCGATTTGCACATCGGTGGAACATCATCGCGGGGGAATTCAGGGTCTGGAGACCCATCAAACCCTTCCGCGGAAATCAGGTGGCGGATCATGGTTGTTATGCGTATGAAAATCTGCTAAATTAGTACGTGGGAGGGACAAAAGCTATGGCGACAAATCCCGATTTCATTTCTCCTTGCGGTCTTTATTGCGGTGTATGTGCCGTTTACATAGCCCACCGCGACAATAACATCAAACTAAAGGAGCGGCTGGTAAATCTCTACAAGGGAGGAACTCCAGGCAAAGGCACACTCCCTAATACCGAAGCCCTGTCTATAGAAGACATTCGCTGCCGTGGCTGCTTATCCGATGAACAATTTATGCATTGTCGCCAGTGTGAGATCAGGAACTGCACAAAAGAGAAAGGGTACACCGGGTGTCATCAATGCAATGAATTTCCTTGTCACCACATTGACAATTTCTCCATGGCTATCGGCAAGAAGGTTATTCTCCGGGCTGTCCCGTATCGACGAGAGTTCGGTACTGAAAAATGGATTCGAGATGAAGAGGCCCGCTATATATGTCCCGATTGCGGCAATAGAGTTTTTCGTGGCGCGATGAGATGTAATCAATGCAAAGTGCAATTAGATCTGGACTAATCCATTGATTTGTGTCGGGGTGTCGGGGTCAGGCTTGACATATATGGATTTGAGGGTGTAAACAGCCAAAAATGGCACGGAGAGCACGCAGTCACTATCCGGGCGCTGTCTATCATGTGATGCTACGTTGGAACGTTGGCCAGGATATTTTCTTTGACGAGCCGGACCGGATTCGTTTGTACGATCTGTTGGAGGAAGGAGTCAAGCGATCAATCGTCTGCGCAAACGTGCGGAAACGAATCCCCGTCTTGCGGCAGACCTTGAGAGGGTAAGAGAAGACCCAAATGCACATATGTCAAGCCTGACCCCGACATGACCCATTATTGAGAGAGGATAGAGGAGGGAGGCGCGGCGGGTGTAAGCATACATTAAGAAGGTTGGTACCGATATTCTCAACTGAATGACTTTACGGGATAAAGTGTGGTTGAGTGTAAAATTGGGATTTCGATCTCGGTTCACTCGCTCGATCATGGTTCTTAAGCCCTCCCAGCGCCCCGCCGCGCCCCCGTTGAGCAATCAGGTTAGGGAATCCTCGCGGCCTGAGCTCTGCTCTGATTCAATCTGCGAGCCAGTACATATTCTCTCCCGGTCGTGTTTCCATCTCTCTCCTCTTTCAATCTATACTCTGGAAAAGGAACCCCCGACTGCAAAGTAGCACGGGGACTATTATAGTCCGCAAAAGACGGTCAGACAAATCGCACTCCAACTACCAGAGCCACAAACCAAATGGGAAAGATCCAGCGGCAATACCAATCGATCCTATTGGCAATAGTTGCTCGATTGCCGGCAGCTAGTCTCACCGTAATTACTGACTCTATGAATGCGGCAAAGACGAGAGCAGTGGAGCCCAGTATGAAGTAGTCCATTCGCGTCATGTATGACACTGGAGGGAGAAGAGTGCCCAATAGAAAGCGATACGCGATGAGTGTAAGCATCGACGTGACCGCCACGCTTATTTGAGTTCCGGCCTGTGACGGTTCCAACCAGAAAACGACCCACGACATCATGACGATCATGATTAACGGTATGAACACTTTCAGGATGAAATAGCTGACGTGGCGCTGGGCTACAAATTGAAACTCGAATCCCGGGCGACTTAGCCCGCCCCTCACCAGTTCCCATGCTTTCGGCTTCGCACTCCAGTGAACTACCTTCCAATCGGGGACGGACAGTTTTTCCGAAATTCCGCTTAGGGATTTCTTGTCGGAATCGACAAACTTGATTTCGTCATGGGTTAATAATGTCGCTACCACGCGGACGCTTAACTTCTGGTGATCAAAGGGAAAACTGCGCAGATTTAGTGGATTCGAGAACTTGCCAAAGAAGCGCTGCGTATAGGTTACGGTACCGTCTGATTTAATTTTGACTTTCTTGGGCATTGTCCCCCATATTAGCTGTTGGTTCAATATTTGCAGCCCAGGGTTCCACACTTCATCAAGTGGCTTCAATCTTGCGGGGGTCCCTTCTCGTGCCAGCCCCGCATCCTTCCAAGTAGCCTTGATGGCTACGTTTGCGGTGAAGTTTTGGTCGGAACTGTTTATCTCATCGACATCGATCACGAATACTTCAAGTCTGACCTTTGTGGGAGTGCCGACTGGATCAGGGCGAGAGCCATCGTAACTGAACGCCTCACTTGATAATGCCATGCCTAGGACTAGGGGAAGCCCTAAGACGCCTAACAAAGAGAATAGTGACACGGCTTTCTTCATCTACTTCCTCGCTTCTTCCCCAAATTCCCATAGGGGGTATGAGGACTTGCCAGATACCTCATAGAAAGATCGACGGCCCCGCAATTCAAGTATCCCAGTGACCGCATCAGGAACCGCCACACACCACTTATGATTGCGGTGTGCAGCGGATGGTTGCTTTAGGGGTCAATCAGGTCACTCCACCAACTCGAAATCGCCTGGCCGCCAAGTCTTGTCGAACCAAGGTTCCAACGGGCCGTAGAGTCGGATGAGCACCATCCAGCCCTTCCCGGGGACGGTCTGGACCCAGTTCTTCTCTTGGCCTGAGGGCGCCTTCGGTCCGAAGTACAGATCAACTGATCCGTCCTTGTTGGCAACAAGATCATCCTTCTTGTTGTTCTTGCTGGGGAACGGCTGGTCGGTTTGCAGCATACAGCGAGTTTGGGGATCGTAGGCAACGACCGACCAGAAGTCTTTGGCTGGCACATCGGCGGGGATATGCAACCTATAGATCTTGCTCCCGTCGAGGTAATCACCACTCTTATCCCTGGCACAGTAAGCGTACTGGGATCCCTTGCCTACCATCTTGGCGGCCATGGCCGGTGTATTGACGGTGGCGCCGTAGAAGAACATGGACCGAGCATCCAGGTATCTCCCGCCCTTGCCGCCGTCCCGCAGCCACCTGTAGCTCCTACCGATGAAGGGAGTGAACCATCGGCTGCCCTCGTAGAGATATGTACCCGGCTCCCTCTGGTCGAACATGATGGCCCTGGCAGTAGCGTTTCCGACCGCCGCGGAGTCAGTAAGGATCTTCTTCATCCGCTCGTCAGGCTCGAAGGGAGTACCCTTCAGGATACCTATTCCGGCAAGAAGTCCGCGCGTTTCAGGATCGATCATGTCGATCGGCTCTCTCTGGATGACGTCGTTTATCTCTTCGTAGAATGTAAAGGTGTTCGCATGAACGGTGTTGTGCGAGATCCCCGATGTGTTGATAAACTCCATCCGAGCTGGATTCGCCGCGTCCTTTAGAGGGTAGATCTTCAGCCCATCTTTGAACATCTTAGTCGCAGCATCCGGTTTCCCGTCGACGAGGAAGCCTCGTAGGATCAGCCAGTTGACATAGCTGGACGAACGAGCCACGAAGTAACCCTTGGGCTCCTCGCCATCGTAATCTGGAGGTAGGATCAAATACTTACCACCCTTGCCTTGGTCAGGACCCGGAATGCCCATGTCAACAACGAATCGGAACCACGCATCATTGACAGTTCCCGGTCCACAACCTGCGGGGATTTCGACGACCATAGGGCCATCCTTAGCCAGATTAAGGAACGTCGACGCGTACACCGTATCAGTGTTTGCAGTGAGCCATAGCGCATTCGAATCCATCAGAGTTTCGAATATGGCAACCTGATTGAACCTCTTTACTCCCAGGGTGACGTTCCCGAGACGTATGGCTTCCAGCGACGCCGCCGGAATACTATTGAGAAATACCTCTACGCCGCGCAGGAAGTCCAGGTGGTCATAGACCAACTTAACCGTCTTCTTATCCGGCATCCCGTCAAAGAACTTCAACGTGCCGATGCGGGTCTGCACCTTATCGGGCGTCATGATCTTAGAGGGAATTTTGTTGTTGTAGCCCGGAGTTGCTTGGGCAAAGCTTCTGTTTGCCGACAGAATAGTCGCCGCTACTACGCAACCAATCACTGCGCAAAGGAACCCACTGGTATTTCGCATCATTATTTCTTCCTCCTGATTCCGATAGTACTGACGGCAGGCCCCAAAGTCAACCTTGCACCAGTGGATGGACTGCCGACGAACACAGTCTGGTGTGGTCGGCCTTGCGGCGCAGATGGAACCGGTTCTATGGGGCACATACCGGACAGATTCTTGCTCCAGCTCGGAGAGCACGCATTCACTATCCGGGCGCTGTCTATCATGTGATGCTACGTTGGAACGTTGGCCAGGATATTTTCTTTGACGAGCCGGACCGGATTCGTTTGTACGATCTGTTGGAGGAAGGAGTCAAGCGATCAATCGTCTGCGCAAACGTGCGGAAACGAATCCCCGTCTTGCGGCAGACCTTGAGAGGGTAAGAGAAGACCCGGTACAAATATATGTCAAGCCTGACTCCCGATATACATATATGTCAAGCCTGACCCCGATATGCCCGCCTACAAACCTCTATCGCCTGAAAACATCAGCGTTGAACGATAAACAGGTTGACCCGGGGATAGAGCCGGTGTGGGACCTATGTAATGGGTCCCGTGACAAAGGGTGCTGCCACGCTCGTACCCGAGAGGGTAGTGTGGCCACCACCGCCTGCCACCTTCTGCAAATCCTCGTCAGATAATTGTGATGAGTCAGGGGGCCGGGGAGGTAACTGCACGAGGATTTCATTCTCCTTCGCCTCCACAAACTTCACAGTCATCCCATCGGGGATCTCGATGCCGTTCTCCTTCAGCACTGTGGAAGGGTCAGCAAGCAGTCTTTGCTTGAATTCTTCGTCCACCCAAGCTTGGGCGATGATTTTCGCGTATTCCTTGCGTTCTTCGATGGTTTTCTTCATGGGAACCTCTTTATATGATGGCTGTGGCGGTATCATTTTTGACAACCAACAGCCCGCAACCGCATGAGAAAGAAGGAGCGAGATGAGAGGGTGGCCATGCTGCCTCAATAACCATCATTATCAAAATCACCAGGCGGATTGATCGAATCTCCGAGACAGGCTGGTCCGTTATAATTCACGATGCCTCCCGCCACTTTCTCCAAATCCTCGACGGCCAACTCTGCGCATTCGGATTCTCCAGTATCCTCATGCACTTCCTTGACTTCTTCTTCCCGCAGTTTTTCTTCTTCATGATGCGACATGATTCGACTCCTCCTCTTCTGCTCCTACTGCTTGACCTGTGGATCTTCTCCAGGTTTACCCAGCTACTATTCGTTCAATAGACTCCCGGAGTCTTTCGTTGACGATACTCCGTATCTTGCCCGCCGCTCAGCTTCTCCAGGTCCTCCTCTGCCAACTCAGCTGATTCGGATTCTTCGGCAGCCTCGTTAACTTCCTGAACTTCTTCTGTCTGCTTTCTTTCTTTTTCATGATGGGGCATTGTTCGGCCTCCTTTCTTCCCACTTCTCCTTACGTTGCGCACAATTGGGAAAGAATGCAAGGCTCACGTCAACGAGAAAGCACCCGAGAACGAATCTACGCGAATTCACGAGGCCTCAGCTGCCCTGACTACCCGGAATGTTGGAACGTTCGCGTAGGGATGCTCTATGGACGCGAGAACGCGAGTGAGTGTCCCAGGTCAATCCATGTTAATGGTATGTGCAGTCCCGGCAGACTTCTGCGAAACAGCCGGTGAGATTATCCTACGGGTCATCCAGCCGCGGCCCAGCCCATACATCGAGGTCTCAAGGCACCAATTCAGCTTTATGAACAAGCCCGGCCCTTCCGCGTGATCATCATCTATTACTCAATAGATGTACTGGAGATAAAGGCGGGGGGAGTGAGCAACGCCACGATAAATATCGAGGTGTCTGTGCTCTCGGGCTTTTTCCGTGTCGAACTGGAAACGAGGAAGCTGGAGTTCAAGCCTTGCTCTATGTTGTCCCGTTTACCCGAGACGCAGCGGGACGTGTACATCACGTGGGAGCAATTCCAGCAGATGTTGGGGGTGTCCGATTGGTTAACGCCAATCATAATCATCCTCTACTACACGGGAATGCGCCCGGAGGTCTATGATTTGCTCTGGAAGATGAGACACGCGGGCGGCGACAACATCGTGCGTTTCAGCGGCCCCGTGTTCAGTCATAAGGGCAGAGAAATCACGAGGGGCACAAAGCGTAAGTGTTGGGCGCGTATTATCAAGCTAACTGGTCTTGAGGGAGCTCAAATGCGGGACTTCCGCGGCACCTTCAAAACCAATCTTGCGTGGTCGGGCGTGGACACGTACCATCCGCAACGCCATCGTCGGGCATAGCTCAAACGTTCCTGTCGAAGATCGGTACATCCATCTGACGGACGAAAAGTTGCTGGATGCGGTGGAAACGATGGAGTTCGACCGCGGTTCCAACACCTGCAACGTTGCGGGTGTTGAGAAAAGTCACGAAAGCCATACGAAAAACGTTGAGGCAAAAGAAAAAGGCCACGCTGCCACGTGACCTAACTCATTGAAATAATTGGTCGGGACGACTGGATTTGAACCAGCGACCCCTGCATCCCGAATGCAGTGCTCTACCAGGCTGAGCCACGTCCCGACAAGGGCATGATACACCGACGGGGCATCGGTGTCTATTCTTTTATCGTGCGAGGTGGGCGCCATAGAGTGAGGCGCCCTCGTGGCGCCGCCCGGCGGGCCGCTACGGACTATAAATGAAGCTCCCACACCAACCGGCTCGCAAATTGGCCCTACGCCCGGTAGCTCCCCCTTCGAGCATCCCCATCGTAGGCCCCGATGTTTTACTTGTAAAATGGCGAAGCGGTATCACCTGCTCTGCGAGACCCGCCTATGCCTTCTACTTCTTTTTGGGCTTGGCGTCAGGCACTCTCTTTGTGAGCCCCTTGGATTTCAGAAGCTGCAACCTCTTTTTCACGGCCTCCTTGTTCCTGACCTTGAACAACTCCGCTATCTCTCTGTTGCTCATGGCAAGAGTCAGAACTATCAGATCTTCTCTTAAGGTCCAGGCCTTCGGTGAGGTGTTCCTCTTGAGATTCGTCAAGGTCTTCAGTTCTTTGGCCGTAAATTGCCGTAGCAGCGCGTGGCTGGCCTTGATCATATCGATGCGATCAGTCTTGCCGCTCTCTTCCGACTCGGTATCAGGAATCAGGGTTTTCGGGTCGAGTCCTTCGGGAAACGGCTCTTCAGGCCCCACCGCAAGCCGCGTCTTTGCCGTTGGGGATGGCTTTGGGGTTCCAGTCTTCTCGGATCGGGGCTTGCTCTTCTTTTTTCGGACTTTCTCAGCCAAGTCGTGCCTGTCTCTTCCTCTTAGGATAATCGTGGGAACGTCGCACGTCTAAGTCAGGTCATTATCAGTATTTGACGATTCTTCGGTCTTCTTCTTGTCCCCATCGAGCGCTAATTCCTTATCTTCGCGGCCCACATCTCTAGCCGCGCACACAGCCTAATATATGCAGTGATCCTCGGGCGATACCTCTTTTCGGCACTCCGCTAACGTGTGCGGACGAGATCCTTACCAAAGAGATCCCAGCAGTAAATTCGGCGATCTTTGGTACCTCAACACTGAGGCAATCGAACGATTCAAGTCGTTGCGATTGGCTTTTCCTTCGTACCTTGGGTTCCGCGGGGCAGGCGCGGACGAAGCCCGGACACGGCCGCGCCTGGGCTCATAAGTCCTGACGGACCTTCCGGTTCGCGCCTGAAAAGGCGTTTGGTACCCGGAGTTTCGATATTGATAACCCTGATAGGCTTGATTGCCTGCTCCCACGTAGTAGCTCGAGCCTCCTCCCCAGAAGGCAGAGGTACCACATCATCCGGCCGCCACAAAGCAAGGCAACGCCATGGTCAGAATGATCGAAAATAGTAATACTTTCACTGGTTTTGCTTGAATCATCCTCTCCTCTTCCATATTGGTCATTGTTGTAGATGATAAAGTTTAATCCATGTTTTTCCATTTGTCATTATTTTTTTCAACCCGAGTCGCCGTAATTTCGGGAGCAAGCTCATTTAGAGAACTTTCCGGCCGAGTTAAGGAGAAGTTCGCGGAAGCATACGTCGTCTCTAACCTTCCGATTTGATCCTGAAGAACTTTCGTTTTCCCACCTGAAGCGTTTGCTCATTGGACCCCAGAGAGATCTCCTGAGCGGGATCCGAGATTCTGTTCCCATCCAGTCTCACCGCTCCCTGCTGCACGAGCCGTCGGGCTTCACTGGAAGAACTCCCGGAACAGCCGGCCACAACCGAGAAAGCCGGCAGGCGCTCCTCCGGGAATGTTCGGAGAGGGATCTCATCAGGTATTTCTTTTCGCTGGACCACTTTCTCGAAGTGTTCCTCCCCAATTGTGGCGGCCTCAGCGTCATGGTATTCGGTAACGATCGAGCGAGCCAAGGCCTTCTTGATCCGCATAGGATGAAAAGGATCTCCGGGATCCTGGTGCTCTTCCATCTCCAGGAGTGCTGCCCTGTACCGATCCACTTCGGCCTCGTCAACATCGGTCAGCAGCGTAAAATACTTTGCAATCAGATCATCCTTGATGGACATTGTCTTTCCGAACATCTCCTCGGGCGGATCATCAATGGCAATGTAGTTTCGTTCTGTTTTGCTCATTTTCTTTGAACCGTCCAGGCCTTCTATGAGTGGTGTCATCAGAACCACCTGGGGTTCCTGGCCGTGGTGTGTCTGAACGTCCCTTCCTTCCAACAGGTTGAACTTTTGATCCGTGCCCCCAAGCTCCACATCGCATTCCAGGGCCACAGAGTCATATCCCTGCATAAGCGGGTACAGGAACTCCGTGATGCTGATTGGGTTGCCCTCCTTGTGGCGCCGGGCAAAGTCATTGCGTTCCAGCATTCTCGCCACCGTCGACCTGTAAGCCAGGTCCAGACAGTCGACAAAGGACATGGAATCAAACCATTCACCGTTATTGCGAAGTTCGGTTTTTTCCTCATCAAGAATCTTGAACACCTGGTCTCTGAAGGTCTTGGCATGCTCCCAGACCTGTTCTTTTGTCAGCCTGACCCTTCCTTCGCTGCGCTCTGTGGGATCGCCCACACGGGCGGTGAAGTCTCCGATGAGAAAGATAGACGTGTGGCCAAGTTCCTGAAAATGCTTGAGCTTACGGATCGTCACCATGTGACCGAGATGTATGTCGGAAGCGGTGGGATCTACCCCGAGCTTGATTCGCAACGGTTTGCCTGTTTCCGCGCTTTTCCGGATGCGTCGCCGCATCTCATCCTCATGGATGATTTCTTCTACGCCGCGCATAATTCTTCTCATCTGGGTTTCAACATCCGGGAATGACATTCTCTTCACCTTCCAGGCCGGGTCTTGGGACTCTCGGTTCTCGTACTTTGTTCTGGGTCCGTTGCTTGAGAATAGAGCCCATATTTCTACGCGGTTGTCAAGGCCAACTACCCTCGACGTCGAAAAGTCCCTACGAGACGCGCTCCCCGGTTAGCTCTTCGAGTGATATTTCCATTGAGTTGGACCGCGTAATATGCGAGAATTGTCTCAATCGCTTCGGTATTTTGGTTTCAAATTCCTAGGATAGAATAGACTGGGTCCGGAATTGGGGCTGAGTAGGGATTGCTGCGGGGCACAAGGCGCTTTGGAGCCTTCACAAAAGGAATGGACAAATAGAGGAGGGAAAATGGACGCCAAGCCGAACAGGACCCGGAGAATGAGACGGTTTCTTATTGGAGCGGGGCTCGCGGTTTTGGGCGCCGCGCTTATTGTCGTCTCGTCTTGCGGTAAGAAAGAGGCCCCCGTGGATGAGTCCATGGTGGTGAGGCCTGTGAAAACCATGATCCTGGACGCGGGCGGAGCGGGATCGGTCCGGTCATTTCCGGGTAAGGTAAAGGCGTCCCAGGCCGTGGACCTGGCCTTTGAGGTGGCGGGCAAGATCGCGGAATTGCCGGTGAATGAAGGGCAGGCCGTCAAGCAGGGGGATACTTTGGCCCGGCTGGACCCCCGGGATTTCGAGAATAGGCTGGCCAAGCAGAAGTCCGTCTATGAGAATGCCAAGGCTAACCTCGACCGAGCCAAACGGCTTCTGGCAAGCGGAGCGATTTCTGAAGTCGAGTCCGACAGAAAGCGAACCGCGTTTGAAACCACTGAAGCTGAGATGAAGATAGCGGAAAAGGCGTTGCAGGACTCGTGCTTGAAGGCCCCATTCGCCGGTCTGGTTGCAAAGAAGTTCGTCGAGAACTATCAGAATGTCCAGGCTAAGCAGAACATCCTTAGCCTTCAGGACGTTTCGCAGATAGAGATCGTGGTCAATGTGCCTGAAGATCTCATAGCCCGGGCCAGGACCGACGAACCGAGAAAATTGACTGCCAAATTCGAGTCTCTTCCCGGCCGAAAATTCGACGTGACGGTCAAGGAGTGGGGCACAGAGGCGAACAAGCAAACCCAGACCTTTCCAGTAACCGTTACCATGGCCGCGCCCGAGGATCTGAATATCCTGCCCGGCATGACTGCCGCCGTCACAGCCCATTTAGGGAGCGGGCCCGGAGGCAAAGCGGCGCAGTTCAATATTCCGGTGACCGCGGTGTTCGCGGATGAAGATGGGAAGTCGTACGTATGGGTGGTGGACAAGGCGTCCATGACAGCCGGCAAGATACAGGTCAAACCGGGCGGCCTCACGGGAGAGAGTATCAAGGTCTCTAGTATTGGGACCAAGGGGAACAAGGAACTGAAGCTCGGGGACATGATAATTACTGCCGGAGTCGACTTTGTCAGGGAAAAAATGAAGGTGCGTCCCCTGAAGACCAAGGCTGGGGGCGGAAAATGAACCTTGCCCAATACGCGATCAACAACAGGGTCGTGATGTTCATGTTCACGGTGATTCTGGTTGGAGGAGGCGCGATCTCGTACCAAAGCCTTGGAAGGCTCGAGGACCCGGAATTCACCATCAAAGAGGCTGTTGTCGTTACCCAATATACGGGGGCCTCGCCCCAGGAAGTTGCTGAAGAGGTAACGGACAAGATTGAGACAGCGGTCCAGCAGTTGGGCCAACTGGAGAAGGTGACTTCCATCTCCAGGGCAGGCCTGTCCATGGTCACTGTGGAGATCAAGGACAAGTACGACAAATACACCCTTCCCCAGGTCTGGGATGAGTTGCGACGCAAAGTGAGCGATGCGCAGGGCGGACTCCCCCCTGGAGTGACGCCTTCCGTAGTGGTCGATGATTACGGCGATGTGTACGGTGTGTTCTTCGCTATCACGGGAAAGGGTTATACATACAAAGAACTGAACGATTTCGCCGAAGATCTGAAGCGGGAACTGCTCCTTGTCCAGGATACGGGAAAGGTGGAGATATTCGCGGCTCAGCAGGAGATCGTGTACGTAGAGATGTCAAGGGCCCGCATGGCCGAGCTCGGGGTCTCCCAGGCCGATATCTACAATACTCTGGAAAGACAGAATATGGTGGTCCCTGCGGGACAGGTTAAGGTGGGCCCGGAGTATATCCGCATTAATCCCACGGGCCTGCACGACGAGGTGGAGGATATTGGTGAACTGCTGGTAGCAGCCGGCAAATCCGGCGAACTCATATACATCAAGGACTTTGCCAAGGTCGAGCGAGGGTACATGGATCCGCCCCGGACCCTGATGCGGTACAATGGAGCGCCTGCAGTAGGGTTGGGGATATCCACGGTCTTGGGCGGAAATGTGGTGGTCATGGGGGAGGCGATCCAGAAGAAGCTTGCCTCCAAAGAGATTAGGAGCATAACCCCTGTGGGAATGACATTCGGTACGGTCTATTTCCAGTCCGATATGGTTACAAAGGCGGTCAACGGCTTTCTCGTCAATCTGATGGAGGCGCTCGCGATCGTCATCGTTATCTTGATGATCTTCATGGGAGTGCGCAGCGGCCTGTTGGTCGGGGCCATGCTCCTGCTGACCATAGGCGGGACCCTCATCTGCATGAAGGCATGGGGAATAAGCCTGGAACGCATATCCCTGGGCGCGCTGATCATAGCGCTGGGCATGCTCGTGGACAACGCGATCGTCGTAACAGAGGGGATGCTGATCAATCTTCAAAAGGGCATGGATCGAACCAAAGCCGCTATACAAGTTGTCTCCCAGACCTCATTGCCCCTGTTGGGCGCTACAATCGTCGCGATCCTGGCCTTTTCCAGTATCGGCCTGTCCCAGGACTCCACGGGTGAATTCTGCTATTCACTGTTCCAGGTGATCCTTATCTCATTGTTGTTGAGCTGGGTCCTGGCGGTTACATTAACCCCTTTGTTCGGCGTCATGCTTCTGACCGTGAAAACCCGGAATGTGGACGAGGATCCCTATCAAGGATTCGTTTACAGGGTTTACAAGAAATTCCTGGTGTTGTGCCTCCAAAGAAGGTGGTCCACATGCGCCGCGTTGGTTGGAATGCTGATCCTGGCCATAATCGGTTTCGGTCATGTTGACCGATCCTTTTTTCCCGATTCCACGCTCAACAAGTTTTACATTGATTATTGGCTTCCCGAGGGGACTCACATCCTGGACACGGCCAAGGAAATAGAGGAGATCGAGAAGTATGTGGCCGGCCTTGAGGGGGTGGAATCGACAGCGTCGATCATAGGCCAAGGCGCGCTGCGATTCATGCTCACCTACTCGCCGGAGAAGACCAACAGCAGCTATGGACAGGTAATAATAACCACAAAAGACTATGAGAACATCCGGACACTGATTCCCCCAATCCAACAATACCTGGATGCGAACTTCCCCAATGCCGAGCCACTAGTGCAGAAGTTCGCTATCGGGCCCGGGGGCGGCCTCAAGATCGAGGTGCGGTTCCGAGGGCCGGATCCTTTGGTACTGAGAAAACTGTCGACTCAGGCCCGGGAGATCATGAGGCAGGAGCCCAACACTAAGAGTATCAGGGATGATTGGCGGCGCAGGGTGAAGCTCCTGGTGCCGGAGTTCTCGGAAGCCAAGGCCAGACACGCGGGGATTTCCAGGCCCGATCTGAGCCAGGCCTTGCAGATGACCTTCAGCGGCCGCAGGGTGGGTCTGTACCGGGAGGAGGACAAGCTGCTTCCGATCGTCTCGCGGCCCCCCGAGGCTGAACGGGCCGACGTGAGCAACATCAACAACGTCCAGGTTTGGAGTCCGGTCCACAGGAAGAACATTCCGGTGAATCAGATCGTTTCCGGGTTCAAGACCGAATGGGAAGATGCGATCGTCCAGAGGCGAAATAGACTCCCCACCATCACCGCGCAGTGTGACCCGAAGCAGGGGCTTGCCGGTCCGGTCCTGGCGCGGCTGATGCCCAAGATCGAGGCCATTGGGTTGCCCCCGGGCTATGAGATGGAATGGGGAGGTGAATACGAGGATTCCGCGAAAGCGCAAGAAAGTCTCTTTAGTGCGCTTCCACTCAGTTTCTTAGCAATGATAGTGACCGTGGTACTGCTCTTCAGCACTCTTCGACAGCCTCTCATAATATTCCTGTGTGTTCCGTTGGCCATTATCGGAGTGACCGCGGGACTTCTGCTCACAGGGCAACCATTCGGATTCATGGCCCTGCTGGGATTTCTCAGCCTCTCCGGGATGTTGATAAAGAACGCGGTGGTGCTCATCGATCAGATCAATCTTGAGATCAATGAGGGCAAGACCGTGTACAACGCCATCGTGGACTCGTCGGTCGGCCGTCTGCGACCCGTGGCCATGGCCGCGATCACTACAATCCTGGGGATGCTGCCCCTGCTGCAGGACGCGTTCTTTGTGGCAATGGCGGTTACCATCATGTTCGGCCTGGCATTCGCCACAGCGCTCACTCTCGTAGTGGTTCCCGTTCTCTATGCCATATTCTACGGAGCGCGGCAGGCCTGAGCCGCGTAAAAAAGTGGTCGTTCCGGTCGCCCCCCAATTGACCGAAGACTTGGCTCGGCAAGACGTAACATGAGAGGAGATCTAAGTCAGGTTACTCGGCCGCGGTCACCACATCTCTTCTAACGCCTTATAAGGTGCAGGAACACCTCTTGGTTCCCCTTTGGTCCTTTTATTGGGCTGTCCATTTGTCCGTTCACCAGGAACCCGATGCTCTCAGCAAAGACCTTCACCTTTTCCACCGCGGCCCTGATTTTTTTTGCGTCTCGGACCACGCCGCCTTTGCCAACGTCCTGACGCCCCACCTCAAATTGCGGTTTGACGAGGGGGACCAACCATCCATGACGCGGAACGATCTCCACCAATTTCGGCAGCACCAGGGTCAAGGATATGAATGACAGGTCCGCAACCGCAGCTTTCACGGGAAACGGCAATGACCGGGGTTCCAGGTGACGCAGATTTGTACGATCCAGGACCGTCACCCTGCCGTCGTTTCTCAATTTCCAGTCCAGCTGACCGTAACCCACATCCACTGCCACCACGCGTGCCGCACCATGCTGAAGCAAGCAGTCCGTAAAGCCTCCGGTTGAGGCTCCCCCGTCCAAAACCGTGAGTCCGGCCGGGTCGATTTGGAATCCAACCAGTGCGGCCCTTAACTTGAGTCCGCCCCTGGAGACGTACGGAAGATCTTCTTTGACCGACAAAACAACCTCAAGGGGAAATTCCGTTCCCGGCTTTTCCACCCGTTCGCCGTCAACAAGGACCTTCCCTGCCATTATAAGCGCTCTGGCCCGCTGCCTGGAGGGAACCAGACCCCTTTCGAGCAGCAGGAGATCGAGTCGGTTCTTTGCACGTTTCGCAGACATCAAAGGCTCCAGGGCGGCGCCTGCGCCGTAGTAAAGGACAGTGATCCTCTCAGCGAGGCTGCGCGGAAGCTAAGAACCATATACTGTGTCCTTGACCGACACTGGCCGGATTCCCCAATATCGCGTGATTCTACCAGGAGTTCTCTTCCGGGAAGTCGATTTGCTCGATGAAATACTCGTTGAAGTCAACACGGGAAGAGAGTTCCACATGCTCGATGCGGTCTGAGAGGTCGTTCGCCATCTCCCAGTAACGTCTTGACAGGAGGACCATGGAAGCTCCGGTGCTTGCCCCGTTTCCTATTGATTCAATGATGTTCGGATCAACATCCGGTAAGAGCCCGATCCGCATTGCGCTCAGAGGGTGAACATAGTTGCCGAGCGCTCCTGCCAGTACAACTCGGTCGATGTCACGCAGACTGATACCCAGGTCGTCAACAAGGGTTCTGACGCCGGCGGCTACGGCTGCTTTGGCGAGTTGGAGCTCTCGAACGTCCTTCTGAGTGAGGTAGATCTCGCTGCCGTTGTAGCTCTCATCCCTGGTGGCTATGAGGAAACGGTAAACGTCTTCCCCGGGGATCAGTCTCGATTCCAGGCCGGAACCGGTTCGATCGCGCGGAGGTCTTACCAGACCTTCCAGGTCAATCAGATCCGAATGGAGAAGCACCGCCGCGATGTCAACCAGCCCACTGCCGCACAACCCCTTTGGTTTTGTGTTGCCGATCACCTTGTAACGTAGTCCGCTTTCATCTATACGAACGCTCTCGATCGCGCCGGTCTTGGCGATCATACCACTGGAGATTCGTGCCCCTTCGAGCGCAGGCCCGGCAGCCGCAGAGCACGTCAACAGGCGTTTTCGGTTCCCCAGGAACACCTCTCCGTTGGTGCCGAGGTCAAGGCCCAGCACGATTTGATCGTCCTGCTCGGCCGCGCCTGAGGCAAGAATTACGCCGATCAGGTCACCGCCAACGTATCCGGATCGAGCGGGCATCACATAGACCAAAGCCTCAGGGTGCAAATTGAGACCAACATCAACGGCACGGGTAATGAGACCGTCGGTGAGCACGGGAGTAAATGGGGCTTCAGCTATCCCGAGCGGTGGTAAACCAAGCGCGAGATGCTGCATGGTCGTGTTACCCGCGAACACGGCAATGAAAATATCGTCGGGTTCGAGCCGGCCCACTTCCAACAAACCATCCGTAATGCGATTGAGGTCGGCCATAAGAAGTCGGCTGAGCTTATCCAGACCATCGGGATGGTCCTTCACGTATTGAAGACGACTAATCACGTTGGCGCCGTATTTGTACTGACCGTTGAGACATGAAATGGCGGCGATCTCTTTGGTGTCCAATAGGCTGACCAACTTCCCTACCAGGGTGGTCGTCCCGATATCAAAGACGATGCCGTACCGACGTCCCAGTCTTCCCCAGTCTTGCCAGCCCATGAGCTGGTTGTCGTGCAGGACGACTGCGCCGTCGAAATGTGACCGTTTCACCACTTCCGGGAGACTGCGAAGACATCCCAGTGTTGCAGTGAGGTCCTGATAACCCGGCCCCAAAGCAAGCTTTATCCGATCCAGGTCTGAAACCCCTTCCCGGCCGACTTCAGGCGGTGACGTCACTATCTTCTGATCCACGAGCGGATCGAGCTGCAACATGGGACGGTACCCGGTCTTGAGAATCTGCATATGTTCCAATTCCGGATCGGGTTCCCCCACGTCGATCTGAATATCCCTGTTTATTCTCGTCCGGCAGGCGAGCCGAATGCCCTGTGAGAGTTCGTCTTTGCCCAGGAGTTCCCGCTCCTCTTTGGTGGGGCGGCCTATCGCGGAAACTACCTTGACCTTGCACTTGCCGCACTTGCCCAGTCCGCCGCAGTCACCTTCCAGGTCAACATTGGTCTCCTGGAGGGCCTCCCAGATGGTCACCCCTGTGGAGACCCGCAACCAGAGCTGGCGAGGTAATACGTTGAGCTGGACCAGTCCGCTTCTCTGCTTTTTCGGAGGAGAAGAGCCGATGGACGTTCGCTTGGGCTTTCTCTTTCTGGATTTACCTTTTGTCATATTTGCCGCTCCAAGGGGAACACGGCCCCTGATATCACCGCACTCGGCCCAGCTCGATCAGATGGGTCAATTCCCTCTCGATATGGGAGTAGTCCGCGTCTCTGATTTCGAGCCCCAGTTCAAGGAAGTCGGCCAAACGGCTCGCTCTGCCCGGACCAGGGAAGAGCCTTCCGGGGCCCGGTCTCTTACCGCGGCGGCCTGTGGAACATCGATCCAACGGAAGTCCCGGTCGATATCAGTAACCGTTCACCGCAAAGCGTACAAGCTCCCGGAATTACGTATGGGGGAGGTTTGGAGGGGGAGATGAGTCGCCCCCTCCATTCTCACCGGGCGCAGAACCGCTTCAAGCCCGGTGAACCATTATTGTTGTCAAATGCTTTGAAGCCCCGGAAACGCTGCTTCTATTTGCGCGATCAGATCACGGGGCAG
This sequence comes from uncultured Syntrophaceae bacterium, assembly GCA_964527475.1. GTDB lineage: Bacteria > Desulfobacterota > Desulfomonilia > Desulfomonilales > Desulfomonilaceae > CAZGNL01. Next base: position 25,675 of record CAZGNL010000044.1, read on the forward strand.
GAGACCTTCATTGCTCTCTTCGATGATTCGGTCAACGACCTCTGCCGCGCGGCTCAGCATACCGGGCTTTCCTCTTTCTTCCCAGAGATCGAAGTTGCAGCGCACAGCCAGTTCCGGATAGAAGAACTCATCCATCATATGGCCTATAGTATGTTCTTCCGTGAGAAAGTTCCCACCCGGGCCGACCTTCTCGATTACGTCGGCTGCCAAAGTGGTTTCATCGATGGTCACACCGGCCATGAGTCTGTGTATCATTCCGATGATTTCATTGTCGATTACATACTGTTCATATGAAATTGTGTTGCAGGAATCGAGCATACCCGCTGCCAGGTGAATACAATCCGCGCCCGCCATTGCCGTTGTCAAGCAGGAGAATGTCTTTTCCACGCCTGCTTGAATGTCCGGCACTTTGGACTCGGTAGTCCCACCCGACGCGTAGATGGGCAGATTATACCTTTTTGCAAGCTTCACCGCGAAACCGTTCATAATGGCCATCTCAACGGAGCCCATGGTGAATTCCGCGGTCCGAAGATCCATGGCAGTGGCCACGGCGCCGTAGAGCACTCTTGCCCCGGGATTAAATACCTGAGAGAGAGCCACTCCGGCAAGAGCTTCAGCGTGCAGTTGGGACAAGGTTCCGGCAAGCGTGGCAGGAGCAGTGGCGCCTGCGATAGGAGCGGGCGCACATGTGGCCGGAATACCCTTATCGCAGGCGAACCGAAGTATGTTCAGGGTCGTCGTATCCACGGTGAGCGGACTTATGGGATTCGTGATCACGGACAGGAAGGGCCTTTCCTTCAGTTTGTCCGCCCCTCCCGCGATGACGCACGCCAGATCCCATACCTGTTGAACGCCCGCAAAGTTGTCACACCCGCCCATCACGTGCTTTGTTGTGTGGTTGAACGAGTGATAAAAGTCGTTCAAGTGATAGAATTCCGGCTTCAAATCGTGAGCCTGGCAGGCTATGATATAGAAACGGATGTTGTCGAGACGGTCCACGAGGGCAGCGGTGTACGCGACATCCCGGAGCATCGTACTGCGATGACCGCCGGTGCCCATATCGAATAGCCGGAACACTCTACCACCGTTGGTGAAGTTCACCTTGCCTTCCCCAAGGTGCACGTCGTGTTGTCCATCCCGGGAATGGAGAACAAAGCTCCGTGGAGCATGCGACAGGGTTTTGTCGAGCCATTCTCCGTCGAAACGTACCCTCTGAGTATCAAAATCGACTGATGCGCCGGCCTTGTCCAGGATCTGAAGGAACTCAAGGTCCGAGACTTTGATTCCCACGTTCTCCAATATCCGGCGGCCGTTTTGATCTATCTTTCCAACATCTTCCCATGTCGGTGAATTGTAGGACTGAGCGCTGATTCCCATTCCGGATCCCTTGTTTCCAAACGCTGCTTGAGCACCGGTCGAACTGGAACTAGCAAGGCTCGGTACTCACGATTATAGCGAAGTGCAATGGTGTGCTGCGCGAATTTGTTCTGCACCGTTGTTCCGGAAATCCCTCACCCCAGCCCTCTCCCAGAGGGAGAGGGAGCAAGAAGAGTCCCCTCTCCCCCATTTTGGGGGAGAGGGTTAGGGTGAGGGGGTCTTCACACTTCGTTACTCCCGCAATCCAGTGCTCGATTCGCAAATTGTAATCTATTCCCACCGTACTTGACAGAAAAGCGCGGCACACAGTGCAATGCATCACCTTCGTTTAAGGGTAGGCGTTCACCGCGATGGCGACAAGGGTCTGAGATCACGAGGCTCAGCCGCAAAGACCAGACATCGCGCGTCGTGATTTCGGGAGGTCATGCTCGTCCCGGGGAACGGTTACGTTTAAGCTGACCCTTCAGTCATTCGGGGAGCTCTCTCAAGATGTCATTGCGAGCACAGCGAAGCACTCTCCTGCACGCAGAATATGGGGATTGCTTCGTCGTTTCACTCCTCGCAATGACATGTTCGGAACGGACGTCCCGCGCCGCCAAACTGAAGGATTACCGTCCAAGGATATCCTCGATTCCTTTCAGCACCTCGTCGGGTTTGGGATCTACGACGTGTTCGGAGAGGATTCTTTTTGCCTCTGCATTGCACCTCTTGTAAAGGTCCGGTGATCCTGCCTGCTCCCACATGTCGTACCGAGACCGGTCAATCAATACGGGCAGAAAATGGGCCTCCATGAAATGTTCGAATGTGTGGTCGTCCGTAAGGAAAATGGTCGCGGGTCCGCCACGGGCCACTCTCTCAATGGGTTCCAGGGCCAGAGTCGCCTCACTTACAGGTATGCCGCCTGTGAAGAAACGGCTCATGCTGATGAGTTCGTTGGCCATGGTCACCATTTCCAGGCATGATGTGCTCCCGTATTCGAGAAACCCCACATCATGAATTAGATTGGCCCGCGAGAGCATGCTCGTGACGATCGAGAACATGGATTCCGCGCCGGCCTGAGCATCCATGACCTTGGAATCGGATGCACCGGCGTAAGCCCATATGGGTAATCCGTAGATTTCGTCTCTCATGTCCGCGAGCGCGGCCTGGGTGAGGCTCCACTCGGGGCAGCCGTACGAGATTACTGTGGACTTCATATCCAATACGCTCACATTCGGCCCGAACAAAAAGGGCGATCCCCTTCCCGCAAGCTGGTGAATAACCAGACCTGCAAGGTTCTCCGCTATTCCAAGGGCCATCGCGCCCGCCAAGGTGACCGGAGCTCCACCGCCCGCGTTGGATCCCGACGGGAGGCAAATCGGTATTCTCTTCTGTGCGCAGAAGACCAGCTTTTCCATCACATTTTGGGGAAAGCGCAGGGGACTGATAGCCTCCGAATAGTTGAGAATGAAAGGCCTTTGCTGAAATCCTTCTTCTCCACCCGCGATGAGGCACGCGATTTCGTAGATCTTCGCGATGTCCCGCCCGCTGTCGGCAATGAACACAATTGGTTTGTTCGTGTTTCTTACCATTTCCGCGAATGCATGCACATAGATGTCCTCGATGACCGGGGTGTCTTCCGGATTGCCCATGGACATCGCAAAATCCATGTTTTCCAGGCCGTCGACAAGCTTGGCAAAATTGCCGTTGTCTTTGAGAAGTGACCTCCGCCGCTCTCCGGTTTCCAGGTCGATCGTGAACGTGGTATCCGAACCTGTACCGTAGAAAGAATTGCCGTCAACAAGCGGTATTGCCTTGGCGCCCTTCTGGTCGTAGAGTGCGATCTGTCGCGGAGCCGACCGCAGTGCATCCTCGACAAGATATGAAGGCACTCTGACGAGGTTGTCGTCCTTGATGGAGCATCCTGCGCCCGAGAGCATCTCCAGGACCCCGGGGTGTTCCATTGTGAATCCCGTCTTCTCGAGGATTTCCAATGCGGCCGTATGTATCGCCCAGGCCTGATCCGCGCTCAGAACCTTCAGGCGAGGTTGAAAGGTCGCTATTTCGAGAGGCTTCATGGTTCACTCCTTTGGAATGTCTCAGCTTTTCAGGAAATCCCCAGGGATTTCTTGGCTGCCGTCACTGCCGAAGCTGCATCAGGAGCATAGGAATCCGCCTGGATCTCCTGAGCGTACTTCTCGGTCACTGGAGCGCCTCCGATCATCACCTTGACCTTTTCCCTGACGCCCGCGGCCTCAAGTGCTTTGATCGTGTCGGGCATGGCCGGCATAGTTATGGAAAGCAGCGCGGACATGCCCACGATGTCCGGTTCCACCTCCTGTGCCTTCTGAACGAACTTGTCGGGGGGCACGTCGACGCCAAGGTCGGTAATCTCGAACCCCGCGCCCTGGAGCATCATGGAAACGAGATTCTTGCCGATGTCGTGCAGGTCTCCTTTCACAGTGCCGATCAGGACCTTTCCTTTGCTCGTCACGTCACCCTCCCGGAAAAGGGGCTTGAGGACAGACATGCACTCCTGCATCGTCTTGGCCGATCTGAGCATCTGCGGGACGAACATCTGTCCCTTGGAAAATCTATCTCCAACCTCATCCATCGCAGCGATGAGTCCGTTGTCGATGATGTCCTGTATCTTGGCGCCCCCATCCACTGATTTCTCGGTTTCCGCGGTTGCCGTGTTGATGTCACCTTTGATCACCGCTTCGCTCAGTGCCTTGAACTCGCCCATTTTCACGCTCCCTCTTCCAGTGCGGTTGATGGCCGGCAGGGAGATCACGCTCCTACCAGGCGGCCGTTCTGGTAGGCGTCGATGAAGCCTTGGCAGTATTCGTCATGGCCCAATAGCATCTCGGCTGAGAAAAGAGCAGCCATGATCCGCGGGTCCGTGGGATCCAGTATGGCCGCATCAAGACCATAGCCCATTGCAAGGGCAAGGAATGTGCGATTGATCAACCTGCGCTCGGGTAGACCGAAAGAGATGTTCGAAAGGCCACAGATAGTGTGTACGCTCGGGAATCTTTCTGATATTGCCCGGATGGCTCCCAGGGCTGCCGCTCCCATTTTTGTATCCACGGAAACCGGTTGTATCAGGGGGTCAATGTATATATTCTCCATCGGGACGCCCTCAGCCGTGAGGCTCTCGATCAATTCCGTTCCCACCTGGACACGCTCTTCCACCGTGGTCGGCATGGAGGTCTTGGCCATGCAGAGCGCCACAACATGGCAGGGACCCGATGTGACCACCGGGAGAAGAGCCCGGAATCGATCTTCTTCCAGGGATATGGAGTTAATCATGGGCTCGCCCTTGTGGAGCTTCATGGCCTCGGCAAGGGCTGCCGGATCAGGACTGTCAAGCGAGAGAGGAATGTCCAATTGGCTCTGGACCGTCTCAACGAGCCAGCAGAGGTGTTCTGCTTCCCGGCCGAAGAAGGTGCCGGCGTTTACGTCTATGTAGGTGGCTCCTGCTTCTACCTGCTCCCTGGCTACGTTAACGATGAATTGAGCATCTCTGTTCTCCACGGCTTCCGCGATTCTTGTACGGCTGGTGTTTATCTGCTCTCCTACGATGATCATCTTCCGTCCCTTTCTGAGCCTCCCGGAGCGTGACAGGAAAGGATCCCTGAAAATTGCACAGCTGATCGGGAAACGCTCGCTCGCTCATGGTAAGGCTGGGTGACGTTCAGCCCGCGCACCCCCGGATGGGGCCTCCAAATCTGCGATCAGCCTAGCATAGAGTCGGCCTGAGATCCACAATAGCGCAAAAAAAGAACGCCCTTTGGCGCCAAAAAGACGGAAATCCATTTTCCACGCACTCGCGCATTCTGTTATCATGCAATATCTTTTGGTGGGTTGTGTATGGCAGTTCCTGAACCGCTGCGTGGAATGGGGCGGGCTGTATCAGGACATCAAGAGAGGAATCCCGATAGGTTCGTCGCTCCCAGATTATAGAATGAGGTGAGTGAAGCGAACCCCATGGATCGAGGAATTGTCCGGGTGAGGTGTGGCGTGAAAGCCTCGACCGATGGGATTCCCTCCGGTCATCCCATCCTACGTGTTGCCATGCCTCAACAAATCGAGGCACAACGAAACATCAAAATGCCGACAAGGCCCCGGGTTCCGGTCGTCGGGGCTACGCATGCGTCGCCCTCTTGCATATATTGGTTCTCGAAATCAATTTCGGATTCCTCCGAAACTTCTTCCTGTGTCGCAGACTTTCCAGTCAGTGAATCCGTGAAAAGGCCCGCAGTATTCACGAGCAGGGATTGGCGGGGAAGAAGGATCTGTCGGATTACGTGAAGAGGTGGCATCGCTGGGCACACAGCGGCTTGTCATCAGCGCCAAACGAGCAAAAAAAATCCCCGAAATCGTTAGGAGGGATTTGGGGGAACAAAGAATCGGTCTTCTCGTGACCATCTCGCCAACGGGTTCGCCGGAAACTGACGGCCCCGTGGACGAGTCTAGCAAACGAAGCGACGATCATCTTAGTATACGTACTCTCCGGCTGCACGAGCAAGAAACCCAACCCGTCACTTATGCCGCGCTTGGAGTGTCTTCAAAAAAGGGTCGTGTGGGTCCCGCCCTCCAACGGTGCGCCCTGCCATCGTCAATGCAGCGAAAAAAACTGTTCCTCAAGGGGTCAAGGCGATGCTCTCACGGCATGACGTACGCCTTCACGGTCACTAGGCCGGCGTCGCAATCCGCCGGTCCCATGCAGCCTACACGAAACGACATCCAGGTGCGGATCGGTTCATTCGGTAGTTTATAGCACGCTTCTGACGCGCCCGGATTGAAGTCGATAACCTGCTGATAACCATTGCAATCGTTCTGCGATCTGTCCAGTATCAGCTGCAAATAACCAGCGCTACCTTGTCGCGTTGCCCACCAGACCACGCGCCCAGCCGCCACTGTGTCATCCGGCTCGTTCGCGCACGTGCTATTTTGCGGCGCCGGAATGGTTGCCGGCCAAGCATTCGCAAAACTGAGATAAAAGGTTTTTGAATGTGTTGAATTGCGGCTTTCCCGTTGTCTGATCTCCCCACAGCTGCTACTACCACCGCCACACACTGACCCGAATTGTGCCCGGATCGAAGCCCACGCCTGTTGCATTGCTCCCATAAAACGCTCCAAAAGAACCCGCTACCATGATCAGTTCTGCGGTGCGCGCCCCCCCAGGTATCTGTATTTCCCCAATCGCCGCACCCAGGCATGCTACATCGTAAAGGCGAACATTGAAAAAGTTGGCCGGCGCATTAGAGTCTATGCTTACCCTAATTACATCACCGTCTTGTAGATTAAAATCGGGATTAAAGTTGTTACATCCGGTGTTCCCCGGGGAGGCCAAAAGTCCAGGTGTAATAGTCCACGTCGGTGATACTTGTGTCATTCCGGGCGCGGGAGGGTTGTCATCATTTCCCTCGGTTCGTGTTCGTACCACGGATGCCGGTTGGGAGGTGTTCCTCGTGGATGCCATGCTCCTTGTCAGCATCTTTCTCAGGTTACGAGGGCTCCTGAATATCGGCTCCGGCATAATGAAGGGACTTTGTCCACTCAGGAGGTTCTCAAGTTGCAATCCCACATTCACGAATCCGCCGATCGTGTGATAGGTCTTGGTGATCCTGTCCTGGTCCACTTCATACTTGACGACGAACATGCCGTCGCGTGTCTTTAGTTCCGCGCCGCCTTTGACTCCATAGACACCACTTCCGGCGCTGAACCTGTAGCCCGTCACATTCAGGCGCAGGTCCGGCCCGCCATTGTACAATTCGTGGGAATATCCGGCCCCAAAATCGTAATTCTGCGGTCCTCGTCTGAACGCGTTGGCGAGCACGCTGCTCTTGAACAGACTCCCGTACCAGTTGAAGTTGAGATCCACCGCGTCATTGCCGGGAAGCAAGGCAGCCATTTCAAACCCAACGGAGCCGGAGGAATACCACCGGCTGCCTAATCTCGTGGTGTCGAAGAAACCATTGATTCCCAGCAGCGTATTGTCACCGCGTATAGTCCTAAAACCGCCGCCAAAGATAGATCAATCCTGTTATTCTCCCCTCCCTGCACAGTTTTCCAGAAATCCTGGAATTCTCCGTGTGCTTCTCCAAAAACCGTCGAGTCCCTGCTGAGGCTGATCGGTACAAGGAAATCCGTTGTCAGGCGACCCGATTTCACGGCCTTGCCAAAGCTGTACAGGTACCCGACCTGTAGATTGGGGATCTGCGGAAGAATCCCCTGAAATAATTGAGGCGTGAGAAGAATTGAGTCGGAACTCCGAGGCCCCATAGCACTCGGCAACCCCAATGGATTGGATGGAGCAAGGTCGAGCCCGCCCCTTACCACATTCGGCGCGCTGTAGGGTGATTGGGGAAGTCCTTGAGACGGAGTTACTCCCACAAGAACCGAAACCATAAAAACCGCCATGATAGCGGAAAATGCCAACCCTGAACGGGACCAACCATAAGATCCTCCAAACCCAACTCAAAGGCCCTGTTTGGGAAACCTGATCGCAGCGCCCCCCTGTCCAGCCACTACAGGAAACTCCTTTGCCCGCTACAATGCAGGCAAAGCCGCCCCAAGAATCAATCACATAACAAAATCTACTTCTTAACGCTTAACATCAAAAAGAAAACCTGTGTGTTTGTCAAGCAAATTCACGCTTGTAGGTTCCGTTCGCAGGCTCGCATTACCGACACCCCATTTCTAAGGCTTCAATTGCTTTCGGAGATCCCGTCAGACTTCCTATACTCAATTCTCAGCGACTGTGTGAAGCCCGCAAAAGTGTGTGTGCGGGGAAATCTGAAACGATTCCCTGCCTGTCACTTGATTCAATCATTTCCCATCAAGATCATAGATACATTTAAGGGTTAGAGGGTCAATCCAAGAGGGATAGACCTAATCAGAAGAAAAGGGGGGTCGCTTTTCAAGTAGTGAGAGGAGAATTTGAGTCGATAGTCCGGAACTACACAGAATTTGCCTCAGCCATGCACCATACCGCGCTTAAGTCAGATGACAAATCGCTCCCCGAAACTCGATTCTCAGCAGCCTCGTCATGAGTCATCCTTGCCATGAATCCGATCAAGATACAAGACCTGACCCCCACCCGTTACGACGCGGAAAACCTGGGCGAAAAGGCTCCGCGAACACCTCGGTCAAATAAGTATGGTGTCCCCCAAATTCGTGTACGTGCTTGACATTGAAGCGGGCGAATAACGTGACAGATTGTAGGATGGGGTGAGTGAAGCGAACCCCATAGATCGAGGAATTGTCCGGGTGAGGTGTGGAGTGAAAGCCTCGACCGATGGGAGTTCCCTCCGGTCATCCCATCCTACGTGCTGGATGCTGCGCAAATTTGTGAGGCGCCGGTTATCCGGAAAGCCCTCACCCCAGCCCTCTCCCAGAGGGAGAGGGAGCAAGAGGAGTCCCCTCTCCTCCAAAATGGGGGGAGGGTTAGGGTGAGGGGGAACTTCCAATGAAGTTGCATTCGCGCAGAACTGAGT
>CAZGNL010000045.1:0-26978 GCA_964527475.1 uncultured Syntrophaceae bacterium
AAATCCCCCCTGCCCCCCTTTGAAAAAGGGGGGTTAGGGGGGATTTTGAGACTCGCTCCCTCACCTGTACACTGTACTTCTTTGAACGCAACTTGCGTATCATACCGAGTATCACGAGAAACCAACCTGCAATCGCCATTCCGGGACTGGTCCCATGATTTAAGACGCCTTTCTTATTGAGCCGCACATTGTTGAACAGCTATAGTGCCACGCATTGAAAATGGGTTCTACGGCTGGAATCCCCCCTCCCTTGACGCTTACACTCGGACACACGTGACACCGCGGGCGCCGCTCGCATTCTGTCGTCCCTCCGGGACTCTCAGACAGGGTTAGAGTGGATTGAGGAACCCGGCGCTGAAGCACCGGGCTACTTTCCAGTGTCCCTACGGGACACCTCTTCATGCCCCGTCGGGGCATCTGATAGTAGCCCGGTCATTTATGGCCGGGTAAAAGAAACCACCACAATTTCCCTTCCTTAAGTCCCGGTGGGACGACTGACTCTCCCTTTTACACCACCCACGGTGTCACGTGTGGGTAAGAGTAAGCCCTTGACGGGAGCGGTAGGGGGAGGGTGATCTTAGCACCGAATATCAATGCGCATTACTGTACGTGAAGATACCCGCGGTCTTGATCGCTTAAGCCTGAGCGTGTATGTTTACATTTGGCCGGTTACGAACAATCCAAGAGGGCGCAGCATGCTGCGCGCCGTACGAAGACATCGTCCGCACAAGTACACTAAAGACAGCCGGGCCCTGAGTCTATGGAATTCAGCGATAACTTTCACATCTTTGCATCCATCGCAACAGCTATCTTCCTGGAAGGTATGCCCTTCTTGGCCCTTGGAGCACTCGTTTCCGCGGTCATAGAAGTGTACGTTCCTGTTGAACGGATCAGCCGGTTCATACCCGGGAATTTTCCCGGTGGAGTGGCTTTGGGCCTCACCGCGGGGTTTCTTGTCCCGACATGCGAATGTGGAGTGGTGCCGATTGTGCGCCGGCTCATCCTGAAAGGTGTACCGCCGTATGTGGCCGTTACGTACATGTTGGCCGCGCCGATCATCAATCCTTTGGTTCTGGCTTCAACATATGTAGCCTTCCGTGGGAATCTCACTATGGTTGTAGGACGTATTGTGATAGCCGCAATCGTCGCGGCGGCCCTGGGCTTGTTTGTACGACGAGCCCATAGCTCACATATCCTGAAGTCTACCGACCATGATCAGAGTTCACTTGCTGGTCACGATCATGGCCGTCACCGCTTCGAGAGCCACGAAGGCTGCCGCGTGCAGTCCGACCCGGGCCCGACCCGCTTTGGAAAGGTAACGCACACCTTGAACCATGCTGCCCTTGATTTTCTGGAAATGGGCAAGTTCCTGGTCCTGGGCGCTTTTGCCGCGGCTTTCTTTAAGACATTTCTTCCTCAGGAAGTATTCACGTATTTTGGCGGCAGTCTTATTCTGTCAATCTGTGGAATGATGATCCTGGCCGTTCTCTTGTCCATCTGTTCAGAGGCGGACGCGTTTGTAGCAGCCTCGTTCGTCTCGTTTCCCCAGGCGGCTCAGTTGGCATTTGTGACCATTGGGCCGATGGTTGACCTGAAGCTGATAGGCATGTATGCGGGTACGTTCCATCGTCGGTTGTTTGTGGCGCTCCTGATAGTGCCGACCTTGCTGGTCTTTATTCTGTCTTTTGCGTACGGTATGTTTATGTAGGTGCGGATGTGGCCGGATTTCTTGAAAAACTGCAAGGTTTGCTGTTGATCCTCTTGGGCTTGAGCACAGGCTGGTTTGCCCTATTCGGGGATTACTGGCTCCTCATGAACCCCAAATTCATGTGGTTGACCGCGGGCGGCGCCATTGTCATTCTTGCAATGGGCTTGTCGGCCCTGTTTACATCCGCCATGAGACCTACATACTCAGCAATCATGATTTTCGCATTGTTGGCCCTCATTGTGCTTCTAGGCCTGCCTTTTTCAAAGAACATTAACGCATTGATTACACCGATTCGACCGGACCTTGAGAAATCCTCCTCATTCGTAGGGAGCAAGTTCAAAACAATTGATTTGATCGCGCTTCATAGTTCGGTCCGTGAGCCCAAGTACAATGTTTCAGACAGTCTCTTTGTAACTGCCGGATGGATCAAGCGATCGTCGCATTTGGACCGGCAAGGTCATGTGGCCCTGGTAAGACCCCTGGTTTATTGTTGTTTGGCCGATGCAATGGTGGTGGGATTTCGGCTCAACCACTACGGCAAGACCGACCTACCGGAAGGATGGGTGAACGTATTGGGAAGGCTCAGGAAAGTGCACCCTCCCCTACCCACGCCCAACCTTCAACTCGGCGCGGCGCGGTTCTCCTTAATCAACAAATACTATGTCATGGAACCGATCAGGATCGTTCCTCTCAAAACGCGGCTCCCTTCCATTGCGGATGAGCTCCCTGCGGACAAGTTCAGCATGTTTTGGAAAGCGATCAAGGCGGCCGGCTTGTCGAAGACTCTAGAGGACAAGGGACCGATCACGCTCTTTGTTCCCGTTGATCAGGCCTTCGACTCCTTACCGGAGCAAGTATTGAAAGGCCTTTTCAAGCCCGAGAATAGGGAGCGCCTGAGACGTTTTCTCTCAAATCACATTGTGCCGGGAAAACTCATGAAGAGAGACCTTTTTGAGTTGGATTCGACCAAGACAATGAATAATCAAAAACTAACGATCAGTGTGGAGAATGGTTCCTTGTTTGTGGAAAAGGCCAAAGTGATCTTTGCTGACACAAGGGTCAGTAACGGGGTTATTCATGTAGTTTATCCAGCCATTCTGCCGGCGGGGAGACTTGACACCCTTGCTGCGTCAGACTAGAGTGGCATGCACAAACCCGATAGGGTCGAAGGTCTGAGGGTGGAACACACGAAAAAGGGCCGGTCGGTGCGCGGCTCCCGACCAACCCATGAAACAGCGTTGCTCGGTCATCTCTAAGGCAAATGAAATTATTTTCCAGTGAGATGCTGGAGTCAAGGAGGCGGGAAATGATGAAGAAAGACTTCACGTTGAGAATCCTTCCACTGTTTTTGGCGGTGGCTCTGGCGATTCCGGCTCAGGCCGGTGAAATGCGGAAAACTGAAGTGTTCTTCGGTGACACACATCTTCACACGTCCTACTCACCGGACGCGTATCTCATGCAAAACCGCACCGCTGATCCGGACACTGCTTACCGGTACGCCAAGGGACTGCCGGTGGTGCATCCGTACCATCGGGCCAAGATTCAGATCAAGACCCCCCTGGATTTCCTCGTAGTGGCAGACCATGGTGAGTTCATGGGAGTTATTCCCAAACTGTTGCAGGGCGATCCTTTGTTTGCCGACACTGATATTGGAAAACGCTATTTGAAGATGTTCAAGGAAGGCAAGGAGACTGAGGTGTTCGGCGAGTTGATCGGATTTGTTAATACCTTGAAGCCTCCCCCGTCCTTGAATTCGGAAAAGGTGAACAGAAGCGTTTGGACTGAGATTATGGACGCTGCTGAACGGCATTACGACCCGGGCAAGTTTACCACGTTCCTGGGCTGGGAATGGTCATCTACACCCGCCGGCGCCAACTTGCACCGGGTGATCTTCATACGGGAGGGGAAAGCGAACGGAGCGAAATTCCTCCCGTACACCTCTTTCAACAGTCCCAAACCGGAAGAGCTTTGGAAGTGGCTTGACGCTACCTCCAAGGATACTGGAACGAACTTTGTAGCTATTCCTCACAACCAGAACATCAGTAAGGGATTCATGTTCCCCATCGCGGACAGCGACGGCAAACCCATAACAAAGGCCTATGCTGAGTCGCGCATGCGCTGGGAGCCGATTGTTGAAACAACCCAGATCAAGGGTGATTCCGAAACGCACCCGATCCTATCCCCCACAGACGAATTTGCCGACTTTGAGACATACGACCACTACATTGAGGTTGGGGAAGGAAAATCCATACCACTATTCGATGACGCTTTCCTTGGCAAGCTAAGCGACAAAGATAGGAAATACGTCGCGAAGCACAAAGATCGCACCGCCAAAGTGGGAGACTACTCCCGAGCCGCGCTGATGCGTGGACTTGCCATTAAAGCAAGGATCGGCGCCAATCCATACAAATTCGGTATGATCGGCTCCACGGATTCCCATACCGGCATGTCTTCTTCGGAGGAGGACAACTTCTGGGGCAAGATGGGCCTGGATTCCACGCCGGAGAATACCCTTGACCCAAAAAAGCTGCTCGTTCCCCCCAAGACTTACGGCGCAGACATGGGCGCAGCCGGTCTGGCCGCTGTTTGGGCTGAGAAAAACAACCGGGAGTCCATTTTTGACGCGTTCCGCCGCAAGGAGACCTATGCCACCACAGGAACCCGCATCCGACTGCGACTTTTCGGCGGATGGGACTTTGCTCCTGCAGATGCTCAGGCAAAGAGCCCGGCCGATATCGGATACAAGAAAGGTGTCCCAATGGGCGGTGATCTGAGCAAGGCGCCCAAGGGCAAGGCGCCGACTTTTCTCATTCGCGCGGTGAAGGACCCGAACCACGCTAATCTGGACCGTATCCAGATCATAAAGGGTTGGGTGGATAAAGACGGCAAGCCGCATGAGAAGATCTTTAATGTGGCAGCTTCAGATGGGCGCAAAGTCGGCAAGAGGGGCAAGGTCAAGCCCGTGGGCAACACTGTTGATCTGAAAACCGCCACCTGGACCGACTCCATCGGTGACGCTCAACTGGCAGCCGTCTGGAAAGACCCTGAATTCGACCCCGGTCGGGACGCATTCTATTACGTGCGGGTGCTGCAGATCCCGACTCCCAGGCATACGCTCTATGACGCGGTGGCACTGAACAAGCCGCATCCTAAGCAATATCCGGCCACAATTCAGGAACGGGCTTACTCGTCTCCCATCTGGTACACGCCGTAAGCTATCGTAATATCGATAACCTGAGGGGCGGGAGTAAATTGCTCCCGCCCCTTTCTTTTTGGGAATTTTGCCTACGTGGATGACTTGCAATACCAGGGGGGGCCTGATACTTTTCATACATGTCCGGGTGGTTGACATCCGGGCCCGACCAGGATCCCTGAAATGGTGTTGGAATAACCGCTGTCTTGCCATGTACAAAGAGTATAGACCCTACAGGACTTTTCTGATACTGACGGACATGCTTCTAACGCTCATGCTGTTCGCTCTCGCGGTAGAGTTGAGGCCGATTCTACCCGGCCGGATAGTTGAGTCTGCCGCGGTTTATCGAATCCCGGCCGTATACCTGACGGTCCCGTGCCTTTGGTGCTTGCTCTTCGGTATGACCGGCGTGTACGCTCTGGCCAACATTCCGGTTTTCTCAAAGCAGTTGGGTCGCTTCACCGTATCGTACCTCTTGGCGATCCTCGTTTTTGGAGGATTTCTCTATTTCACGTACCGCGAAATGTCCAGAATGGTGGTCCTTTACTTCAGCGTGGGCAATTTTTTCGTTCTCTTGGTGACGCGCTACGGCCTGACTCGCTATCTGGGAAGAGCGCTCAAGGGAGTTCGCCGTAGTAACGTTCTAATGGTGGGGTCGGATCAAAACGCTATCAACCTTGCCACGACAATACTCGAGGATCACGGTTCGATTTACGAAGTCGTCGGATTCGCGGACAACGATTGGAGCTTCCAGGGCCCATTGCCCGCTCCCTTTGTCGGTCAGGTAGACGAAGTGCCCCGACTCGTGCAAGAATACGACGTTCATCTGGTGGTGATAGCCCTTCCGGAAAGTCGTTCACAACTGACCGACAAGTTGATTCGGGATCTGGATCTGTTACCGGTGCGAGTGTACCTTTCCCACGACCTGGGAATGCTGGCGCTCCTGCGTTCCGAGGTGGAAAACTTTGGGAACTCGCTGGTCATCGGCATTCGGGAACCGATTATCCAGGGGCCGGAACGCATGGTGAAGAGGATCTTCGATCTGACCGTGGCCACGCTGATGCTCATGGCGACCTGGCCCCTGTTCCTTATGATCTGGGTTGCGGTCAGGCTTGACTCTCCCGGGCCTGCTATTCATCGCGCGGAAAGAGTGGGAGAGAACGGCAAGCTCTTTCAAATGCTCAAGTTTCGGTCCATGATCGTGGGAGCGGAAGATCTCCAGGACCAGGTGGCAACCGAGCACGAAGAAGGGCCCCTCATTTACAAGTCGGAAGAGGACTCTCGTGTAACCCGGGTCGGGAAATTCCTGAGGCGCACCTCTCTTGATGAACTGCCCCAACTCATAAACGTGTTCAAGGGGGAAATGTCTCTAGTAGGGCCGAGGCCGGAACAGCCTTTTATCGCCAGGGAATACGACCACTGGCAGAGGGAAAGGCTTGCGGTCCCCCCGGGAATGACGGGATGGTGGCAGATTTCCGGCCGCAGCTATCTGCCGATGCACCTGAACGTCCACCTGGATCTCTACTATGTCAAGAACTATTCCCTGTTCCTCGACATCAAGATCCTTCTGAGGACCATCGTGGTTGTCCTCCAGGGAAAGGGCGCGTACTGAGGCCCTTGGACGCGTATGAGCAGTTCTCTTCGACGACCGGGCAGGCCGTGTCGCCCGGAACAACCGACCTATGGCAAGTGTCCAAGAAGTTGGCCGATATTTCAAATCCGGTTCCGAGGCTCACAGAGGGGAAATCCCGATATGCGTTAACTTACGCCCCACGCTTTACGATTCGAGTCCCGGAGGGACTGCTGATATAGTCTTCCGCATCGAACTTCGCGCCGAAGATGTCACCCTCCCCAAGCCCCTCCCGTCAAGGGAGGGGAGTCCTTTTCCCTCTCCCCTGGCGGGAGAGGGTTAGGGTGAGGGGGGATCACCTTGCAATCAGACAGAACTTCCGGCAACTGCCATATGATCCCGTCCGGGTCTACAGTTCACATTCCGTGAGGGAAAGATGACTCCTCGCTGGGCAATCAAGAGATGTTTGAAGTGGCTCGTAGAATGGGGCACGGCCCTATCCGGCGCGGGCTTCATATACCGTCGAACTTCCACATTCCGCGCGGGACACAGGATTCTCACGTATCACGGAATCTCAGACAGACCCGAGGACTCTTTTACCGTCAAGACCGAGCATTTCAAAGACCATATGGCCTTTCTCGCGGACAATTACCGGATTGTCGAATTGGGAGACCTGGTGACCAGCCTGTGCGCTGACGGGTCTTCCCCCGGGCAATCCGTTGCGGTCACCTTTGATGATGGGTACGCGGAATCTGCGTCCGGCGTTTGCGAAATTCTGCTGCAATACAAGATCCCCGCGACCTTTTTCGTTGTGACGGGACTGCTGGACGAGCCCGCGCAGGCTGCGGGGCAGCGCTTCCTGACGTGGCAGGAGGTCAGGGATCTTGCGGCGGCGGGGTTCTCGATCGGTTCACACACGGTCAGTCACCGCAGCCTGGGGGAACTGAGCCCGCGCGGAATTCGTGAGGAACTTGCCATGTCGCTAGCGAGGATTGCTGAAGAAATAGGCGTTGCGCCCAGGGGACTCTCATATCCTTACGGCACGATGCGCGACTTCTCTCCTGCAATAGCTGAGGCGGCACAGCAAGTGGGTTACGAATACGCGGTCACCGCGGTCACGGGGCTTAACTCAGCGGGCTGCAATCCGTTCATGCTTCGACGGACCGCGCTTACTGCCGGAGACGGGCTGCGGACGTTCCGCATGATTACGAAGGGGAATTTGGATCCGTGGGTTGCAGTGGACAAGTGGGGATCAAGGCTTCAGGGAACCCGCGACCCTGCACTGGAAGAGCGCCCGTTGTAGGCGCTCTCACAGGAACTTGCATGCCTATAAGCATAGGCACAACGAAACATGAAAGTCCTTTCCGTTGTAGCCTTCTTGCGATGGAAGTTGGTATCAGATCCGGTTCCTGTGCTCAAAGTGAAGAAATCCCCCCTTGCCCCCTTTTTCAAAGGGGGGCAAGGGGGGATTTTGAGACTCGGTCCCTCGCCTGTACACTGTACTTCTTTGAACGCAACTTGGTATTAGACCTCTATCTGGTCGTGGTTCTGCCCAAATCCGTGGTCAGACCCAGGCCCCAGCCATTGAACAGCAGCAGTTTCGTGATGTTCTGGTTTACCCATATGTCTGCGCGAGCTATCATGCTCTTGGGAACGTACACGAGATCGTTCCGCATCAGCAGATAGTCGCCGCTGGATCTCAGGTGAGCCAGATCGGTAACCCTGGTAAGAAACTTTCCTTTCGGCGATCTGGAAATCACGAGAACCGAGCGTGGTTCCGCGGCATCGGTGGTTCCCCCGGCCATTGCGATTGCGTGCTGTACGGTCCTCGGGCCCTTGATGTTGAACACACCAGGGTTCTTGACCTCTCCGTCAACAAAGATGAGATTGCCTGCTACTTCTTTGAGAAACACGGAAACCTTCATGTCGCCGATCAGCTTCGCGTAACGCGTGTTTGCCTCGGCTGTGATCTCCGGTACGGTTCGTCCGGCCGCCCCCATATTAGGAATGAGCGGCAGAGAGATATGGCCGTCCGGACGGATTGTGACCAGCCTTGCCTGTCCGTGAGGAGCAGTGGCCAGGGCCCGCTGGAGCTCGGCCAGCCTCGCGTTGAACTCACGAACCGAGACGGTGATTTCCGGCTTTCTCAGAATATCGGCGTATATTCTCGTCAGCTTTCTCTTCAGTCGACCCGCGGTCAACCCTGCGGCCACAACATCATCCTTGCGTGGAATACTTATCTTGCCGTCAGGCCGTACACGAACAGTTCGATTCATCTGGGGGTGGAAGTGGTACTCCACATCGACCTGATCGCCCACTGACAGCTTGTAGGGCTCCGAACGGACGGACGGCAGGGTCAGGTACAGGAATTCCAGAACATCTCCCTCTGCGAGACGGTAGAGCGGCACAGGGAAATGCCTTGTCACGAATTGCACCGCACACGGTGGGATTTCATTGACTACACCTCGGTGAGCAGGAATCACGCATCCGCTCACGACAAAGATCATGGCCAGGATCAACGCGTGCTGCCTGTGGAAGATTCGGAACAGGATTTCCTTGCTGATGATGCGCATTTTGTCTTTGCCCGTTAGCATGGGTATGCCCTCGACATTCTTACTTTGAACCCCGGTTGGGGAGCTGCTCTCTCGGCTCGGCCCGCAACCCGGCTTTAGAAGGTCCCTGTGACTGAAATGAGCACACCGTTTCTCTTGAACTCCAGGGCTTTCCCGGAAAAGAATTCCTGCTGGTGAAAAAAGGTCTCGTGCTCAAATCCCACTCGCACATGTAATCGGCGGCCCCAGGCCCCGGCTATGTCAGCGGTAAGGCCTATTGAGACGTCCACGTAGTTCAGATAGTTGGGTGAGATTCCGTAGGTCATGCGCGCGAATCCGCCCGGGCGCAGAGGCCCTCGGAAAATGTTTCCAATAGCAGGAAACATTGCCTCCACATGGACCCCCAGGCACGGTAGTAACTCATCCACGTAAATGACATCTTCAAGTCCCAGCCCGGCAGCGTCACGGAAACGGACCATGGAGTGCAAGTACTTAAGATCACCGTGCAAGCCTGTGTAGTATCGGGGCCCTATCAGGAAGTCCAGGTCATAGCCGAACCCGAACGACGCATAGGCCATTTCCGATTCGATCTCCGTTCCGGCCGGGTAGCGATTGTTGGGAGTGACCAGGTCTCTATCCAGTATTCTGCCTCCCTCATAGCTCTCAGGAATCGAACCGTACAGCCTCAACTCATGGTGTTGCAAAGGACGAATCGCCGTACAAAGACGCAAGGCCCATTGATCAGCCGGAAGCCCCAGATCGGTGCGGAAATCATTGAGTGTTCCTATCCCACCAATCTCCTGACCAAGTCCCATCCTTCCGTCTATCCGACAGATGTATCCCTCTGTGTTCACTGATACGCGGGTGAAATACTCCAGTGGAGCGGCGTTCGATCCCACGGTTGAACCCAAGACTACAATTGCCGTGAAAAGAAGAGCCGCGCCTTGCCGGGACAGTGATCGAGCAAGAAATTGCCTAAGAATCACCATCGTAACCCCCTATCTTGTTCAGCGTCGCGGCCATGGACAACTGTGAACCCGTTATCGTCGGAGTCAGTCCGAGCCGGTGAGGAAGTCGACTCGTGTCCACCGGCCGCACTGGTGAGCCGGACTCTTTCACAACGGACGCTCCCTCCAGGCCAAGAAGCGTCGTTGTCCGGCCCCCCGGGCCAAATAGCGCTTCTTGCTTCCAGGACACGTCATCTACTGCCCGGGACACTTCTTTTGGAGGAAAACAGGGCGCGGGCCTTGGAACCCACTCTCCACCGGCTTCCCGGATCTTGGTGTCTACACTGAGAGACTGCCCTCTGAAGATTCTCCCGGCGTGCTCGCGTATCCACGTGAGCAACGGCCTTCTCGATATGTAGGGCTGTTCGAGCAAGTCGGGCCATTCCTTGCCTCCCTGGAAGTGTCCGTCGGTGGATACGGTGTGCAAGAAAGGGGCCTCGTCGAGTCTTTTGTGCGAGACCACAGGACCGGTACCGCGCTTGAGTTCATTGACCTCTGCCGCGATAACCATTTGAATACTCTTTAGAAAAGCAAGGTGTCCCGTAACACATTCCCCCATGACGTTTCTCAGGTTTCGAATCTGCTCGCTTTTCGCACGGATTTCCCGGCTGCCGGCCTTGAATCGAGCCGCGAGAGTCATCTTCTCAATTTCCAGTTCCACTATCTTCGATTGGATTATCTTCAAGGACGGCATGGCCTTGAGATAAGTCTCAGGGACAAAACCTCTGAAGATTCCTTTTCCCGACTTCATTTGGCGAAGCGCCAATTCGCATCCCTTTACCTGAAGCCGAACTGTCTGCAACCGTTCAGACGCGTTCTCACCTATTGCGTATCGACCCGGCACAACCACCGACTCGCCTTGCCTGCTGTGTTTCTTCTGCTGAGAAATCAGGACTGTCCTGTGCCGCCTGTAGTTCCGCAAATGCGAATCCAGCACGGCCCTGAGGAATGCCGGGGCGCGTCCGGTGAACGACACTGAAATGATCCCGCTCGCAGAATTGGATGATACGGACATTGCAGCGGGAAACCATTCCAGGAACGCACCGACGTTCGTGAGTTCTTCCTCCGCCGCAAAAAACACCGGCAGTTCCTGGTACGCGGGCAGGCTCGACACAGCCGCGGCTTTGACGGGCCAAGCGGTCGGAACCGGTGAATCGCGCTTGATAATGTCCATTGCCACCAACTGGGCCAGCCCCGGACTCTTGAGAATGCGAATCTCCTCTTCAAGGGAAACCGGCCTGGATGGACCCTCTTGAAAAACAGTTCCAGGGCAAAGGATGCGCGCTTCCACTTGGTACCGGTCCAGATAGACCGTGTAATACAGGAGCGCAAGAGCGCCCGACAAGACGACAAGGACCCAATATCGAGCACCTTGGAAACGCCGCCCGGTTGCCGGCTTTGATGCTCCGGGTGGTGAGCCTCGGCCTTCAAGAGCGCCCGTCCTGTCGCAGCGCACTTGCCGGCCCGGGCAGTCCCGAAGATCGTCTATGGCCTTTCCTCTTTCATCTTGATCCGCATTCAGACCCAAATCAGCTTCGCAGTCGGAACCTTGCTCAGATTCCGGCGGCCTCTTTGAATCCCACAAACCCCCAACCCCTGAATTGGTAATCTTGCTCTGATTCGGAGGGCTCACACGGAGGATCGTGCCATGGCCCGGGTCGTACACAAGATCGCCATAGTCGCTCTCACGCAAAGCAGAAACACAGGGGGGCTCCAATCGGGACTGCCTGCACTCCGGTGAAATTGCCTCCGACTCTTCCAATTGGTCATGTTGCCGGGATGCGGAATGGCCCACTCCTTGAGCGCATGATGTCTCTGAGCGACAACCGGAACCTGGTAATCCCTCAACATAGGACTGAGACGTGTTTTCAGACATGAGCTTGCTCCATTGGCGCGGTCGCGTCCGATTGTGCGGCTGCTTCATTACTGTGGTCGAAGCCCGGTTTGAGGACTCTGATGGACGGTGCGCGACTGGGCCCCGGTAATTGGTTCATTGTAGTCAAAACTTTGGGCTATACCACGGTAACCTCGATAAGTATTTAACAGATCAGTCTAATTGACTTAAATTAATGTGATAACGAACTGTACTAATAATAACACAGATTTTTCAATGGGTCAAAAGCTTTTTCATGGTAACTTTCTAGCAAATTCATGCACCTATTCTGTTTATCGGCCTTTTGTCGTCAAAGCAAAGCCTGGGCTCACTTGTGGCAGTTCTCGAAAGTGTCATTGCGAGGGCGTGAGCCCGAAGCAATCTCCGGATTCCTCTGAGAATCAGTCATGTGGGGTGGGCTTTCCAGCCTGCAATTCGGTCAGAAGTTTTGGAAACTGCTATAATGGACCCCGAGACTTTGGGGTACCGTGGTCCACCGGGCCGTCACCACGACGGCATCAATATCTCGGCGCCCCGACAGTCCGGCATCACATCCGGGAGGGGTTTCTTTGCCGGTCCATCGAACGATCTTTGAGGGGCGTTCACGAAAGCACGTGGTTTTCAGCTTGATTCTAGTGGCTTTCACAATGGTCATCATCGAGGTGTCGGCCTACCTTGGTCTGGCGATCATCGACTTCATCAGGCCATATCGGCCCGTGGATTGGTCCCAACATCATCCTTACGAAAAGCCTGATCCGAACACTGCCTCCAACTGGATCTTGAGCCCGGGATTTAGACAGACATTCCGGAAGGAACTGGACTGGCTAAAGGAAAGATCCGATGCCGCGCTGGGCCTGATTCGCAAAGCCGGCAACGATATCGGGATTGAAAAGGACCAGGTGATATTTCAGATCAACTCGGCCGGATTCAAGGGCCCGGAAATGAACGTACATGGTAAGTGTTTAAGGATTCTTGCCATCGGGGACTCCTGCACGTTTGGGACTCACTTTGACTACTTTTCCTATCCGAGAAGCCTGGATCGGAGCCTGTGCGCGGCCGGCGTTGACGCAGAGGTGGTGAACGGCGGAGTGGAAGGTTACGGGTGTGTGAATGTGTTGTGGCGCATGGCCCACTTCAAGGCCGTGAAACCTGACATCACATTGATTCTATTGGGTTGGAACGTTATCTACGGTGACCTTGAATTCAAAAGATTTCCGCTGTGGACTATGGGCTTTGTTGCCAAAGTGGCGCGTTTCGCGCGTTCCAAACTCCGCGACCCGCTGGAACAGGCCGCGGATCTCTATGCCAAGCCGAAGCATCCGGTCAGAGCTTCGCGGGAGGTGGTCCACCTGGAATCGTACGTGCCTGAGAGGTTTGTGGGGCAATTGGCGCAGATTGTCACTCAAATGCGATCCACGGGCAGCAGAGTGGTCCTGATGACATTGCCGGGACTGTTTGTCATGGAGGAGGCCCGTCCTGCCGACCAAGCGCTCAAAAAGGGCCATCTGCCGCATTTTACGGACAATCCATATGTGCTGGCCAAGCTCACCGACAGATACAACCAGGCGATTCGAGCGGCCGCGCAAAGATTTGGAACAGGTCTCATCGACTTGGATCAGTGGAGCAGATCTGCATTGAGGCCTCGACACACCTATTTCCGTGACTCGGTTCATCTGACCCCGCGAGGACAGGAAGCCATTGGAGCATTCCTTGCGATTCGACTTCAGCGGTTGTTTCCTCGCGCAATGAACCGATACCGTATAGGTCGGGAACCTCTTCGTCCGTCGGCCGTCGGCCGAACCGCGGCCTCGGTCGCCGACCCAAGTCCTCATTTTAAACTCTTGTATTGTGAATGACCCGGGGGAGTTTTCGGGTGAAGGCTCGTTCTCAAGAGTTGTGGTTGACAGCGGGGCAGCGGGTGTCGTATGCTCAAATCAGGAAATGGAGCTACTATAGGGGTTCTCAAAAGTGATCAAGGATTGACTCATTGGCGTGCCCCTTCTTTCTCGCTTCTTTCTCGCTTCTTTCTCGAAAGGTAATGGTTCACCGGGCTTGAAGTGGTTCTGCGCCCGGTGAGAATGGAGGGGGCGACTCATCTCCCCCTCCAAACCTCCCCCATACGTAATTCTGGGAGCTTGTACGGTTCACGGTGAACGGTTACCTCGAAAGACCGTAGCCCTGAAGGGGCGTCAGAAAATAGCCCGGCGATTCATCGCCGGGTAAGGGCCATTGCAGAACACCCGAGTCCCGAAGGGACGACAGAACCATCACGCGCTCGCTATCTGTCGTCCCTTCGGGACTCCGAGCCGGCTTGGGCCTCCCCTCCAAAGATGACTGGATTCTTGAGGTATTTGCAGAACCGCCGGCCTCATCCGGGGCGAAGCCGCGGACAAGCTGCCCCAAGACTCTCATAGTTCGTTGTCCCCTATTAGGGGTGATAGTTGGCAGCCTTGATCCATTTTCAGAGACGCGTCCGTTGGAATTCGGGCTTCGAGAGCCATCGGACGGCCGGTCAATGGTCCGAAACAGCCTGCATTGAGGATACCGCGGAATAATTCCCGCCAATAAGATTTTGCAACAATGGAGAGGTGTAATGAAGATCTTGATTCCGCTGCCAAGGTTTGATTTCGATCCCACAGAGGTTGCCATTCCGTGGGCATTGGTCACGAACGCGGGACACGAGGTCAGGTTCAGCACACCCGACGGAAAGCCCGGAGAGGCTGATCCGCGAATGACCACCGGAGAAGGTCTTGGAATTCTTAAACGGCTTCTGATGGCGGATCATCTCGCCCTAAAGGCCTATAGCGATCTGGTGAATGATCCCTTGTTCCATGAACCGGTCCCATACGCTGATCTCGCGCCGGACGACGTCGACGGCGTGATTCTTCCTGGTGGTCATGCCCCGGGCATGAAAGAGTATCTGGAATCTGAAACTTTGCAGCGACTTGTATGCGAGATATTCGAATCCAATAAACCAACGGGCGCAATTTGCCATGGTGTTCTTTTGGCTGCGAGATGCACATCAAACAAGACGGGCAAGTCAATTCTTCATGGCCGCAAGACCACGTCGTTGACCAAGATGTTGGAGCTCACAGGCTGGGCTTTGACCTGTTTGTGGCTGGGCGACTATTATCGAACATATCCGGTAACAGTGCAGGAGGAAGTGACCGCGGCGCTGGCCGCGCCTGATGATTTTATTCCTGGACCGACACCAATACTCCGAGATCGACCGGGGAAGCTGTCAAGAGGGTTTGTGGTGCGCGACGGCAATTATGTTTCCGCTCGCTGGCCCGGGGATGCCCATCGATTTGCCACCGCTTTTATTCAACTTCTTGACGGGACATCGGAACCCGAGCTCTGATTCGACGCATCAGTTATAATGGTTCACCGGGCTTGAAGCGGTTCTGCGCCCGCCGAGAACGAAGGGCCCACTCGACCTGGTGTTAATAGGTTCTCCACGATATATCCGTTCTTCGACCAAGTGGGCCGTCCCTCGATATTCCCGTGTTCCCGTGCAAAGCATGAGCCCAAAACCTTTTTCGAAGCTCCCACACCAACCGGCTCGCAAATTGGCCCTACGCCCAGTAGCTCCCCCTCCAAACCTCCCCCATACGTAATTCCGGGAGCTTGTACTGTTCACGGTGAACGGTTATCTCGAAAGACCGTAGCCCTGAAGGGGCGTCAGAAAATAGCCCGGTGATTCATCCCAGGGTAAGGGCCATTGCAGAACACCTGAGTCCCGCAGGGACGACAGAACCATTACGCGCTCGCTATGTGTCGTCCCTTCGGGACTCCCGGTGGGGAATGGATTTCACACCCAGGGATAAATCCCTGGGCTATTATCTTTCGTCCTTTCGGGACTCCGAGCCGGCTTGGGGCTGGAGTTTTCATACTGTAGTAGTTCTCGAAATTAGTTTCGGATTCCTCGGAAACTTCTTCCTGTGGGGCAGGCTTTCCAGCCTGCCAATCCGTGATACCGATGCGCTTTCAAACATGTGATAAAGGGCACTGCTGGGCAAGCCGGCAGTGGCACCCAAGAAACCGATCTCACTCTCTTGATTGCGCATTGGTATGAGAGCTTTTGAAGACTGCTATAGGATCGAAGGGAAGGTGACTATAAAGGGCCCATCGGAAGGAGTCTGCCGGATTCGCCGAGGGAGCGTGCTCCAGGACACGGTTTTCACCTGATCAACGCGGTTGCCGTAATGCTCCATCAGGGTCTGAAAACGGTTGCGAAACCTCAAGAAATAACGAAGCCCCATCAATGAGTTTCCCACAATAATCCGGTGTCAGAGTTGGACAATGAGGGTCAGCCGGCGCGCACCTTCTTTTCCCAGAGGTACCCTATGAGCCAGCACAGTGCGATGACGTTCAGGGCCAAGCTTCCGTACTCCAGTACTCGTGTGAGGTCTGAATCCAGGAGCTTGGCTTGGGCCAACCGCATGACGTGCAAGATCAACATGAGCGTGTCGACGAGGAGGAACAGGATTGCCGGTGTTATGAACTTCTCCCGTTGATTCCAGAGGGCCATTCCCAACAGCAGGGCAGGGATGAAGGCCACGGCAAAATAGCCGATTTCCATCTTGGCCAGTGTGGAGTACGGGGTTGGATCAAGGCCCAGCATGTAAAGGTAACAGATGTACAGGAAGCTCTTCAGATAGAACCAGAGGCCGGCCAGCCACAGCGCCATCGGGAAATCAGCGTCCAGGCGTTCTCGAGGGAACCACTTCAAGGAGGAGTCTGTTCTATTAGTGTCGTGCATCAGATGTTTGCCTCTCGGTCACGGCCGTACAGGGGGAACTTCCCGACCAGTTCAGTTACCCGGCCTTTGATTTTGTGGATCATCGTCTCATCTCCGGGGTTTGTCAAGACCTTTGATACCAGGGCGGCTATGAGTCGCATTTCGTCCCGACCCATGGATCGAGTAGTAACGGCCGGGGTTCCGATACGGATTCCAGATGCCTTGGCAGGCGGCAAGGGATCAAAAGGGATACTATTCTTGTTGACCGTGATCCTGGCCTGCTCGAGCGCTTCCTGGGCATCTGCGCCTGTCATACCCCGATCGGTGAGATCTATTAGGATCAGGTGATTGTCCGTGCCGCCTGACACGAGTGAGAATCCTTCCTCCAGTAGCGCTTCGGCCAGCGACTTGGCATTGGCGAGGATTTGTTCCTGGTATTGCCGAAATTCATCGGTGGATGCTTCTGCAATGGCCACGGCCTTGGCTGCGATCACGTGCATGAGCGGACCACCTTGCATGCCGGGGAATATGCAGGAGTCCAGCGCGGCTGCGAATTCCCGTCGGCAGAGAACCAGTCCGCCCCGGGGTCCTCGAAGGGTCTTGTGAGTGGTGGTGGTCACAAAATCAGCGTGAGGGACCGGAGAGGGATGGAGACCGGCAGCGACTATCCCGGCGATGTGGGAGATGTCGGCCACCAGTATAGCCTCGACCTCCCGCGCTATCTCGGCAAACCTGTCAAAATGAATTATCCTGGGGTAAGCGCTTGCGCCCGCCACAATCATGCGGGGTCTGTGCTCTCTGGCGAGATCCCGTAGTTGATCGTAATCGATGGTGTGATTGTCGGATCGTACGCGATACGGGACGACCTGATAGAGTTTTCCGGAGAAATTCTTGGGGTGCCCCATGGAAAGATGACCACCGTGAGCCAGGTCCATTCCCAGGTACGAATCGCCAGGTTCCATGACTGTGAAATAGACGGCCATGTTGGCCTGGGTTCCGGAATGGGGCTGTACATTTGCGTGCTCAACGCCGAAGAGTTTCTCGGTCCGTGAGCGGGCCAAATTCTCGACTTCGTCCGCATTTGCACATCCGCCGTAGTATCTCCTGCCCGGGTATCCCTCTGCGTACTTGTTCGTCAGGACGCTTCCCTGGGCCTCCATTACTGCACGTGAAGTAAAATTCTCCGAGGCTATGAGCTCCAGCCGGCTTTCCTGTCGCTCCCTTTCCTGGGCGACAATGCGGAACACTTCCGGATCGACTCTCTGAAGCGGCGTCATCACAATCCTTTGTCCATAGTAAAGTTTGCGCGCAGGGTCGTAGTTGATCTGCGCGATTGGTCTGTCGGTGCTTGGGGTTCCTTCAATCCGACACCCACAAGATATTCCACGGCCCGCTTACATGTTGCGAGAGGGTGCCGACAAATTCCCGACGGGAAACCTTTTCCAACCAAGGCTCCGGATCAAGTCCTGTGCGATCTAGACCGGAGATAGCACGCATGATTCCTGTCAAACTCGTTTCAACACAAGGCTTGCGTTCTGTCCACCAAACGCAAAGCTGTTGGAGAGCACGTATTCCATATCCCGTTGTACAGCGCGGTTGGGGGTGTAGTCCAAATCGCATTCCGGGTCCGGCGTATCCAGATTGATTGTCGGCGGCACCACTCCGTTTTGGAGGGCCTGAATGCAAAAGACGGCCTCTACCGCGCCCGCCGCCCCGATCAGATGCCCTGTCATTGACTTGGTGGAGCTTATGGCAACGTTACGTGTGGCCTTGCCGAGCAGTTTCTTGATCGCAATGGTTTCCATCCTGTCGTTGTGGTAGGTTGCGGTCCCGTGGGCGTTGATGTAGTCGATCTGTTCGGGATGTATCCCGGCATTCTCTACCGCATGCTTCATGGAACGATAAGCCCCTTCTCCCTTGGGATCGGGCATGACAACGTGAAAACCGTCGCCCGTCGCTCCATATCCTGCGATTTCGGCAAGGATCTCGGCCCCGCGCGCCCGTGCATGTTCTTCGGATTCCACGACCAGGATACCTGCCCCTTCTGAAAGCACAAACCCGTCACGGTGCAGATCGAACGGGCGAGAGGCCTGTTCGGGTTTATCATTGCTGGTAGAAAGGGCTCGTATTGAGGCAAATGCGGCCACGGACAGACCGGTGATAACGGCCTCGGCGCCGCCGGTGAGCATCACGTCCGCGCTTCCATCCCGCACAACCCTACATGCCTCCCCGATGGCCGAGGCGCCGGAGGAACAAGCATTGGCAACACCGAAATTGGGCCCTTTGAAGCCGTATTTGATGGACAGCAGCCCCGGGGCCAGGTTTATTGCCGCCTGGGTAATGACCAGAGGCGCTCTAGTTCGAGGCCCTGTTTCCAGAAAACGGCCTTGTCCCGTTGTGATTGCTTCAAGGCCCCCCATTCCCGACCCCACGACCGATCCGCATCGGTACGGATCGTCTACATCGGAATCGAGCCCGGATTGCTGCATGGCTTCAGCGGCCGCTACCATACAGAAGGTCTGATGCCGTTCAAGACGACGCACTGCCTTCTTGTGAACACGTCCCTCCGGGTCGAAATCGCCCCGGACCTCACCCGCGATAAGGGTCCGGAACCCCGTGGTATCAAACGCGGTAATGGGTCCTATTCCTGAACGGCCTGCGACCAATGCTTCCCAATTGGTTTCCAGGCCGGTTCCAAGACAGGTGACCAATCCCATGCCGGTTACAACAACTTTGTGCGCCAAACCGCCCTCCGAAGTGGAGATACTCGGATCCTCCGAGAAGTTCGGATCAAGATCCCCCGGTGATCTGCCTCAAATAGTCTGCGACATCCTGCACCGTCTGGATCTTCTCCACCTGTTCGTCGGTGATCTCGACATCGAACTCGTCTTCCAACAAAGCAATCATATCGTAGATATCCAGGGACTCAGCCCCCAGATCCTCCACGATTTTCGAGTCCATCTGTATGTTTTCCGCGTTGATGTCCACCAGGACTTCGGCGATAAGATTCACGACTTTCTTCTCAAGATCGTCCATTCTTGACATCCTCCAGGATATTGCTTTTCACGCACCCGTTTAGGTGTTTCCGAGTTTTCCCCATGCCCCTCAACCTTGTCTTGTACGCACGTTGGGGGGGTCACAGCCGCATCTATCACACGTACAGCCCTCCGTTGACGCGGATCACCTGTCCCGTGACGTAATCCGACATCCCCGAGCAAAGGAAGAGCACAGCGTTGGCCACTTCTGCCCCTGTTCCCATCCGGCGCAACGGAACATGCGTCCGAATGGCATCCACCTGATCGTCGTCAAGTTCGTCGCTCATTCCCCCGCTGATAATACCCGGTGAAACCGCGTTTACAAGCACATTTCTCGGGGCCAACTCCCTGGCCAGCGCCTTGGTAAGTCCTATCAGCCCGGCCTTGGCCGCGGAATAGTTTATCTGCCCGGGATTTCCCGCCTCTCCGGCGGCAGACGCTATGTTGACGATCCGGCCTTGCCTCTTCCGTATCATGCCCTTGCTCGCGGCCCTGCACAGATGGAAAGCGCCCGAAAGGTTGGTTTCAATCACCTGATTCCAATCCGCATCCTTCATCCGCCCGATGAGCCCGTCTCGCGAGATTCCAGCGTTGTTGACGAGGATGTCCAGCCCGCCGTGCTCCTGAATGACACCCTTCACCGCCTCGTCCACCGCGGCTGGGTCGCTCACGTCAAACTGAACCGGTATTCCCCGGCCTTGTTCGGTCTCAATCTCGGCCACTGTGGTATTCGCCCCGTCTTCACCCGACCGATAGTTCACGTACACAAAAGCTCCAGCCCGGGCAAGAACCAGCGAAATGGACCTTCCCAGGCCACGAGAACCGCCGGTTACCAAGGCCGTCTTGCCCTCAAGGGAAGTCAGTGACTGCAGACGGTCACTCATGCCGAGGCTCCGCTCAGGGACTCGATTCCGTCCAGAGAGGAAACGTTGATACCCCTGATGTTTCTGTCGATTCTCCGAAGCAGTCCTGCCAGGACCTTTCCCGGTCCGATTTCAATGAAGGTTGTCGCCCCGACCTCCCTCATTGTCCCGATACAGTCGGACCAGAGGACCGGCTTGACTATCTGGTCCACCAGAAGCTGTTTTCCATGCTCGCCCGCTGGATAAGGAGCGGCGTTCACATTGGCAACCACGGGAAAGTCAGGCTTTTCCAGGGAAATCGATGCCAGCCGATCTTGGAGCGGTCCCTGTGCCGGGGCCATCAGCCGCGTGTGGAACGCGGATGACACAGGTAACAGGACGGCCCTGGTCTTCTTCATCTCCTTAACCGCGGCCAGGACACGCTTCACTGCCGACAAATGCCCCGAAATCACAGTCTGATCCGGCGCGTTGAAGTTGGCGGCCTCCAGGACATCGTCTCCACGGTGGTCTTCAACAAGCCTGCGCGCTTCCTCTTCCCCGGGACCCACCACCGCGGCCATGCCGCAGATGCCGGTAGGTTGCGCGTCGTCCATCCCCGTAGCCCTGATTCGCACAATGTCCAGCGCATCATCGAAACTCAGGACGCCGGCGGCCACGAGCGCGGAATACTCCCCGAGAGAATGGCCCGCGGCCATTATCGGAGTCAACGGGACACTGTCCCGCAAGATTTCCAGTAGGGCAATCGAATGAACCAACACTGCCGGCTGCGTGTGAACCGTGCGCTGAAGCTCGTCGCCCCGGTCCCCGGCCATGATCTTACTCAGCCCGTAACCGAGTATGTCGTCGGCTCGTTCAAAAATGCGCCGGGCAATGGGGCTCTCGCGAGCCAAGTCCGCTCCCATGCCCGGAAACTGCGAACCCTGACCGGGAAACATGAGGGCAACTGAGTCCTGTGCCTGTCCGTTGTCTCGGTCACTCATGGATACCTGGTTCACTACTCGGTTTCAATGACGGTTCTGCCTTTGTAGAATCCGCAACCGGGGCATATCCTATGGGGAATCATGGGCTGATCGCATTCCGGGCAAACGGTCAGGTTTATCGGATTCAGTTTCTGATGGGTTCTACGTTTGTCACGCCTCGTTCGCGAAATTCGCCTTTTCGGTACGGCCATAGCTCGTCCTTGTACTGGTCTTGCACAAAATGATTCACCGGCCTCAAAGGAGCCCGGCTTTGACTACAATCACAACGAGTGAGCAATACGTCTGTCCGAAAGAGTTCCCGGACCGACTTTCCTTACTTGAGGCAAAACACGGATCTGCTCAAGCCTTCGCTCACCAGGGTTCGACTCTCCTACTGAATCCCTCCAGGTAAAGATATCATGGAGAAATCCTCTTCTTCAACTCTTCCAGCGCTTCCCACCTTGGGTCCACGCGATCCTGATCCGGGCACTCGCACTCGGGCGAACCTTTCATCGCCCCACAATGAGGGCAAAGTCCCGGGCAATCTTCTCGGCACAACGCTTTCATGGGAAGCGCCAGGAGGATTTCCTGAACAATAGCCTCACCAGGGTCGATCTCGGGGCCCTCGAAAAAGGTGAAGTCACCATCCGGCTCGTCCCGATCCGCCTCTTGTGCCGGATTTTGCGCATCCCGGCGACGAAAGATCAGACTGACGTCCAGGTTTACGTCCCGTGAAAACTCGGCCAAACATCTCGAACAAGCCATTCGAACGCTTGTCTCGATATACCCTATCATGAACAGCTCGCCACTGCCGGCCGGAATTTGAAGCCGGCCCTTCATGTAGGGGTCTATTATTGTTCCCGAAGGAACGGGCACAGAGACCAAAGATTCGGACAGTATGTCTGAATCCCCGGAAAAGTTCAAGACCAGACCTTCCTCAGGGATATCGTCGATGCGTATTTTCATGGCCGACCGAGCCTCTGGAGCCATAGTCAAAAGGAGTAGAGTATAGTTCTTCATGACTTGAAGTCAAGGAAAAAAGATCCGTGAAGGCAGGCCTTCAGCTTCGGGGGACAGATATTTTCATCGATCATGTCATTGCGAGGAGTGAAACGACGAAGCAATCTCCTAACCAGGCAATTTGGGGATTGCTTCGCTATGCTCGCAATGACATCTTGCGAGTGAACCCCGAATGTGTGCTGCGCGAATTTGTTCTGTACCGGTTATCCGGAAGGCCCTCACTCCAGTGCTCGATTCGCAAATCATTCTCCATTTCCACCGTAGGTGAGATAAAAGCGCTGCACGCACCTCGAATGACTGGATGGTTACTCGTGAGCGCCTACCTGTGTAGAACCGCCGGCATTGACTTTGTTACGAATGTGGAATATGCCACTGACACCGGTATCTCGTGAGGCTGATCATGAATGTCGTTTTGTGCAAATGCGTTGAGTCTCCAAGAAAGTGCATACGCCCAGCAGACGCGCACAGTATTGAGGTCGCGACATGAATCCGGTTCAGGTGGTCCCCATATCGAACGCCCAACTGCTCTTCACAGGCATTCTGATACTGTCGGCCGGCGGGGTGTCCGCCTTTTTCCGACTTGGAATGCTCAAGTCACTTGCGTGGGGCACTGTGCGCTGCGTGCTGCAACTGGGCTTGATCGGGTATGCGCTGGGCTGGATCTTCGCTGTGGACCGTCCTGAGATGGTTGTCCTGATAGTCGGGTTGATGTGTCTGGTGGCTGCCAGAACCGCGACGCGGCGTACTCCGAACGTTTCCGATTTCCCGTCCTCCCTTGCATTCGTATCACTTGCCGCGAGCACGTACCTGGTGATGGTGATCGTGTGTGCGCTCATCATACGGGCTGATCCGTGGTACACGGCCCGGATCGTCATACCCATTTCAGGAATGATCCTGGGCAATGGGCTCACCGGCATCGCGCTGTCAATAGATCGACTCTACTCTGAAGTGCGTGCCAGGCGAGGAGAAGTGGAAACCTTGTTGGCGCTCGGAGCATCACCGTGGGAGTCGGTTCAAGACTGCGTGCGGGAGGCGATCCGAGCGGGTATGACTCCGACCATTAATTCCCTCATGGTCGTGGGCATCGTGAGTCTGCCCGGAATGATGACCGGTCAGATACTCGCCGGCGTGGACCCCGTTGAGGCGGTCCGATACCAGATAGTGGTCATGCTCATGATCACATCGGCCGCGGCAATCGGCAGCATGCTGCTGGTGGGTCTGAGCTTTCGACGCCTCTTCACCGATGAGGATGCGCTAAAGCCGGAACTCATGGAAAGCGCGAATGGGTAAGGTTTGAGCGACCCCCCTTCCCCGCTTCATCACAACTCGACTCGGTTGCGACCTGCGTGCTTTGCCCGGTAGAGCGCTTTGTCCGCGGCGCGGATGAGCGTCTCGAGGTCCAGGTCGGCGCGACCATCCGCGCTTACAACACCAAGGCTGATGGTGGTGTTGAAGCGGCCCTCGGAAGTCTCAAGCGGACGATCGTGAAACGCCAGGCGCAATCTTTCGGCCGCTTGCATCGCTTCTTCCTGCGTGCAACCCGGCATTACGACGAGGAACTCTTCTCCCCCGTACCGACCGACAGAGTCATAGGGCCGGACGGAATCCTTTATTCTAACGGCTATCTCTTTAAGCGCCGCGTCACCGGCGAAATGTCCATGAGCATCGTTGATGCGTTTGAAGTGGTCAATGTCGGCCAATATTATGCCCAGCGACGTGCCTTCCCTCTTTAGCCGGCTCAATTCCTTTTCAAGAATATCAATAACTCCAGGTCTATTCCAGAGGTCTGTGAGCGCATCGTGAGTAGCCCGAAACTCAAGCGCCACCTGGGTTGCATTGAGTTCCGCAACAAGCTTTTCCGTTTGCTCCAGGATCTTTTCCTTATGTCTGAGATCGACCACGCTCGGCAACCATTTCCGGCAACCTATCAACAGAAGGACAAGACCCGCTGTAAGAGTAACCTCAACCAGATGAATCTCTTGATACGAGTTACTCACACGGAGCAAATGCTCATGCCCGCTCCATTTCGCAAAATCCCCGGTCAGATCAAGGACTGATCCAAACCCGAGCAGAGAACTTCCCCCGAGAACAAACCAACGGCCCTCATGTTTAGGCTCACCCTTGGGTCTTCTGCCGACGAACCAGAAATAAACCACAAGGATTGCCAAAATGACGGTGCGGGTAGTTTCCAAGCAAATCTCGAACACGTTGTCTCCAAGGGGTCTTGAAATATCAGGTACGGCCCGTTCGCTTCGCATGATCTCCGGTCACGCGGTAATCACCTGGCAACGGTCTGTCCACAACCTCATAATACCAGGAAATCGCTTGCATTTCAAAACTTTCCGCCGCCTTAGTGAGAATCACTGCCATATATCGAATTGAGATTCTTAGTTTCTTAAGGGCGTCCTCCTTGAATTCAAGTCCTTTACTCCGGCCTGGAACCTTGAAATATTTTGTCACCATTTGCTCATCTTCGCGAACATTAATGATAGATTGGTGAGACGGACGAAGAATCCAAGCAGGGGAGGACACGGTAATGAAAAGGACTACTTGGAAACAGAGGAGCAGTCTGATGACATTGTCAACCTGTCGTATTGGAGGAATTGCCGTATGGCTGACACTTGTGGTCCCGGCTGTGGCAATGGTATTGCTCTTTGTTGTGCCAACTTTTGCACAGGATTGTCCCCCATGTTCAGAGTGGCGAGACGGGCGATGCATAGGCTGCAGATCCCTGGGCAAGTGGTGTGTGGACGGACGGTGCTTCAATGATCCACCGCCCTGTCCCCCGTGCTCCGAGAGACGAGGGGAAAAATGCGTAAGCTGCAAGAAGCTGGGCAAATGGTGTGTTGAGGGTAAATGCCGCCTCAAACCTCTGCCGTGTCCGCCGTGCACCGAGAGGCGAGGAGAGCGCTGTGTGAGCTGCAAAGACCTTGGCAAGTGGTGTGTTAAGGGAAAGTGCCGCCTCAAACCTCCACCGTGTCCTCCATGTTCC
Source organism: uncultured Syntrophaceae bacterium (assembly GCA_964527475.1). Classification (GTDB taxonomy): domain Bacteria; phylum Desulfobacterota; class Desulfomonilia; order Desulfomonilales; family Desulfomonilaceae; genus CAZGNL01. Next base: position 25,514 of record CAZGNL010000045.1, read on the forward strand.
GAAAGACGAGGAGAGAGATGCGTGAGCTGCAAGGATCTTGGCAAGTGGTGTGTCAACGGGAAATGTCAACTCAAGCAGCCGCCCTGTCCTCCATGCTCAGAAAGGCAAGGAGATCGATGCGTAGCCTGCAAGAAGCTGGGCAAGTGGTGTGTCAAGGGAGAATGCCGCTTCAAGCTCCCGCCCTGTCCTCCATGCTCCGTGAGGAGCGGAGAGCGGTGCGTAAGCTGCAAGAAGCTGGGCCAATTTTGTGTTAAGGGAAAATGCGCCGACAAACCTTGAACACCCGCGGTGTCTTCCATGTCCCGAAACGCGAGGAGATCGCTGCGTGAGCTGCAAGGATCTGGACAAAGAGTGCAAGGACGGCAAGTGCCGGAAGCGCCGCCACGTGACTCCACCAGCACCCTGATATCCAGGGCGCCCTGACATCGTAACCCTTGAGGCTGCCGCGGGACACGAAATATCCGAAACCGCGGCAACCTCTACCGAACTTGCTTCGATACTATCCGGTCATCCTATGGAATCCAATTCTACTCTCTTGGCTTGAGCGGGAATGATGACGTTTTCCTTCAGCGTCTGTAGCAAGTGTTCCTGCGATCTGTAGTAGTAAGCCGGCAGCACCCAGTGCTTGCCCTTGCGATAGTCTTGCAATTGGATAGGTTCCTCCTGCCCTTCCAGGAGGAGCGGCTGCACCGGAATGACCAGATTGAGAACAATATGTTCCACTTCTCGCCGGACTTCGGTTGAATCGGTAAAATCGGCAATGACGAATCGTGCCATATGAGCCAGTGTTGAGACGGTGCCAATTACCGTATGACTACTGGGCTTCTCGAAGTCAAACATAACAGGGACAAGACCGTAGTCACGGAGATTTTCACGCAGCGCGTCCAGCACTGCTTTTCGCTCTTCCGTGAACCTGCCGAGGATCAAGACAACCTTGGAAGTGATCGTGTCGATTACGTCTCGGATTTTCTCGTTGTTGAGCAGGAGATAGATGAATTGGGCCACTTCGAGGTCATCTACCGTGATCTTGGGTTCGTCTGGCTGCGTTATCACCAAACCCTCTTGCTTGGTTTTGGCATCAGTGCTCACGTTCCATGCGGAGATTCCATGGATGCTAGAGCCTGAAAGATCGGCGCCGTCCAGTTTGGTACTCACGAGAGTGGCCATGGCAAGCTCCGCCCCGCTCAGGTTTGCCCATTTGAGGACCGCCCCGCTGATGTTCGTCCCGAGGAGGTGCGCCCCGTTGAGGTCCGCCTCCGTGAGGTCTGCCACGATGAGGTCCGCCCATTGGAGGTTGGCCCAGCTGAGGTCCGCCGCCCGGAGATCCGTCCCGTTGAGTTTCGCCTCGCTTAGGTTTGCCCAGCTAAGGTTGGCCCTTACGAGGTTCGCCCCGAGGAGGTTCGCCCCGAGGAGGACCGCCCCGCTGATGTTCGTCCGTTGGAGGTCGGCCTCGTAGAGGTACGCC
>CAZGNL010000045.1:27078-34457 GCA_964527475.1 uncultured Syntrophaceae bacterium
GAGGACCGCCCCGCTGATGTTCGTCCGTTGGAGGTCGGCCTCGTAGAGGTACGCCCGAGTGAGGTTCGCCCCACTGAGGTCCGCCCCGCTGAGGTTGGCCCAGCTGAGGTCCGCCGCCCCGATGTTCGCCCTTTGGAATCTGCCCCCGCTGAGGTTCGACCCGACGAGGTCCGCCTTGCTTAAGTTCGCCCCGCTCAGGTTCACATCATGAAGGTTCGCCTGGCGGAGGTTCGCCCCTTGAAGGTTCGCCCCTTCGAGTTCCGCCCTTCTGAGGTTCGCCCCCCCGAGTTCTGCCCTTCTGAAGTCCGCCCCGTGGAGGTCCGCCTCGCTCAGGTTCGCCAGGCGGAGGTCCGCCCCGGCTAGGTCCGCCTCGCTCAAATTCGCCCCGCTGAGCTTCGCTTCCAAGAGGTTCGCGTTGCTGAGATCGGGCTTAACATCCGGATGGTCCTTGCGCCACTGATTCCAGGCTTCCACGCCTTCTTTCAACTCAGCCAGGTGCTTGTCGTCATACATGATACTTGCCCCCTCAACCCCGCGGCATGGTGATGCAGCGGGGTGATTTGTGATCAGGTAACGATTGAGAGTGTATCCGTAAAGGCAGTGGGAAGCAAGAAGGGCCATTTGGGTGAAGCGTGCGCTCAAGAATCGACGTTGACATCGGCGCCGAGGGTGTCGTATGCTCAAATTGGGGGCCGCTCTTAGGATCAATAGAGGAGACTAATACAACATGGCAACCAAGGTGTTCATATGCTGGTCAGGCGATCTCAGCCGGAAACTTGCGGAAGCGATCCGTGATTGGCTCCCACAAGTGATTCAGGCTGTAAAGCCGTATTTCGCGCCCTCAGACACCGAGAAGGGCGTAAAATGGGCTTCCGACATCCTGGGGGAACTCGAAAGCTCGGACATTGGTATTATCTGCCTAACGAAATATAATCTTGAAAAGCCTTGGATTCTTTTTGAATCAGGCGCCTTGTCAAAGAGCTTGGCGGAGTCACGAGTCTGCACAATACTGTTTGATGTCAAAGTTACCGACATCACGGGTCCGTTGGCGATTTTCCAACACACAAGTTTCAGCAAGGATGATTTCTTGAAACTCGTTGAGACAATCAACGAACGCGGAGGAGATTCAACGCTAAGCGATCCAGTCCTTGGTCGAGCGTTTTCGAATTCGTGGCCGGAATTGGAGGCACAGGTTACCAAGATATTGGCTGAACATGAGCCGAGTGACGGCAGTAAGCCCCGATCAGAACGGGAGATGCTGCAGGAGATTCTTGAACTTTCACGTCTGACTGCTCGCAGGGATCAGCTCGCTGCTATACCTAGATCCGGAACCTTTGCGCAATTGGCCCTGTGTGTGGCAACGCTGGCGAATGCTGTGGTTAGGGAGGATCAGTTTACGTTTGGCATGGCCCTCAATGAAATGCATAGTGTGATGAGAAGGCTTCCTGCAGAACTTATCCCCGGTGAGATCTTGAGTGACATGGATTTGGCGTTGGCCAAACTGGTACCGTCGGGCGCGACCCGCCTGATCCGGCCGGCATACCCTGCGAAATATGGAAAGGTGGAACCGCATGGGTATATGTGGGAGCAGACAAGGATGATGCCAGATGATGATGAAGAAAATGAGACCTAGCAAGCCGGAACGGTCGGCCGTGATCGGTCGAACATCGCGACCACCGGGCCGTCCTGCTCGATGTAGTGGTAGGAAGAGGAGTCAAGTAGGAAGAGCAGTCTGCTCTTGCCTCACATTCCCCCTGGATCAGCAACGAGAACGGTGACTCCGTGGAGCAGGACTTTTGCCGGTTGCCTGAAAAGATCCAACCAGACTCGGGCAGCCGGCTGATCGGTCTCAACAAGTGCCAAGAGCGGAATTGACTGCTCGCCCAGCATGTTCGTGGCTTTCATGGTGACGGCCTGCAACATGATAACCCTGAAAGATGTCTTTGAGCTTGTGCAACCGCTTCTAGCGATGAGCAAGAGAAAGAGTGAAGGATCATGGCCAAGAAAGATATTGAACTCCCGGCAGTCGTTCCAAAGACTTCGTTGATACTGAGTGACCTCACAAACGCTCTTGGGGTACCCCGCGACTTGCTCGCAAGCGAAGAGGATATTCAGGCTGCTTGGGACGGTCTTTCTCGCATCCTGGGGAAAATGCAGCCGCAATTCCGGAATGAAGGTATGGCTCGCATGTGCGTCGCAGTGGCCTCCGGCCTGTTCGACAGTGCCATAAATTACATCTGGAACAGTTCAGTTATCGAGTTGAGGCAGAAGGTTCGTAATTTCGGGCTGAATGTTGTCGGGCAGATACTTAGGAAGAGCTTTGACGAAGCTGCTTTGCTTGATCTTAAGGATGCAGACCTCCTTCAGCTTTGTCTGAAGCTCAATCTCATAACCGAAGATGGCCATTACTTCATGGATCAGTGCCGCGATGTCCGCAACAACTTCTCGGCAGCGCACCCACCGGTTGGAACACTTGACGACGCTGAGTTCATTGTCTTTCTTAGCCGCTGTGCCAAGTACGCGCTTACATCCGACGGCAGTTTGGTAGGAGTTGATATTCAAGCCTTCATCAATGCTATCAAAGGCGGACGCTTCTCAGCAGAGCAAAAAGAGGAATGGCTCCAACGCCTGAAGGCGACTCATGAAGCACAACGGGAACTCCTTGTTATCATGCTGCATGGTCTGTACGCGGATCCGGCAAGCGCCGAGGAGACGCGACTGAATGCATTGTCGCTGTGCGAAGCACTTTTGAGTGAACTCACACCTTCAACGAAGTCGAAGCTTGTCGATCAGCACGCAGATTATCTCGCCAAAGGCGACACAAAACGTCACACTGCATCACAGCAGTTCTTTGAGAAGCTGAGAATCCTGTCGCTTCTGAGCGAAGCTGAACGTCACTTACTTGTGACCAAGGCATGCAGAAGGCTCCTCAGTGTCCATCAGGGAATCGACAATTTCTACAACGAGCCACCCTTCGCCGAACGCCTGCTTCAGATCGTCTCCCAGGGAACAATGCCAGAGACTGCCAAGACCGAATATGTGATCACGGTTGTTACCTGTGCTGTTGGCAATCCTTATGGGACTTCCAGCGCCGCTTTGCCCGACTACAAGAAAATGGTTCGAGGCTTCACTCCCAAAGAGGTCGATATAATGCTCACGCTACCAGGCAGCAAAACAATCGTTGGGAACCGCATAAGGAGCTACCCGAGATGCAAGACGATGTTCAGCGAGATCGTAGGGCTAATAGACCGGCAATCCGTACCAACGCGTGCAGAAAAACTATACAACAAGTGGATTACATGACACCAGCAATGCCAGGCACACGGACTTGGCATTCAAGAGGGACGCCCTCAATAACCTGAGAATCTGAATTCAACAATGGGCAGTTGCTTTTATGTCGGGGGCAGGCTTGACATATTTGTATTTGGGGTCTTCTCTTACCCTCTCAAGTTCTGCCGCAAGACGGGGATTCGTTTCCGCACGTTTGCGCAGACGATTGATCGCTTGACTCCTTCCTCCAACAGATCGTAGAAACGAATCCGGTCCGGCTCGTCAAAGAAAATATCCTGGCCAACGTTCCAACGTAGCATCACATGATAGACAGCGCCCGGATAGTGAATGCGTGCTCTCCGTGCCATTCTTGGCAGTTTACACCCTCAAATCCATATATGTCAAGCCTGACCCTCAAAACAAACTGCGTGTCTGCCCCAATGTAGGGGTGTGCATGCGGGAAAGGGCGGACACATAGGTCCGCCCCTACAGGAGAATGCCACCGCTATTTAGTGACAGGCCCTTAGGATGGTTGGCTTGAATATTCCTCCGGAACGTCTCGTAAGCACGGTCTAAGTTAACGCCTATGCCCCTTACCCCTCCCGTCAAGGGAGGGGGGAGGAGTCCCCTCTCCACTGGCTGAGCATGTTGCATAGCTCCTTACTTCTATTTGACCGGTTTCTTGGGGCCTTTCGCTATTGAGACGTCCTTTACGGTTACCTTTTTCTCGACAATCGAGATTTCACGCGCCCAATCTTTGCCGGGCGAATCATCTGAAGCCAAGACATATGAAATGTTATTGAGATTTCTCCATTGTTCCGAAACATGCCTATGTCCGAAAAGAAGCGCATCAACCCTGCAATAGACAGTTCGCATGAGTTCCCGAGCATCTTTCAATTCCATGAAGGGGTTATTGTGCATGAAAGGATGATGATGGAAGAACAAGACCTTTGTCATTTCCACGGTCAAGGGATCACTCAAGATGCTGTTGAGTGCGGATAGTTGCTCATTGCCGACTTCCCCACACGCGAAATCAAAAGGATGAACCGTTTCCAAGTTGGTGTCCAAAGCTATCAGCATCACGCGGTCAACGCCTTGTTCCACAACATTCACCACCGGGGTATTGTCGCCCGTAAAGGTGCCTCCCTGTTGGAGGGGAGTCGAGAGCATCTCATCGAATCGAATGGCCCGCTCCCTGCTATAGAAGTTCCCGGCAGCGCCAAAATCGTGGTTTCCAGGAGCAATGAAGACTCCTTTTTCCTGGAATGGTTTCAGCGCCTTGAAAGCGTTTGCAAATTGCGCGCTGTCACCATCATCTACTACATCGCCCGTGACAATCAACCTATGCTCCGGATATTTCGCCTTTATTGTTTTGAGCGTCGCGTTGGCTTTCTTGTTGTCCTTCTGTCGCCTGTGAAAGTGCAGGTCGCTCACATGAATGAACTTCATCTCCATTCTCCTTTCTCCGGAATTGTGCGGCGCGTTTCCTTTCTTGCGCTGCTGCGTTTGGTGACTTCCCTTTGCGGGCCCTCTTTCCCCCGATCCCCCCGTATCTTCCCGCTTCATCATCCCAGCCATTGATGCATGAAGGACCTCTCATCTAGACCCCCATTTATACCATACGCGATGGTCTGCGGGGTTGTCAATGGGCAATTCTTGGGATTGACGCGGCGATGGCCTGCAAAGGGAAGAGGTATCACGCCTGCTCTTGCCTCACATTCCCCGGGGATCATCAACGAGAGCCGTCAAGCTGTGGAGCAGGACTTTTGCCGGTTGACTGAAAAGATTCAATGAGATACGGTGATCACCCTTTTCGAAGATCGAGCCTTCAGCAGAATCTCCTCTGTTCTTTGCACTCCATGGGACTGCACAGGCAACGTGTTTTGAGACACGGCGGCCGGCCGACAGGTCTCAACAAAAGCCAAGAGCAGATGTGGTTGCTCGCCCATAAACACCATCGCCACTCTAGTAGTGCAGGGAGGAAATTCGCGGGCGGTTCACCTTCCTCCCCCTGAACCGTCATTCCGGCGAACGCCGGAATCCAGGCTTTTCTATGGTTTCCGGGCCCCGGCGCCTGCCCCGGATCCCGGATCATAGTCCGGGACAGCCCCCGATCCGGGGTTCGCCGACCTGACGGCCAAGGCTCATGGGCTTCTCATGCTTAACTCATCTTCGAGAAGCAATTCATTTTTGCACACTACATATTGAGGTCCGCTGAGGCATCCTGGCAGCCCTATTAGATGAGAATCACCCCCGCCTTATTGGCGAAACTCCTGACTATATGAGAGCAATCTGAGGGGGTTTTGAAGACTTTCCCATCAATTTTGAAGGATTCCGCCAAAAAAATGGTAGTATGGCGCTACAGCGGCAGATCACAGAGACACTGATCAGGAGGAGGCGCCATCTTACCGAGTTTCCTCGTGGACAACGGGGAGACTGCCGGCAGAGCGGCCTTTTGCTGATCCGGAACCAAGTGGGGAGAGTGAAGACATGAGCGACAATGCGAGCATTTTCCTGGGTAAGGGTGAAACGCCTCAACATCTTTTCCTGAAATTCGCCAACCGGCATGGCCTGATTTCCGGGGCCACGGGAACGGGCAAGACCGTCTCCCTTCAAGTTCTTGCGGAAGGATTCTCAAAACAGGGAGTTCCTGTGTTTATGGCTGACGTCAAAGGTGATCTGTCCGGGATCAGTCAGCCGGGCACATCGAAGCCGTTTCTGCTCGATCGGGCCGAAACCATCGGCCTCGAGGATTACTCGTTTCAGGGATATCCCACGGTCTTCTGGGACCTCTTCGGGGAAAAGGGTCACCCGATCCGCACCACTATCTCCGAGATGGGGCCTCTTCTGCTGTCGCGGCTGCTGCAACTCAACGACACTCAGGAGGGCGTGCTCAATGTGGCCTTCAAGATAGCGGATGACCAGGGACTGCTGCTGCTTGACCTCAAGGATCTCAGATCATTACTGAACTTCGTGGCTCAGAATTCCAAGGCATTTACGGCTGAGTACGGCACGGTTCGCACGCCGTCGGTGGGCGCAATCCAACGGCGATTGTTGATCCTGGATCAGCAAGGGGCAGAGAGCTTCTTTGGTGAGCCGGCCCTGGACCTGCACGACCTCATACGGACCACTTCCGACGGTTACGGGCATATCAATGTACTGGCCGCGGATTCCCTGATGACAAGCCCACAGGTGTACTCCACTTTCATGCTGTGGCTGATGGCCGAGCTATTTGAGGAGCTTCCCGAAGTGGGCGATCAGGATAAGCCTCGGTTCGTCTTCTTCTTTGACGAGGCCCACTTGCTCTTTGACGACGCTCCCAAGCCCATGTTGGAAAAGGTGGAACAGGTGGCCCGCCTTATCCGTTCCAAAGGCGTCGGTCTGTACTTTGTCACCCAGAATCCTCTGGATATTCCGGATGATATTCTCGGACAGCTTGGAAACCGCGTACAGCACGCATTGCGAGCGTTCACTCCTCGCGACCAAAAGGCTGTTCGCGCGGCAGCCGACACATTCAGACCCAACCCCAAGTACAAAGCGGCCCAGGTCATCACTGAGCTCGGAGTGGGTGAGGCATTGGTGTCAACCCTGGAGGGCAAGGGCACTCCCACAATCGTCCAGCGAACCTTGATACGGCCTCCCTCATCGCGTATGGGTCCGGCCACCCCGGAGGAACGGCAAGCCACAGTGTCCCGAAGTCCTCTGCTCGGACGATACGACAACGTGGTAGATCGTGAATCCGCATACGAAATGCTCATCGCAAGGGCTGAAAAGGCAGTACAAGAATCGGAAGCCGCCGAGGAAAGAGCAGAAGAGCCGCGGCCGCGGAAAGGACGCCAACGACAGAGCGTTCTGGAAACCATGGCAAAAAGCGTAGCCCGAAGCGTGGGGAGATCCATCGGCCGCCAAATCGTCCGCGGAGTCCTAGGCGCTATCTTCAAAGGAAAATAGGCCGGGAAGAGGGAAGAGGGAAGAGGGAAGAGAAGAGAAGAGAAGAGAAGAGGCAGAGAAGATGCGGGGGGACTCTTTTTTCGAGAAAAAAGCGTCCCCCCGCACCCCCATAGGCGCTAACTTAAGGCTCGCGATTGGTTTTGATTTGTTGTATAAGC
>CAZGNL010000046.1:0-34430 GCA_964527475.1 uncultured Syntrophaceae bacterium
AGGCCCTCGACCAAGCCAGGGAAAAGGGTTGGACCGTTGTAGACATGAAGAACGACTGGAAGGTTATCTATCCCTTTGAACGGCAACCTTCTCGATTACAGCCTGTCACGAAATAACGTTGCCATTCTCCTGTACGGGCGGACCCCGGATCGGAGTCCGGGGCGTTCACCGGGTCGGAGTTCCTCTTGACATTGGACGGCTTGTCTATAGAATTGAACAAAACGGTCTCCGGACAAAGGGGAAACGTCAAGACAAAGGTAATGGTTCGCCGGACTTGAAGTGGTTCAGCGCCCGGTAGAGAATGGAGGGAGCGACTCATCTCCCCCTCCAAACCTCCCCCATACGAATTCCGGGAGCTTGTACGGTTCACGGTGAACGGTTACAGACAAGGAACAGATTCCTTGGCCTGCGATCTTGAACCTGACAGAGACGCCCACTGTTTGTTCTGTTGACGATATTGATCGGCAATGGAGCTTTGAGCGGAATCTGCGGGCACGTGAAATCTGTCTTCCCCAGGGGACTGTGTTTCGTCCACTATTGAGATAATGAAATAGGAGGTGCCCATATGCCCCGTTCCGTGCCGGTTTCAGACCTTATGATCAGTCAGGGTGAGTGGCCCCAACTCAGGGCCAAGACCCAAATACGCAACGCGATAAGGATTCTCCGAATACTGACTGAAGAGCGGAAACTGGCCCGCGGTCACTCGACTCCCCTGGTCCTGGACGACGATTACAATCTCCTGGGACTCATCAGGTTGACGGACCTCCTCAGGGCCGTAAGACATCTGTGCGGGAACGAAGAGTCCTGTGAGTTGGGAAAGGCCGTAAGCCCTGTATCCGAACTGGTGATACCGTTTCCGGGCTCCGTGAAACCCGATGACAGCATACTGGTGGCGCTGGACATCATGACCAACCACAGCGTCTCACTGGTACCGGTAATCAAGGATGGAAAACTCAAGGGCATCATCAAGCTGTCCGACATCTTCAACACGGTGGCATCTCTGCTATTCGACGAGGATGAACCGGAAGAATCGAGCTGGATATACGAATTCTTGCACTAAGGGTCTGTCACAAAATAAACCTTGCAACAGGTTGCTGTGGCAATTGTAGGGGCAGACCCCGGAGCGGAGTCCGGGGCAGGCTCTGCGTGTCTGCCCCAATGCAGAAGTGCATACGCGGAAATGGCGGACACATAGGTCCGCCCCTACAGGAGAATGCCGGCGTTATTTCGTGGCAAGCACTAAGGGCCTGTCGGCAAATAAACCTCTCAATTTCCACAGTGTCGTCATTCCGGCGAATCCAGGGTCGGTGTCCGGGGTTCGCCGGAATGACGGATAGACCAAGCGGTCTGGGTGCCTTAAGTTGGCGCCTATGGCCCTGACCCACCTTTTTCAAAGGGGGGAAGGTGGGCTTCCCTTGGCTCCCGGTTCGGACCACAGGTTACTCGTTTGAATGCGAATCGGTATTACACCGTTTCAGACTCGACGTTCACTATCAAGCCCAACCACGTCGTCCCCACCCGATCTGTCCTCCGGGTCCTCCCACCACCGGGCGCCTACCCCAGGCAGGTGATCCCAATTCTTGAACAAATACTGCCCAAGCTTGGACAGCGGTTTGGCAAACATGGTCCATGGCCTCGGCTTTAGACCGTTCGCCTTCCAGGCCGACTTATCCCACCGATTTGCCCGCCACCGATTCCTCAGTGAAACATTCCCCTGACCACCCGCCCTCATCACCACCATTACTTCGGGGATGTATTCAACGCTGATCCTGTGCTTGAACAGGAATCGCAGCATAAGCTCGTAATCCGCGGACAGCCCGATACCAAGGTTGAACCCCCCGTACCTCTCGTATGCTGTGCGCCTCGAAACGAAAGTGGGATGCGGCGGCATCCACCCCTGGTAAAAGCGCTTCCCGTCGTATCGACCCGACCTCCAATAGCGAACTATCCTGGATGTGTTCACAGGATCCACATAGACTATGTCCCCATAGCACGAATCCACGTCCGGATTCTCAAAGACCTTCGCCACCGTAGACAACACTCCGCAATGAGCGAAGTAATCATCGGAATTCAAGATGGAAACCACGTCGCCCGTGGCCAACGCCAATCCCTTGTTCATCGCGTCGTAAAGGTTCCTGTCAGGTTCGGAGATAATTCGTGAGCCCCTCGATGAATATTTCCGCATGATTTCCAAAGTGTTATCCGTGGAACACCCGTCCACAAGAATCTGCTCCGCCGGATAATCCTGATTGACCACGCTCTGTATGGAATCCTTGATTGTGCTCGCGGAATTCTTGGCGACCGTGATTATAGAAACTGTCGGCTTTCCCGAGTTCAAGCTTCCTCCTGAGGATCTGACACGACCTGTTACCGTTCACCGCGAACCGTACAAGCTCCCGGAATTACATATGGGGGAGCTACTGGGCGTAGGGCCAATTTGCGAGTCGGTTGGTGTGGCAGCTTCATTTGTAGTCCGTAGCGGCCCGCCAGACGTGGGTGCTTCGAGAAAGGTTTTGGGTTTATGCTTTGCACTGGGGCACTGGAATATCGAGGGATAGGCCCACTTGGTCCAAAAACGGATATATCGTGGACAACCTATTGACACCACGTCGAGTGGGCCCTCCATTTCCACATGGTGCAGAACCGCTTCAAGCCCGGTGAACCATTACCACGACCGGATTCTTCGTCCCCGCGAATGCGCGTTTGTCAATGATGAGGACGTATCAAATAAACCGGCAGGATGTCAATCACTTCCGGAGGTCATTACGTAATGCCCCGATTTCGCAGGGCGGGTATTCTCATGGAGCATGTGATTGCGAGAAGTGAAACAACGTCATTGCCGCAACAACGGGAAGAGGAAACAATCTCGAAGCCAGCCGGTTGGGAACCGCTTGGCTGGGCTTGAAATAACCGTTCTCCCTGAACCGTACAAGCTCCCGGGATTACGTATGGGGGAGGTTTGGAGGGGGAGCTACTGGGCGCAGGGCCAATTTGCGAGCCGGTTGGTGTGGGAGCTTCATTTATAGTCCGTACCGGCCCGCCGTGCGTAGGTGCTTCGAGAAAGGTTTTGGGTTTGTGCTTTGCACGGGGACACGGGGATATCGAGGGATGGGCCTACTTGGTCGAAGAACGGATATGTCGTGGAAAACCTATTGACACAACGTCGAGAGGGCCCTCCATTCTCACCGGGCGCAGAACCGCTTCAAGCCGGGTGAACCATTACGACTTGAAATGACCCGATCTCGGAGGCATGTCCCCAAACCACGAATGATTGAATGATTACCAGACTGGGATTCCTTTGTTTGACTTCCACACATTCCGCGAGAATTGACGTGTAATAGATGACGGTGCAAATTCGTGTGGTGCGGCTCGATGCCATCCAGTCTTATCTCAAGCAGTTACCTTCGACTGAGGAAACTCATATCACAGCAATCAGCGTTGGCAACACCTTGCGCATTGTTTCTTTGTAGAACTACGCTTCTGTGTCCCATTTAGCCCACGATGCCGGCGTGTTGCAGCGACGCCTATCATGATTTCGGAAACTCCGGTATAATGAGTTACCTTGGGCCGCGGTCGAACCTTCTATCTGAACGGCGAAAACGCAACATCAAGGGCAATGTCAGAATGCTCTCAAGCTGTCCTTGCGAAGTACCCGATTTTCGAGGAGGAGATTATGAGACGCTGGTGCATGTGTTTGTTGACAATTCCGGTTCTCTTTTCATCTGCCGCCTGGGCTCAAGAACCCGTCAAGCTTGGATTCATTTTCTTGATGTCGGGCCGAGTCGCCTATTTCGGTATGATAGCCAAACAGGGAGCTGAGCTTGCAGTGGATGAGATCAATGCGGCGGGCGGAATTAACGGCCGCAAGGTGGAAGCTCTTTTTGCAAACACCCAGGGAAATCCCGACGTGGCCATCAGTACTGTGAAGAAGTTCGTGACCGAAGACAAAGTGGATGCCGTGCTCGGAATCATATCCAGCAAGGTCGCGGCCGCGGTGACGCCCGTCATGAAAGACCTGAAGGTCCCACTCATTATTACAGTTGCCATGACGCCGGTGGTCACAGGTGAAAGATGCAACCGGTACACTTTCCGTGTCGGATGGAATATCGACTACAACACCAAATCGGCGGCCCTTCTGGCCGCGACCCAGGATGCAAAGAGATGGACAAGCATTGGTCCGGACTATCGCTTCGGGTACGAATCGTGGAAGCTGTTCAAGAAACACTTGGGGGCAATGCGAGGTGATATTTCCTTTGCGCCGGACTCAGAGGTGGTGTTTCAACCCATGAGCACCACTGATTGGAAGCCGCACATACAAAAGATCATGAACTCCGGATCTGACGGGATCTTGGTTTCCCTCTACGGGGGTAATGCGATTGACTTTGTACGGCAGGGGACCGAGCTTGGACTTTTCGACGGCAAACGAGAAGTGTTCTTGACGATTGCCTCCACAATGGAAGTCTTCATGGGCCTTGGAGTTGAGATGCCGGAGGGATTATGGGTAGGCGGCGGCTACTGGTGCCAGGCCAATCCCACTCAGAACCACAAGGACTTCCTGGAAGCATACAAACGGCGCTACTATGCTCCCCCTTCATGGGTATCCGAAGGCTCCTACACGGGGGTTAAGGTCTATGCCGAAGCCGCGAAAAAGGCCGGTTCCACGGACACTGACGCTATAATCACGGCCCTGGAAGGACTCACCACGGAGGGTCCGGGAGGCAAATTCACCATACGCGCAGACAATCACCAAGCCACTCGCGACACATTCTGGGGGAAAACTTCCAAGAAGTATGGCCTGGCGGGGCGCCGCAGGGTATCTTACAGACTTCTCGACCCCATAAGGGTCTTTACCGCTGAAGAAATGGGCTTCCTTGCGCAGTGTAATTGCAAAATGAAAACGCCCGCTTCCCCTCCTCCTGCGACAGGACGTTGATTTTCCGTCGGATTTCGCCGGAACGGCAACTATGAGGGTGTTCGCTATACACCCGGGGTCACGGATCACCTACGGGAGTGGGCCCTGGTGAAAGTCATTCAGAGACGTGCCCAAGAGATCGATGTGCCCTATTAATGCCATTGGGCGTGGACCGCTCAAGATCCGACTATTCGTCCGACTCGTCCAGCAATCGATTTCTCTTCTTGTCCAGACTATCCCCGAGGTCACCGAACTCATCTTTGAGGTGTCTGTTCAGGTTTTCGTTGATGGGCGCAACTCGCGGAAGTTTCTTATCGATGACGTTCTTGAATTTGCTGCGGTCTTTTGAGGAACCATCTTGCGGATCCGCGTCAGTCCGTGTCGTCCGCTCTGACTCGAAATAACTCGGTTGGTCTGAATCGTCAACCCCACTGAACATGATCCATGCGAGCACAGCCAGCACGATGAATGCCAGCACAAATGCAATCCGGAACAGGTGGCCCACACCCTTTGTCTGAGCCGCCTGCGATCTGACTATCTCGGGGATATCCGCGTCCTTCGCGTCAGGATCTGCTGCGTACGGGCCGACCGGTCGCTTGTGCTTCTCCTCGTGCTTGGAGGTCACAATACCGCAGCTGGGGCATTCATCGAACGGTCTTGGCTGAGGGACCCCGCATGCGGGACAGACAAACACGCCTTCGGGCTCATCCGCTTCGGGCGCCGGAATCATGGGTTCAGGCGGCGCTTCCTCCCACAGGCCGGCCGCTTGAAGCTTCTTGTAGAGGTTCTTAAGTTGCCCCGGAGACAGTTCATACTTGTACATCAACTGGCTGTCGTGCATTCCCTCCTTGATGTCCTTCAGGACCTGCTTGACATTCACCTTCTTGGCCATGACACGTACCTTTCGTCCAGGTTCGAGGGGCCGTGGATCAGTGCTCGCTCCGTGCCCCTCAGCCTTGACCTTGTCCACGTACTCGGAGCGATGGCAAGAATTCACGATACTATACCAGAATCCGGTGATCTTCCCAACACCATCTCCCCATTTGTCGTAAGCCTCCATTCATGTGCGGTTTCACAAGAGAAGGATGCGCAATCATAACTGCGTTGCGAAAGAACAGGAAGCCCGCGGTGAACGCAGGCTTACGCCTACGCGGTACAGAGGCTTGATGGACTATGGTCCCGAATGTATAATGGATCACGGTGACCGAGATTGTTCGACCCGAGGGTGCGAGCCTCCCTGTCGGGACAGGGTCACGGATTGCCGGGATGTTCCATGTCCTTTGGAGATCAAAGGAACTCCCGCTCCTCAAAGAACCGAGGCACACCGAAACATGGGAATGGCGGCAAGGCGCGGGGTCCCCGACGTAGGGGCGACGCATGCGCAGCCCTCTTGGAAGCCGGGTCAGTGATGCGACCCGGTGGATTTTGCAGTCCGTCCATTGACGTGGGCACTCTACGAGGATCATGATGGCAGAAAAATCTACAGTTGCAGTTCAGAAGACTCACCCGGAAACCGTCCTGGAGGACATTCGGATTGTCATGGAAAAGGCTAGGTTTCGCGAGTGCCTGGATCCGGCCGCTCCAGTGATCCTGAAGGACAACATCTCCTGGCATTTTCCGTTTCTCGGCGCCAATACTACGCCCTGGCAACTGGAGGGAGTTATACTGGTATTGAAGGACGCGGGATACAAGGAGATTGTGTGCGTTCAGAATGAGACCGTGGTGACCAACGCGTTCAAGGGGGAGCGCTGGAACAAGTATGTGCCGATCCTGAAAAGACATGACATTCCGATTTTGTACAATTTTCGCGAATCGGACATTCGTTGGATTCCATATGCTCCGAAGGGGAAGATGCGGGTGCTGAACGATATCTTTCCCGACGGGATCAGAATCCCCGAATATTTCATCGGCAGGAACATCGTTCATCTGCCGACAGTAAAGTGCCACATCTACACCGGGACAACGGGGGCCATGAAGAACGCCTTCGGTGGACTGCTGAACTCCAGACGTCACTACACCCATTCGGTGATCCACGAAACACTCAACGATCTGCTGGAAATCCAAAAGGAGATACATTCCGGGATCTTCACGGTCATGGACGGGACGATTTGCGGCAACGGTCCCGGGCCCCGCACCATGGACCCGGTGGAGAAGGATCTGATGCTCGCATCGGGCGACAGCACGGCAATCGACGCTATTGCCGCGAAGATGATGGGATTCGATCCCATGACCTTGCGGTTCATTCGAGTGGCCCACGAAGCGGGTCTGGGCACAGGCCGTCCGGAAGAAATCGAGGTGGTGGGAGAAGACATCTCCAACGAAAACTGGGGATTCACTGTTGGAAACAACGCGGCTTCCGCTGTTGGGAAGTTCATATGGTTCGGGCCGCTAAGATCAGTCCAGAAGCTGTTTTTCCACACCCCACTCGTGAACCTGTTTGTGTTCGGCTCATTCCTTTACCACGACTTCCTTTACTGGCCGTTGAAAGCCAAGCCGCAAATGGAGGCGTTCAAGAGCACGAGCAAATGGGGTGCGCTCTTCGATCGGTACCCCGAAGAGTAGGCTTCAGCGGAAGCTATTGTCCAACGCATTGAAAATGGGTTTTCCAGATAACCCCTCACCCTAACTCTCTCCCGCCAGGGGAGTGGTAGGGGGAGGGTGATCTTAAGACCCAATATCAATGCGCATCACTATAAATGGCGAGGCGGTATGACCAGGGCTTGCTTTGGTGTGTTCGCAATGACATGTTCACCGAAAACATCCCCCAGCGGCGTATGAATTAAGGGTTATCCTCCCGGCCACACGATTCTTGACTTCCTGACATTGTTGCTCTAAATTCCCTTGCAACGTCCAGGGTCTCGGCAGGTCCGGCCGAGGCAATTCGCTCCGGAAGGTGATATGCTATGATCGATAGTGCTATCGTGTTGGTTTATTTGGCGGTGACCCTGTTCATCGGCTTGTGGTCCAGCCGCAATCTGACGACTCTCAGCGAATTCTCTGTGGCCGGCCGTTCCTTTACAACGTGGACGGTCTTCGCCACTCTCTCCGCATCGTTCATCGGAGGCGGATTCACTATGGGCAATGCTGAGAAGGTGTTTCTGATCGGCATTGTCAACATCTTTGCGTTGTGGGGATTCAGCTTGAAAGAGGTGCTCGTGGCCACTGTCATAGCCCCGCGTACTACCCACTTTCCCGAATTCATCTCTGTTGGCGACATCATGGTCCGTGACTACGGGAAGCCGGGCAAGATTATTGCAGGTGTCTGTGCTGTGCTGCTGTGCGCTGGAATCGTCGGCGCGCAGGTCGGAGCAATTGGATATGTTTTTGATGTGTTCCTGGGCATCTCCCCGCTGGTTGGTATCATTGTCGGCTGCAGCGTGGTCATTGCCTATTCCGCACTAGGCGGAATGAGGGCCATTGTATGGACCGATATCATTCAGTTTGTGATTCTATTCATAGGAATTCCGTTGACACTGGTGGCGGGAGTGTTCTATGTGGGCGGCTGGTCTGCCATCAAAGCGGCTGCTCCTGCCGAACACTTTACTCTCCTGGGGGGCAAATCCCCGCTCTGGTTCGCGTCGCTTTTTCTCACTTTTCTCCTGGGTGAAACCCTTGTGCCTCCATACGTGCAGAGGCTCTTCATTGCCAAGGACGCAGGCCATACAGCGAGAGGAACCTTGCTCAGCGGCTTGTTCTCCATCCCGTTCTTCATGATTACCGGCGGTATCGGTCTGGTAGCTTACACCATCAATCCGGGCCTGAACGCGAACATGTCGCTGCCCTTTGTCATCAAGACGGTCTTGCCTGTGGGGATTACAGGAATCGTGATTGCCGGCATGTTGGCTGTGGTCATGTCATCGGCCGATTCCTTTCTGAACGGCGGAGCGGTCGCATTCGTAAACGACATTGTGACCCCATTGCGGAAAGAGGCCCTGGGAAAAAGGCAAGAGTTGATCCTCGCGAGGGTGACCACCCTGTTCATCGGTATTGGGGCAGTCTTTTTTGCCCTGACGATCAAGAGCATTCTCGATATTCTGATCTATTCCTACAATTTTTGGTCTCCAATCATCCTGGTTCCTCTTGTGGCGGCTATCCTGCGCGTCGGGGCCTCTCAGAGGGCCTTTCTCTGCGGCGCGGCCGCGGGCGTGGTCGGTGTAGTCGTCTGGAACCACGGGCTGCACAATCCCGGCACAGTGGACGGACTCATCATCGGAGTGATCTGCAATCTGATCGTATTCTACTCTGTTCACAAGATCGAGAAGTGACACCCTTTTCCAGGCCGGCGCGAGTCCACATGCTCAGGAACCAGAGACTCCAGCCGAACCGCGTGGAATACGCGGCGCAATCCGGGCGGTTACGCATACCTCAGGGCTTAAGTGGGGTGATGGTCGTTTGGAAATGGGGGGGGGTCTGAGGATGTGCGTTGACTTAGGGCTTGTCACAAAATAAACCTGACAGCAACAGAAGGCGTCGCGGGCCAAGGACGTAGGGGCTACGCATGCGTCGCCCTCTTTATGGCAAGGACGAGGCGCGTGTCAACTGCAAGGGTTATTCCGTGACGGACGCTTACGCCCCGCGCTTTACGATTCGAATCCCGCTCACCCTACCCTCTCCCGCCAGGGGACATCCTACAAAGAACTGTGTATGTTGTGCAAATTACGTGATATAATTGGTTTCAGCCCAATGTGAGGTCTTTGTGATGGTGTGCAAGGATCTCATAGGCGCCCCGGAATCAGGACCGCGCGTAACAGGTCCGGATTCCAGGCTGGAGTGGCCGTGGCAATCAGCGTGCATGCAATTGGGAGCGTGTAGGGCTCGACCTCGTTCGTGTTCACAGCTGGAACGTCGGTTTGGATGAAGCGGATAAGGTGTCGGATGCAGCCCTTTGGGAGTCGTGACCCACGGTTGAGACATCGGTCGGGAAACGGACCGCGTGCTTTCCGGCGACCTTGTGACTGAAAACCCCGGTTCTTGCGAGCGAGACAAGTGCTATACCGTCAATTTGTAGAAGTTTTTGACAAAGGTTTCAAGACTCTGTTCATGTTGGAATTCCAGCATGACAAGGATGTGGATTGGTATGAAGTGCGAGTCTACCGTGGCACGGATCTTGTCGGGTATCTTCATGGCTATGCGAACCAGGGCTGGAACCCGCAGGTAAACAACATATGGGTGGCGCGAAGGCTTCGTAGAAGGGGTCTGGGCTCTCTCATGATGTCAAAGGTGGTGGACTATTCGGGACAGGTACCCATGCCCGCTACTGCTATTGACGATAACCGAGCGGCTCGTGCCTTCTGGAAAGGATACCTCAGCCAAAGGGAGAAAGCCAAAAGCGAGAAGAGATATGAGAGGAGCTTCCCGGACTGGGAAAAGGAAGTTACCTATAGGCAGTTCTTTGAAGTCCTTGAAAGAGGCTTTGCCACCCTGTTCGTGCTGAAGTTTCAATATGACGGAGACGCGGATTGGTTTGGGGTGCACGTGCGCCGTGGCCGGGAACTTATCGGATCCTGCGAAGGCACTGGAAACGTGGGCCGGAATCCGCAAGTCAAGGAAATAAGGGTGACGGAAAGGTTCCGGAGAAAGGGTATAGCATCCTTTATGGTGTCAAAGATCCAAGATTACTTCGGTTTTATTCCCATGCCGGCGATGCCGATTGAAGACGACGAGATTGCGAGTGGTTTCTGGAATGAATACATAATGGAAAAGGCGGGTTCCAAAAGGGGGCAACGCAGAGGCGCCCGTTTCGCAGGCAAAGAGGCAATAGCCCGGTACCGCCAATTTCTTGAGATTCACGATAAGGGCTCCATAATTCGGGTAATGTTGGCATTTCAATATGATAAGGACAGGGATTGGTATGAGGTAAGGGTGTTCCACGGTCGGGAACAGGTTGCACAGGGTGACGGCTATGCAAATCCAGGTTGGAATCCCCAGGTACAGAATCTATGGGTGGAGGAGAGATTTCGCAGGAAAGGCTTGGCTTCACTCATGATGTCCGAGGTCGAGAACTACTTCGGACACGTGCCGGTGCCCACTATGCCTATGGAGGATAACGAGGCCGCTCTGAGCTTCTGGAACAAATTCGCGGGTAGAAGGAACAATTCCGAAGAGGAAGGTGACCGGTAATCGATTTTGGACCAACGCGGTTCAGCATTCGGTGGGGCAAGTCCACCCCCGGGCCGTTTCTTTAGCCCCCACCCTGCGCCTCTCCCAGGTGGAGAGACAAGGCTTCAGTTTATCAGGACAGATCTTCTCATTGCCCATGTCATTGCGAGGAGTGAAGCGACGAGGCAATCTCCAAACCGGCAAATTTGGGGATTGCTTCGCGGCGCTCGCAATGACATGCTACGAGAAGGCCCCGAATGACTGAAGCGTTACGCGGAAAGACATCTCTGCCTTGCCGTTGCGTTTGTGCGCAAATGGTTGCAGCTTGAGCGCAAGAGCAATTGCGGGCCCGGAGAGATCGGAGCGGATATGGTAACCGATTGGAAAAAGCACTACGCTTCCAAACTTGTCAGTCCTGAAGAGGCCGCGTCCCGGCTTAAGAACGGGGACCGTGTGTACCTCGGCAGCATGTGCGCTGAACCGAGACGGGTTGTGCGGTCTTTGGCGGACTCATCTCTCGAAGACGTGGAGTTGATCCAACTCAACGGGGGAGGAGAGGCGTCTGCTCTCGCGGCCGGCCGCGGTACGAGATTTCGACTGAAGACCTTCTCATTAACCGGCCGGAAGGTGGCTGAAACCGGTAATCCCGAGGCCTTCTACGTGCCGCTTTTCCATTCCGAGATACCCCGTTTCTTCAAGAATCGCCGGATACCCATAGATGTCGCAGTGGTTCAGGTTTCCGAGCCGGATCGATTCGGTCAGGTAAGCTTCGGCATATCCGTGGACATTACCCTAGCAGCGGTGGAAAACGCGCGGACAGTGATCGCTCAGGTGAACCCCCGCATGCCCCGCACGCTCGGAAACACCTTTGTCTCCCTGGAGAGCATGGATTACCTTGTTGATGGAGAGGAAGATCTGCCGGAGATCAAGGAGATCAGCTTCACGAAGGCGGACCAGGAGATCTCCCGTTTCTGCGCTGAACTCATAGAGGACGGTTCCGTAATTCAGGTCGGATTCGCGGCCTTTTCCAGCCAGTTCGCGGAACACCTGATGGACCGCAAGGACCTCGGGGTCCACACGGAGATGTTCACTGACTCGCTCATCGATCTGGTTGAGGCGGGCGTTGTGACCAATGCCACCAAGGATCCATATCGGGGCAAGTCAATCGCCACTTTTTGCATGGGGACAAGGCGCTTGTATGACTATGTGGACAACAATCCCATGTTCGAATTCCACCCCAGTGACACGGTGCTCAATCCCTCTTTCATTGCGTCAAACGAACGAATGGTGGCTATCAACATAGCGTTGCAGGTCGATTTGAGGGGTCAAATTCGGCAAGGAAGCCTGGGCTGGACCCGATTCGAGGGTTCGGGTGGAGAGCAGGATTTCATGAGAGGCGCGGGGCTCTCCAAAGGGGGACGGTCCATTATGTGTCTGCGATCCACAGATCCGTCCGGTCACTCCAACATAGTCTCCAGCTTCGGGCCGAGATCCGCGGTCATAATGAATCGCGGGGACGTACATTACGTGATAACAGAGTACGGAACAGCATATCTTGGGGGCAAGACCATACGGCAAAGGGCGCTGGCCCTTATTGAGGTGGCGCATCCAGATCACAAGGAACGTCTTATGCAGCAGGCCAGGGAATTGGGATACGTTCAATCGGACGAGTACTATTGTCCGTCCATTTCCCCCGAGTTTCGCGCCAGGATAAGATCCGATCACGTGTTCAGGGGCGGCCTGGAAGGCCATGTAAGATCCATGAAGCCGGCCGATGAAGCCATGCTGAGAGACCTCTTCTACCACCTTTCCGAAAGTTCGGTTTACTTCCGGTATTTCAGTCCCCGGAGAAGCATGCCCCACAATAATCTTCGGAAATACGTGAACTTGTCCAAGGATGAAGGGCTGTCGTTGGTGGTCACCGTGGGGCCCAGAGAGACCAGAAGAGTGATTTCCGAGTGCAGGTACGTATTCGAAGACGATGATCCGTTCCCGGACTTTGCCCTAATGGTCGATGAGGATTATCATGGCCGAGGAGTCGGTGGATTCCTGATCAACTACATAATAGAGCTTGCAAAGGAACAGGGAGTTCCCGGGTTTCGCGCGGACGTAATCATTTCCAACAGTCCGATGCTCGCCGTGTTTGAGCGTCTTCCGTACGTGCTCCACCGATCCGTGCAGGATGGGGTGATATCGATCAGGTTCAGGTTCGATGAACTGAAGCCGGACCCGGCCGCAACAGATGACGCTTAGCGCGGGGCCGGAACGGGAAACCCCAATGGATGATCACACGCAAAAACATGCGGATATCGCTGCCTCCTGTCCGATCGCGTGAGTATTTTCGGTCAGATCCCGCTTGCATTGTAGCCTAATTGTGGTAATAATTTGTGGTTGGCGCTTGGTCCAAGGGTTTGGGGTCGCTGTTTGTACGACCCTTCCTGTTGGAAAAGAGTTTCTTGACTCATAAGTGGCCGGTTGAGGTGTTTGTCGGATCATCGTGGGTGACGAGCCGAGCGAATGCTGACTCAAGGCAGTCCGGAGAACGATGAAATGGAAGAAATCCTTCCCTGAAAATACGACAAGTCAGAACCACAGTAAAGGAGCGAAACATGTTTGAAAAGTCTTTCATTCCTCACAAGGGATACTGGTCCTCACCCTTTTCACGGTGGCAGATGTCCTTTCAGAACGAGAATGCCATTGTCCTGGCCGCGGCCACTACAAAGAAATTTCTGGAGCTGCGTGGTATCAGCCCGGACGTGTTCGATTTCGCGGTCCTGGGCATGACCATCGGCCAGCCCTCGTGGTTCTACGGGTGCCCTTGGTATAGCGCTCTCTCCGGACTGGAACGGGTGAGCGGCCCCAACATCAGTCAGGCCTGCGCCACCAGCGCAACATCCATCTATACCGGCGCCACCTCGCTTGAGACCGGCACAGCGGACTGCGTTTTGGTTGGCACAACCGACCGCTGTTCCAACGGCGCACACACCGTATGGCCGAATCCCAAGGGTCCGGGCGCTGAGGTCCTCAGTGAGAACTGGATGATGGACAACTTCAACCATGACCCTTGGGCCCGCGAGGCCATGATCCAGACAGCGGAAAACGTCGCCGCGGACGAAGGGGGAGTGAGCAAGGAAGAATCCGATGCCCTGGCCTTGCGGCGCTATGAACAATACCTCATGTCTACGGCTGACGACCGTGAGTTTCAGAAAGGTTACATGATCCCGGTGGACATCAAGCTCTCCAGGAAGAAGACCATCACCATAGAGGAAGACGAGGGCATAATGCCTGTCACCGCGGAAGGTCTTGCTCCGCTCA
Organism: uncultured Syntrophaceae bacterium; assembly: GCA_964527475.1. Classification (GTDB taxonomy): domain Bacteria; phylum Desulfobacterota; class Desulfomonilia; order Desulfomonilales; family Desulfomonilaceae; genus CAZGNL01. The sequence goes on from CAZGNL010000046.1 coordinate 14,327, forward strand.
AACCTGTGGTTCCGGGCGGCGCGATTACTTTCGGCGCTCAGACCCATCCAGCGGACGGCAACGCAGGAGTCATCGTAACCACCAAGGAAAAGGCGAATGAACTCGGCCAGGACAAGAACGTGACCATCCAGATATTGGGGTACGGCTTCGCCCGCGCGGCCAGAGCACGCATGGCGGCCGCGGTCACGCCTTCCGCTGAAATGGCCTTGAAGAACTCAGGGATCACCGTCGGCGACCTGGCCGCGGTCAAAACCCACAACCCATTCAGTGTCAATGACATCATCATGGGTCGCCTCATGAAGATACCTGACGAGATCTTCAACAACTACGGCTCATCGTTGATTTTTGGGCATCCTCAGGGCCCGACCGGCGCTCGTTGTGTGGTTGAGCTCATCGAAGAACTGGTCAAGCTCGGCGGCGGATACGGCCTGTTCGCGGGCTGCGCGGCCGGCGACACGGGAGCTTCCCTGGTATTCAAGGTTTCCTAGTACTGCACCGGGGAATTTCTCGGACGGTTTACCTATAGTGCCACGCATTGGAAATGGGTTCTACGGCTGGAGCCCCCTCACCCTAACCCTCTCCCGCCAGGGGAGAGGGGACTCTTCTCCCCCCTCCCTTGACGGGAGGCGTAGGGGGAGGGTGATCTTAACACCGAATGTCAATGGGCATCACTATAGCTCCCCGTGAACAGTCATTCCGCAAAAGGAACTTCATCCCAGCGCCTGCCCCGGATCCTGGACTACGATCCAGGGTTCGCCGGTGTGACGGCCGGCCCGAGGTGCGCAAGGGTTTGTGTCTTAAGCTGATGGAATTCTGATTAGTTGTCGGTGAGGACAGGATTCATGGATCTGAGATTCGGCCCGTTGCAATTGATTCCCGGTGGTAACTCCGGGAGGTATCCCTATTGTCACTCCATCTACGTGGAGGCTGATTTCAAGGTGGTGATCGACCCTGCCTCAGACCGCGACAGACTTCAACAGGTACTTGACGATACAGGGGTGGACGCGGTGTGGTTGTCCCACTGGCACGAAGATCACTTCATGCACATGGACCTGTTTGACGACAAGGAATTGCGGATCTCGGAATTGGACGCTCCACCCCTCACGGATCTGGAGAGCCTCTTTGACGCATACGGAATGAATGATCAGGAGCGAGAGTCATGGGCTCCAACTATGGTGGACCTTTTCCGTTTCAGGCCCCGTCAAGCCGACCGGGTGTTCTGCGGCAAAGAAACAATCGATCTGGGAGGCGTCACAGTTGACGTCATCCCTACTCCAGGGCACACACCCGGCCACACTTCGTTCCTTTTCCGGGAGCAGGAGGTGTTGTTTCTGGGTGACTATGACCTGACGCGGTTTGGACCGTGGTACGGGGATGTCGGTTCAGACATCGACCGAACCATAGCTTCGGTACATCTCCTTCGCTCAATTCCCGCGCGCGTTTGGATGACATCGCACGAGAAAGGGGTTTTCGAGAACCAGCCAGGGGCCCTGTGGGACACCTACATCGGGGTCATTGATGAGCGCGATGCAAAGCTGCTGGATCTGTTGAAGGAACCGAAGAGTATGTCGGACATTGTTGATGCGAGGATCATATACGGCAGGCCGCGAGAGCCCAAGGAGTTCTATGACTTTGGGGAACGAGCTCTCATGGGCAAACATCTTGAAAGACTCATGAGGCACGGAACAGTAGTCTTGGAAAGCGGCCTGTATCACCGGCCATGACGTGAGCCTTCACTCACGTGGGGGACTTTGAACACATCCAATGATATCGGAACCTGTCGGGGGGCAAGCGCAACGTGAAGCTGGAATCGGAACTCAAATTGCGGCACAAGAAATATTCCGCGTTGTTGCCGATATGTGATATTGCCCCACTTGTTACGGTTGTCATGGAACGCCGGAGTCAAGCGATGTGTCCAGGCCCGGGTCTGCGATCAGGCTTCTGTAACGCACCCTGATAGCGGAGGATTCCATGAGATTCTCTTTGCAGACACGATTCATCGTCTACCTTCTCCTGCCCGTGGCCTTGACAATACTGATCACTGCCGGTCAGGTTTTTTTGAAGTCTCGGGACTTTCTTATCGACCAATGGGTGGAAAGCGCCAACTTCTGCTTGGAAAAGACGGCCCATGAGATCGGCTGGAAACTGAACGAAAAGCTGAAGCAGATAGAGTTGATAGTAAGAGCCGAGACGATTCCCAGCGGCAACGAGACCAAGGCTTTCTTGATTCAGGAATTGTTGAGGACCAAGGGCGTTCGGAGCGTGGATCTTGATGAATTCATGTCGGAATCCACAGATTCCCCCGCTGAGGCCCCGGTAGTAGCGAACGACCATGTCAAGATCAATGGACTGTACAAACCCAAGATCTACCGAGGTGAGGGATTCTCCAAGATCGACTTGCGTGTGGACTCAGAGCACAATTATCTTGAAATCATCACAGTCTCCGGAAAGATCGGGTCGCCGTTGCGTAACCGTCTCACGGTGAAGATGAAGTTTGATTCATTCATCGAACAGATCAGAAGAATCGGGCTATGGAGGGACGCCCAGGCCCGGCTGGTGACTTCCGACGGCCTTTGTCTGGCTTCTACCGAGCCTATGGTCTGCCGTGGCCGGAAACTTGGGGACAGGGGGAACCTGCTGGAGAGAAAAGTCCTCACAGAGATGAAGAAGAAGGACTATGGAACGGTTCTCGGGACCGGACTTACTCCGGACATGGTTTTGAGTTTTCACAGGGTCCTTGACACGGACTGGTATGTTATAATCTGGTCCACGGGCCGACAGATATTCGCCCCTATGTCGGACTTCGTATTCTTCTTTGCGGTCGCGGTCATGGTGGCGGTCGGAACAGCCGTTGTGGTGATTCTGATCACCACCCGCTCTGTGTCGCTGGCAATCAGGGAGATCTCGGATTCGGCACAAAAGGTGGCCAGAGGAGACTACACCATAAAGTGCAAAGAGGACAGGTCCGACGAGGTTGGGCAACTGAAACGCAGTTTCAACAAAATGATCGAAGGGCTCCGGCAGAGAGAGTTAATCGAACAGACCTTTGGGCGGTACATCGACAGGGGAATAGCTGATGAGTTGTTGAGTTCTCCGGACGCACTCAATCTTGGAGGCGAAGAGAGAACAGTCACAATAATGATGGCCGATCTTGAGAAATTCACTCCCCTCGCCGACAAATTGCGACCCAATGAAGTGATAGCCCTGCTCAACCGGTACCTGGCAAGGATGATCGAAATCATCGAGCAACACAGAGGGATTATCGTCGATTTCTATGGAGACGGCATCCTTGTGTTCTTTCAGGGGTCGGCCGCGGAACTCGCTTCAAATGCCCGGTCCGCAGTGAAATGTGCCAGGGCCATGCAGCGCTCCCTGCACGAGCTTTCCATTCAGAACAAGTCCGATGGGTTGCCTGAACTTGCCATGAGGATCGGTATTCATACCGGCAGAGTTGTTGTGGGCAACATAGGCTCGGAGACCAGGGCCAAATACGGGATAGTCGGTTCCGCGGTCAATGAGACGGATCGGATTCAGTCTTTCGGCAAGGCCGGGAGCATTATCATTTCCGATGAAACGCGATCGTTACTCGGGGACGCCGTAACCGTTGGACCCCGGTGCAGCGTCAGTCTCAAGGGACTTGACGGCTCAAGAGACCTGTACCAGGTTGAGGCGGTCTGCGACCAAGATGATTCATCACAGTCCTGATCTCGGCCTCCCGGCGCCCCGAGATGAGGTACAAGCGCCGGACCGGCCGCTGACCAGGGTGGAACCGTTTGCGCGGGAGTGTAACCATTCACTTTCGCGGGGGCAATGGCAGGATGTCATTGCGAGCGCAGCGAAGCAATCTCCTGCGCGCCGGGTATGGGGATTGCTTCGTCGTTTCACTCCTCGCAATGACACACGCCATGAGAGGATCTGCCCCGCGAAACTGAAGGCTTACGCGGGAGTGTCGAATATCCTGGACACCTGGATCTGAGGCTGGTATATTTGCGGGCTTATCTCATATGAAGAAAGGAAGAATCTTTGAAGAAATTGTTTCCAATGATTGCCGCAGCACTGGGCTGCCTGGTCCTGGCGATTTGGGCGTCAAACGCGGCGGCCGCGCAGCCGATAATGTCAAAATCGGGCGTAAAGATTGACATAGTCAAACAAGGACAGGGCCCCATGCCCAAGCATGGGCAGACCGTTGTGGTTCACTATATCGGCATGCTGATGAGTGGAAGGAAATTCGACAGCTCCAGGGACCGTGGAGAGCCTTTCAGCTTTAAGCTGGGCGCGGGACAGGTAATCCGCGGTTGGGACGAGGCTCTTGCCATGATGAATGTGGGGAGTCGCGCGAAAATCACCATACCCCCACATATGGCATATGGCGCCAGAGGAGCGGGAAACGTAATACCTCCCAATGCAACGCTCATGTTCGACGTTGAACTGCTCGACGCCAAATGAATAGGTCCGAATCAGGTGGTGTATTCGAGAATCTTGTAGCCCTTGTCTTCCAGCGCTTTCTTGATCGCATCGGGGTTGTCGGATTCCGCGCGTAGGACCACTCGAACCGCGCCGTTGCCCCTTTCGGGAACGGTAAAGATGGCCCGTGCCTTGGATTTGTGCTCATCAACGACGCCAAGGATGTCTGAAAGAGTTCCGCTGTCCAGAGTGACGTCCGACAGTGTAATGCGGAGCCTCTGTTGACCGGCTTCCAGCAACTTGAAGAGCGTCACGAATATCTCACGGTCCGAAACCACGCCGACAACCTTGTCATCGTCGATCACGGGGAAGGTGCTCATGATCATCTCGCGACCCTTGATAAGAACATCCTCCACCGTATCGTCAATGGAGACCGTGACCGGCATTCGGACCATGAGGTCTTTGACCTTGAGCTTGTTGCAGAAGTAGTTCATCTCGTATATGTCGCCGCTGCCGCTGACGCACTGAGCGGCCTCGCTGAGATCCCTGCGGTGAACCACTCCCCTCAGGCGGCCTTCATCCACAACAGGGAGCATCTTCAAGTTGTGCTCTTTGATTATCAGTGACGCTTCCGTAGCCGGAGCGTCGCTGGAAACGGTAAACTGCTGCGGCAGCATCCAGTTTTTTACCAGCATGGTCGCCTCCGTTCTGCCGGGCCGCGAGCCCGGTCTAAGCCCAATTGGTGATTCTATAGCGGTTCTCGAAATTAATTTCGGATTCCTCCGAAACTTCTTCCTGTGGCGCAGACTTTCCAGTCTGCGAATCCGTGAAAACTTTCGAGAACTGCTATATACCGATTGCCGATAGAAACAACCGATATTCGGATCCGGTTCCCGGGGGTTCTGTTGGCAAATCCCCCCTAACCCCCCTTTGGCAAAGGGGGGCGGGGGGATTTGCGCCATCCAAAGACGCGATTCACCCAACCGTTCTCCACGACCGAGCGTTGAAGTGTCATGACTGTGATCCAAAGTTTACGCCTATGCCCCTACCCCAATGCTGGTGACTTAAGAAAAAGCCAACCAGTCTCCGTCGTCGCCCCGGTCCTCCTCATTGGGGTCTCGGGAAGATCGCCAGACAAGCCTGTGTAACAGCCTCAGCGAACTCCTCTTCCTCGAGATTCGCGTCAACCTCACGGATCTCCAGGTTCGGGCCGGCCTTCTCTTTCACCACATCCAATAGAATCAGATCCTGTTCCTTGTCGTACATCTCTCCGGATGGGGGATCCACAGCGGACCAACCCTTTCCGGGAAACACAAAAACAGTCTTGGCGTTCGCCTGAGCCAGTTTTTCAGCGAAAACTTCGGCGATTTGCCTCATCTCGTCATCCGAGAGCCTCAGGAATGTGCGCAAGGCATCCAGATCGAACTTCCGCCGTTTGTGGTACTCGGGCTTGTACCGGGACTTCCTGGGGCTCATGAGATTAAGTCCTCCGGGGGCCACCACCTGTGGAATGCCGATTCGTCCAGCGGTTGTAAGACGTTCGGGACCCGCGGCCCTCATTCCACCGACGATTTCTTCTCCCACGCCCCCTGGAGCCAAATCCACAACCGCATCAAAGAACTCCATGCCGATCATCTGTTCCATTGCTCGGTCGCAGACACCCGCGGCGGAGAAACCGATCACCTGGAAACCTTCCTCTTCCAGGCGCCGCTGAACATAGGTGGCGCACTTCTCCGTGGGCCCGAACATGGACATGGCCACCAGAGGTCTGCCTTCCACCCTGGCGGATTCAACGGTCAACGGCGGTACTGCGCTCATTCCCACTATGGCTGCGGCAGCCCGATCCAGCACATTGCACAGGGGTGTGGAAAGGCCGGAGATTTCAATCACTGAATGAAAAATCGAGATGTCCCCGGTCCCGATGTAACGAGTTGAAAGCCCTGGAAGAGCCGCTGTTGAAGAGACCATGAGCTTGGGAACACCAAACGGAAGAGCACGCATGACCTCCGTAGCCATGAGGCTGCCCGTGGAACCTCCCAGACCGATCACGCCCGCCAAACGGCCCGAAGCGAGCAGATCCACTGCGATCTTCACGGCGCCCGCGATCATTTGACCGGTGATCTTTTTCCGCTCACGAGACGCACGGATCTCTTCTATGCTCACGCCCGCGGCACGGGCGACTTCCGAGGGTGGAATGTCCGCCCCCGGAGTCTCCACAGACATGCTCAGATCCAGGATCAGAGGTTTTGCTCCTCGTTCACCGACGCGGTCACGAAGATAGAAGGTTTCGGGTCCCTTGGTGTCCAGGGTGGACACGAGCAGTACCACAGGTTCCATCAGGATTTGCCCTCCGCGGCCACCTTTTCCTTGATATCCTTCTTCAGGGTCTCTTTGTTAACCTTCCCGGAATCGCCCACCGCGGGAAACTCGGACACCACCTCCAGCCGCTCCGGGAGCTTGAACATGGCGATATTCCTGGATTTCAGAAACTCCACCATTTCCTCGAAGGTGAATTCCCGGCCCCCCTTTGGAATTACGTAGGCGCATGTCCGTTCACCCATTTCCCTGTCCGGGTATCCGACAACCGCAACCGAGGCCACCTTGGGATGATCGTTCAAAAGGCCCTCAATTTCCGCGGGATAGATATTCTGCCCACCCCGTATGATCATGTCCTTGGATCTTCCCAATATCCACAGGCACTCCTGGTCGAACTTGACGATATCGCCGGTGGTGGTCCAGCCATCGGGATCGAAAACCGTGGCGGTAAGCTCCTCGTCCCGGTAATAGCCGGCCGGCGCATGGGGGCCCCGGAAATATAGGATCCCGGGCTCTCCTTCGGGAACTTTGTTCTTGTTGTCCTCGTCCATTAGACGGACCTGGTTTCCCGGAAGCATGCGACCCACCGTTCTGCGGCGCAGGTCTCTGGAATCCTCAATGCGGCATCCGGACACCGACCCCATGTCCTGGGTGCCCAGATCGCTGGTGATGGAAGCGCCCAAAGCCTGCTCGGCTTCCTCGGCAACCTGGGGAGAAAGATAGCCGCCGGCCGAACGGATAAAACGAAGCGAGCTCAGATCGTACTTGGACGTATCCACGTCGAGCATCCTCACCAGGTGAGTGGGCACGACACCGATGGCCGTTGCCCTTTCCTTTTCGATGAGGGCCAAGGCCCCGTCGGGAGTGAATTCCTCCAACATAACGGTCTTTGCCCCTGCCAGCGGCGCGGCAAAATAGGTGAGCGTGCCGGCAGCGCCACCCGCATGAGGCGCGATGGCCATGGTAATATCGTCCTTGTTCAGGCCCCAAATATCTACCCGGCCCTTGGATGTGCAGACCCGCGGAGCGGTGGGCCATTCCACGAGCTTGGGGATCCCGGTGGTTCCTGATGTCGTGGTGAGCAGGGCCACATTCCCCATGGGATCCAGTCTTCTTTCCGCCAGGATGGACTCGTCCACGGGCTTTTCGGCTCGTTCGTTTACCATGCGGGTAAGGGAAAAGGTCCCGTCGGGCGCGGAATCCGGGACTTGATCATCAAACAGAAATATGTTCTTCAAATGCGGAAACTGCTTTTGAAGTCCCTCGTACATTTCCAGGTAATTGAATTTGTTGTAAATATTCAGGATGATTACAGCCGATGCCTGGGTCCGCTCGACCATGTATTCCAGTTCCTTCTGCCGAAGATACGGATACACCGTCAATGAGATCAGGCCGGCCCTTTCACAGGCGATCCTGGACAAGAACCCGTAAACGCTGTTGGGCGACTGGACAATGATACGGGAAAACTTCGGGATTCCCATTTCAACCCATGAAATGGCCATGGCGTCCACCAGACGCTTTGCCTCGGCCCAGGTCAACCGGTACTTGGAATCGACCAGGGCTTCCCTGTCTCCGAATTCACGGGCATTTCTGTCCCAGAAATCGTAAAAGGTCTCCTGGGTCCAGTACCCGTTCTTTACGAATTCATCCACCATTTCCTTCTTGTAACGTATCGGTTTCAACTAGGCCTCCTTAACAGTGGGGACTTGTGGGACGCGTAGGGTCCCGCATAGGTTCCCACGCATAGTGTGGGAATCGGAACGGAACTATGGCGCCACGCATTGAAAATAGGTTCTACGGCTGGACACCCCCTCACCCTAACCCTCTCCCGCCAGGGGAGAGGGGACTCCTCCCCCCTCCCTTGACGATGGGGAGGGGGAGGGTGATCTTAACACCGAATTTCAATGCTAAATTACCGTAGCAATTTCTTCTGTCCGAGTTCCAATTCAAAGTCCCAGTTCGGACCACCTGCCTTTGACTCTTTCCACCATTTCCGGATCCAGTTCGATGGGAATCGGTTTTTGCTTCCAGTCATAGGGTATGGTGGCATCCAACAGGAGCCTGCCCGTGATCTCCCTGGCGTCGATGGGAAGGGATGGATCCAACGGAGTGGACCGGCCCCGCTTGATGACCTGGGAACGGTTGGGCTGGAACCTGAAACTCAGCGCATACATCACTCGTGGAATGTCCCAGGGATCGATATCTTCGTCCACGACGATCACGGTTTTCAGGCCATAAGCGCCCATTTCCGTGGAAATGGCGGCTGTCAGCACCTGGTCCGCGTGGCCCGGATACATCTGTTTCATGGAGATGATGGCAAGGAACCTGCCCGAACCCTCGGGCGGACAGTAAACCGCTTTCAACCCCGGGATCTTCATGGCCAGGAGCTGCTGCCACAGTGTAGCGCCGTAGGAGAGCGCCATGGTCATATGTGTGTCGGTCACCGCCCGGCCCACGGTGGTCCCCCACATAATCGGATTGTTCCGATGCGTGACGCACTTCACATCCATGAAATTTCGCGGGTCTGTGCCTACGCCGGAGTAATAGCCGGTGTACTCGCCAAAGGGTCCCTCTTCCATGAATTTATCAGCGTCCACCTCGCCTTCGAGAACGATTTCCGCATGCGCGGGAATGGGGAGGTCAACGGTTTCCCCCTGGACCACTTCCACCGGTGTTCCCCTGAGAGCGCCCGCGACGTCATATTCCGATACAAAAGCGGATACGCGCGCGGCCCCGAGAATGAACAGCAAAGGATCGCATCCGATGACCGAGGCCACCGGCATGGGTTTGCCCATTGCCTGGTATTTCTTCAGCATGATATCCGCGTGCTTGCCCTTGATGAACTGGGTCCCGATCTTGTCCTTGCCCAGCAGTTGAGCCCTGTACGTGCCCAGGTTGACCCAGCCTGATTCAGGGTCCTTGGAGATGAAATAGTGGGCGGTGCCGATATAGCGTCCGCCATCCAGTGGGTACCACTGGGGAACAGGGAACTTGTAAAGATCGATGTCGTCACCGGTCAGGATGTTTTCCTTGCAGGGCGCCGCGGCATTGTCGACAAACGTTGGCGGAGTCAGATTGTCGCCCAACCTGGCCCACGCATCGTAAAGATCCACCAGGGTGGAGTCGAGCGGTTGCCCCATGATCAGGGCCAGACGTTCCGTGGTGGTGCACACGCTGGTGATGACCGGTGTGTCGTAATCCTTCACATTTTCGAACAGCAGTGCGGGGCCGCTCTCCTCCTCGTTCAGTTTGGCGATGTGCGACAGTTCCAGGTTCCAATCGACCTCCGCGGTAATCCGCTTGCACAATCCCCTTTCCTCGCCCTGGTTTACAAAATCTCTCATGTCTTTCATATGTATCTTTCCCTCCTTTGCTTTCGATGCTTACCGGTTTAGGATGTGTCTTACCAACTTCTATGCCTTGAACCGCGCCTACGAGGCATGAAAGTCCTTTCCGCTCTTCAGTGGTCCGTGGCTTCGCCTCGGACTAGAGTGCTATAGTCTTCCGCACTCAGATCTGCGCGAGTGCAACTTCATTGGAAGTTCCCCCTCACCCTAACCCTCTCCCGCCAGGGGAGAGGGAAAAGGACTCCCCTCCCTTGACGGGAGGGGCTGGGGGAGGATGACATCTTCGTCGCGAAGTTCGATGCGGAAGACTATAAGAGCGCACACGCTGCGCATGAACTTGGAGGGGAGGCCCGATCCGGGCAGGCATCACAGCGTCATGCTACCGACAGTCAACTGCCCTGGGCCCGCTCAATCGCCCCACGCGTAGTGCGCGACCCTCCAAACCACCCCGTACGTCGACCCGGATCGGGGTGGTGTTTGCACGCGACTTTTGTATGAAAAGATCCTTTCCTCAAAAAAGTCCCGGAGGGACGACTGATAGTAGCCCCGGAATTCATTCCGGGGTACCCGGTCCTCGCAAGTCAAGACCCGAGTCCCGGAGGGACGACTGAAATCAACCCCGCAAATTCAGTTCGTCATAGTCGATTCTTGTATGGAAATGTCCCTTTTCTCTGGAATATCGTGGCTTCCCTTCGGGCGACCGCGGGTCGCGCCGTACAAGCGGGGCCCGTGGTGCCGCCCACAGATCCATTTCATTTCTTTGAAGGCGCATTGGCACGACAGCCTATCTGACCCTCTTCCCCTTGACCAGCCCTGCAACGATGTGCTCAATGGCGCTGGCTTTGGGCTCGGCTACCGGTTTCACCTCCTTCTGGCTCCACACGGTTTCAGGCCTACTCTGGACTATGTAGATCTCCCCCTTGTACGGGAGCGACTTTTCCGTTGCCCATTCGATGTCCATAGCTTTTCCGTAGTGTTTCTCTATGACCTTGCCAAGTTCGGCAAGCGCGATGATTTCCTTGTCCAGGAGACTCTGGGACTTGCGTCTTTCCTCATCAACCTCCAGCTTCTTTACCTCGTCGGTCTCCGGATCGGTAGTGTAGTAGATACCCTTGTCGGACACGACTTTCTTCGTGACATCCATGGTGATCTTGTTCACCTGGAATTGATCCGGAGTTACTTCTCCGGAAACCACGCTTTCTCCGAATCCCCAGTTGGAATCTATTACCACTGTGGCAGGGTCGCCGGTGGCAGGATTGAGGGTGAACATGACCCCCGCTGTGAAGGAGCGAACCATCTTCTGCACTGCCACACTTATCAGGACCTCGGCATGGTCAAAGCCCATCTTGATCCTGTAGGATATGGCCCTGGCCGTAAACAGGCTGGACCAACACTTGCGGGTCCGATCCAGCACGTCGTCCACGCCCCTTATCCACAAGAAGGTGTCCTGCTGCCCGGCAAAACTTGCGTCCGGCAGATCCTCCGCGGTAGCGGAGGATCTCACCGCAACGGGAACCGCCGGGGTAAGGGTTCGGCGCGAAAGAAGACGGTACTGTTCCGCGATCATATCCTCCATGGGCTCCGATATGGTCCCGGCTTCGATCCAGCCCCGGATCTCTTCCGAGGCGGTGTGGACTTCGTCCACCATTTCCTCTTTCACGCCGTCCAATCGGTCGATCACCCTTTTCGACAGGTTGTTCTCCTCCAGGAATTGCTCATAAGCATCAGTAGTTATGGCAAAACCAGGAGGAACCGGGATTTGAGCTTTCATAAGCTCTCCCAGACTAGCGCACTTCCCGCCGACCCGGTTGACCATGGTAATGTCGCATTCCTCAAAGGGAAGCACATATTTCGACATATCCATGGATCTATCCTTTTGCTATCCGGCCTCAGGAGATTATGTCGATCTCTCCAGTGGCGCCGTTTACCTTGATCTTCTGGCCCGTCTTGAGCCTCGATGTGGCGGAACCGGTCCCCACAACAGCCGGCAGACCGTACTCACGGCATACGATCGCAGCGTGGCACATGACCCCGCCCACATCTGTGACACAGGCGTTGATCTTCTGAAACGCCGGGGCCCAACTGGGGGATGTGGTGGGCGCCACCAGGATGTCGCCGTCCTGAAGCCGACCGATGTCAGCTACCGTGCGGCAAACACGAACAATGCCTTCCACTTCTCCGGGCGACCCCGGGAATCCGGAAATCTTGGTGAGATCGCCGTCAGCCACTGCTTTGAGCTTGGCCCAGTTGGCCATGGACTCGGACGTGATACCCCACAGGACAATTGTGAACGGCTCGCTGATGGTCTCCGGCACGGTGCCCATAGCGTCAGGCGGAGTCCATTCACGGAACTTCTCCATGCACTGCTTTCTCCACGCGATCTCCTTGGGCCATACCAGCGGACCTCGGCCATTGCTGCCTGTGGCCCATGAGGTGACCACATCCCAAAGAGCGTCCTTTATCTCTGCGCGCCTGAGGTACCACACGTCCTCGATGTCATCTATGAACTTGAATTCCTTGAGAATCGCGGCAACCTCGCGCATCTTGTTCCAGAAGAGGCTGTGGAACCAATGCTCAACATAGAAAAGGTGATTCTCCACATACGGGAACACCGTCCTGGCGCTTCCCAACATTTGATCGAAGGTGGCACGGTCCTCGTCGGTCTTGAGCAGATCACGGTACCCTGCGCTCAGCTTGTCACGCTCTGCTATGACAGCCGCGGTCGGCTTGTCGATGTTCTTTCCCTGCTTGAGCTTCTCAATGTAGATCTTCATGAAGGAGATCGGTACATTGAGGTCATCGTTCCAGGATCTGTCGTGATGATACCAGCCGGTTCCGGTAGACACGTGGAACCAGGGCTCACGAGCGGCCTCAAAGGCCTCGAGCCACTTTTTGCCGTTGTCGGAGCCTTCCATTGCCTTGAGCACCGCGGCCGCGTCGCCGTTCATTGCAACGTCGTCCACACCCAGTTCGATTGCAAGCTTGGCCAGCTTCTTCAGCTCATCGTCGGGCCTGTACATGATCACGTCGATACCGGCCACCATCTGGGTGATCTTCTGGAGAGGAATGTCAGGGAACGCCTTTGAACAGAAATCCACGAAGAACACATAAGAAGCGTACCCGAGGTTGAGGAACTCGAAGTGATACTGCCAGCACTTGATACCCAGATCGATCAGCTTGTCATATGCGTTGTGAAGCAGGTACCCGCTTGAGATGCCCTTCCCATCGAAAACAACCGATTCGTCTTCCATTTCGGGAAGTTTGGGGATCTCAAGGTCGTCAAGCTCCTTGATCACGCCCTCCATTTTCTTGACCCATTTCTGCTCCAGGTCGTTCCAATTCTCGTAGTAATAGCCGGCCCGCTTCATGAACAGCTCGACCCTTTGGGGAATCGACGCTTCGTCGAGAACCGGTATAGGAGTTATGTAGATGTACCCATTGTGAATCCGATGATCGATCCCCATGGCCGGCGGAACGATGAAGATTCGGGAGTTGTACTGAGACAGGGCAAGGAACCACGCCTCATCCCAAATCATGTCAAAGGGATACATGGGTTCGGGATAGTGCAGACCGTCGTAGAACCAGAACATGTTCTCTTCGTACTTCTTCCGCTCCGGGTCATCGGTGCTGAACTGGTAGTGATACGGATACATTCTCTCCCAACCCTCAGTCCCGGGAAGTTTTTCAGCCTCGTGGGGACTTGGGAACTTCAGATCGGCCATTTCTCCACCTCCTGATAGTGTGATTCTTGGAGTTGATGCCCTGCCGTCACCACGGGGTTGCAAACCTGGAATGACGACCCGTTTCGGATCCTCTTGCTATCGAGACATTGCGCACGCCCTCAACCATGCCTTGGCTCGGGCTTCATGCGAATGTGGACTGAGTACGATTCCGCTTTCCCTGAAGGTAATGGTTCACCGGGTTTGAAGCGGGTCTGTGCCCGATGAGAATGGAGGGCCCACTCGACGTGGTGTCAGTAGGTTCTCCACGAACTATCCGTTCTTCGACCAAGTAGGCCCATCCTAGATATCCCCGTGTCTCGGTGCAAAGCACAAACCCAAAACCTTTCTCGAAGCACCAACACCCGGCGGGCCGCTACGGACTATAACTGAAGTCCCACACCAACCGGCCCGAAAAATGGCCCTACGCCCAGTAGGCATACCCGTATGGCTATGCCTGGATCGGGTCGCTCACCACCCTTCCCTTCTTGATTTCAAGCTTCCATCTGTTCCCGAATCCGGCCTCGTTGTTCACGTAGAATATGCTCTCCGGTCGAAACGCATACATGGCTATCTTGGACATCTTGCCCGCCACTTCAGAAGATATGGCGGCTGGATCGCTAAGGAATTCCTTCACAAAGGGATGTCGCTTCAGATAGGTTGAGGTCGCTGAAGCCAAGGCCCGAGCGCCGGTGATCTTTTCCACCCTACCCTCCAGCTGCAACCCTTTGATGTCCTTCCACAACTTGTAGTCCCCATAAATCGAAGCAGCGGCCAGGGGATTATCGGCAAAGATCGTTGAGTGCAAAGAGTTCGGGGAAGAGAAGAACACTAGATCGAACCCTTGCCTCGCATAGTAAACGGCCGCTGTCCAGGGTTTGGCCTCGTGTGAGCAGGCCAAGGTCATGGTGGTGAATCTGTCCATGAAATCAGTTACCGTTTTTGACAGTTCATCGCGGGTCATCCTCCCGCCCACCGTTCAAAAAGATTGTGAGGAACATCCAGCTGATCGAGCGCCTTTCCGATGGTTTGATCGATTATGTCCTCGATTGTACGGGGCTTGTGATAGAAGGACGGAACCGGCGGCAGAATCACCCCGCCCATTTCCGTCACCACGGTCATAGCCCTGAGATGTCCCAGGTGCAGCGGCGTCTCTCTAGGTATGAGAACAAGTTTTCTGCGCTCTTTGAGCGTCACATCCGCTGCGCGAACCAGGAGATTGTCGTTTAGTGAGTTCGCAATCATAGACAGGCTTTTCATGGAACAAGGGGCCACTATCATGCCGCAAGTCTTGAAGGACCCACTGGAAACGCACGCGGCCAGATCAGCCTCGGAGTGCAACTTATCGGCCAACTCCCCCACGGCCTCGGGCTGCATGTGAGTTTCGTATTCTATGGTTACGCGAGCGCCCTTGCTGATGATCGCGTGGGTTTCGATGCCGTCCGTTTCCTTCAGCACCTCCAGCAGGCGAATGCCGTAGATGGCCCCACTCGCTCCGCTGATGCCTATTACGATACGTTTCACTCTATTCCCTCTCCGATTGTTCCGGACGCTTTCTTGTTTGGTTGCGCCTTTCTTGAGGCAATTAACTTGGAAAGAGGTTTGTCGAAAAAAACTTATGTATTTTCAGCCGCTGCGAATGACGAGAAAGCGGCGAATTCTTGGTCGGGATTAGGAATTGTGACAGACAAACTATGGCATAGGGATCAGCAAAGAAGTCTGGGTGACCGGACAATTCCGGTCAAGATATTTCCGACCCTACAAGTAACCACTCACTTACGCGGGGGCAATGGCAGGATGTCATTGCGAGCGCAGCGAAGCAATCTCCTGCGCGCCGGGTATGGGGATTGCTTCGTCGTTTCACTCCTCACAATGACACACGCTATGAGAGGATCTGCCCCGCGAAACTGAAGGCTTACCCGGACAAAGTGTAATTGTCCGGGACCAGCACAAGGAAGTCAAATTACAAATAATTATACTGGTATTAGTGCGACTTATGGTAATATGCGGAGCCAGGCGCCATGAACCTCAAGCACTTGGAAACATTTCACTACTTCTGTCGATTCATGAGCATGACTCGTGCCGCTCAGTACCTGCACGTGACCCAACCGGCGGTGTCCCAGCAGCTAAAGGCGTTTCAGGAAGAATGCGGCATCAAGCTCCTTTCTCGTGAAGCCAACAGGTACGAACTGACCGAAACCGGGGAAGCGCTGTTCCTTGTGAGCAAGCGGATATTTTCGAGGGTGGAACAGATAGACACCCTGCTTGAGAAGGCAAGGAAGACCAGCGAAGAAAGGCTATGGATAGGCACCACCAAAGCGTATGCGCGCACGATCATGCCGGAACTGATATCGAACTTCCAGATGCAGTTCCCTCGGACTCAAGTGCGTCTGAGTGAAGGGAACTCGACCGATCTGATAACTCGGCTCCGGACTCGAAAGGAAGACCTTGTGGTTGTGGCTCGCACCGAATACGATTCCTCGCTGAGGGCTACTCCATTCGCAATAGCTGAGTTTGTCCTTGTAACCCGCCCGGATCATCCGCTTGCCCGCCGTGATGAGGTCTCCATAAAGTCCCTAAGTGGAGAATCCCTCATAATTCGGGAACAGGGTTCAGGGTCGCGCGACGCAATCCTCAAGAAGCTTCACAAGCACGGCGTAACTCCGTCCGTGGTTGTAGAATCGGAGAGCCTGGGCTTCATAATCGCCTATATAGGCCGCCGGATGGGAATCTCCTTTATTTTGTCCCACGAAGCCGACCAGGTGCTCTCTCAGGGGATTCTGAAGCGGATCAATCTTATGGAAGGCAATATCACTTTCAGCGCGGATGTCGTCACCCGCGCGGATGAGCCCATGTCCCTGCCCATGCGCCAATTTGTGAACATCGCTCGCAACCGACCCCAGCCGATCAGACGGCAGGGGTGATCGCGGATCCCGTGGATTTACGGAGCATCGCCCATGCGCCCTACTGTAGTGATTGTCGGAACTCTCGATACCAAGGGAGAAGAAGTCGGATACGTCAAACAAATCATCGAAGACCACGGCTGTGCGGCTTTGGCGCTTGATGTAGGGACACTCAATCCCCCTGCGATCCCGGCTGATATTGACAGGCGTGAGGTGGCCTCACAGGGCGGGTCAACTCCTGAGGAACTTCTCAGCAAGAAAGACAGAAGATTCGCGGTCGAAACCATGATTCGAGGCGCGTCGGCCATCGTGGAGGAACTTCACAACCGAAAGACCCTGTCCGCGATCCTTTCAGTGGGCGGCGGAACAGGAACCCACATTGGGATGGGCGTCATGCGAACATTGCCGCTGGGAATTCCCAAGCTCATGGTTTCCACGGTCGCGTCAAGGGACATGAGCGAATTGATAGGAACAAAAGACATCACCGTAATGCACTCTGTCATCGACATATTGGGGCTCAATCCGGTGAGCAAGAGGATTCTCGGCAACGCGGCCTCAGCGATCGTTGGAATGGCTCACGGGTGGGCGGAGATCAAGTCGGAAAAGCCGATTATCGGTCTCACATCATTCGGCTTTATAACCCAAGGCGCGATGCGGGTCAAAGAGATGCTGGAAAACCTGGGGTACGAGGTCGCGGCGTTCCACGCAAATGGAACCGGCGGAATGGCAATGGAAGACCTGGTCAGCCAGGGATTGATCGACGGCGTGCTCGACCTCGCGCTTCACGAATTCGCGGACCAGCTATACGACGGATACTGCGGCGCAATAGGGCCCGGCAGACTCGAAGCGGCCGGAACGCGCGGCATACCTCAAGTGGTGACCCCGGGCGGTCTCGATTGCATAGTGCTGGAGTTCGATTCCGTGGCAACAATGCCCGAGCAAGTGAGGGATCGCAAGGTATTCTGGTACGACTTCAGATCAGGAGTGCGCACCAGTCGGGACGATGTCCTGAAACTCGCGTCAACAATAGCGGCCAAGCTGAATATGGCAAAAGGCCCCACCAAATTCGTGATCCCGCTCAGAGGTTGGTCTGAAGCCGATTCGGTCCAAGGACCGCTTTTTGAACCCGAGACCAATGCCATCTTCATTGCGGAACTCAAGTCCCTCCTTAATGAGCGCATTGAGATTGTCGAGGTGGACGCTCACATCAATGATTTGCAATTCGCTGAGGTAGTGGTTTCCCAGCTTGATCGGCTCATGAAGAGCGCTGGTTGACGGTTCCGCAACCATCCAGGACCAAATCATACCAACCATCACCGCCAACCACTTATCCATGCGCATCGTCCGCTTTACGGATCATGCGCTTCATCACCAACCTTATCGGTGTTGTAACCGCGGTCCAAACCGGAATTATGCGGCGATCTTGCCATTTTGAGGTCTTCAAGCCGCTGCAGGGTCAAGGGATGGTTCCACTGATCCCGCAAACGTGCCCGGATGACCTCCCAAAAGACCCAAGAGAAGCAAAACAGTCTTCAGGTTGCCGAAAAGACTTTCCTTTGTGTCTGTACATACCTCACCGAATGCCCCTCGGTCAAACATAGCCACAATCCCAGATCCACCACCTAAAATGATAACCAACTGCAATCATGTAGGCATCTCGTCAAATTTGGTGGCAGAAAGGTGAGAAAAACGGGCCGCATGTCGCGGTTTTCATTAGTCGATCCCGAATTGGACCGTGGATTGTGGTTGTGCCTGAATTTTGACATGACTGTTGGTGTGAATGGTTACTTTTGGAAGTGGAAAATTCTTGAGAGGAAGCGGAGAAATATGGACGCGAGAGTCTACGTCCACGGACGCCGGCAGTTCATAACACTGATTATATCCGTTGGGAATCTCTCAGACCGTGACTCTTGCCCCACCACCTATGCTCCGGCTCCGGCCCTGTCGAGGTCACCTGCCCGAAGTGGCCCATCCACCGGCACATATTCTCCGCCGTCGTCCTTGACCTCAACTCGCCGAACCAGGTGAATCGCGGGAGCGTCTCCTTCTTGCTTGATCTCATTGAAAGCCTCAATAGCTTTCTCAAGAGTTTCAGCGGAAACGCTATGATGAGTCGTTGAAACAAAACGAAACTCTTTCATGAGACGACCTCCTTATGTTCTTCTATAGTGTTATGACAATTGTTACGAATTAATGTTCCTAATACATTAGTTGAAGCAAACTGAACGTATGATGTTCGAGTGGCGTCAGTTTCCCGTCTAACCTCCATCTGCTCCATAAGTGGGCGGTTCCGTAACGTATTCATTGGCCTCGGCCACACAGGAAATGTTCGATTCCATTGATATGGCGTCACCGGTTGGGCACAATTAGACTGGTGGGCTGTCTAAATAGTGCGGGCCGTCAAGGAAAATGGCTTCGAGTAAGAAGCAAAGGAGGCGCACTTATTCCCCTCCACAAGACAGGAGACGCGAGTGCGAAAGAGACCATGAAGACACTGGTACTGTTGGTAGTTCTTTGGGCATGGACCGCGTCATTGTTCGCCGGGGAGATCTACCACGGGCAAGCTTTCTCGGTCTGGCTACCGATCGCGCCAAGTATACTCCACGGCACAGTACAAGGTAGGCTCGGAGAAGCCGAAAGCTGGAAATATGAAGGAACATACAATGACGCTGCCAACTCTGTCGCCGTGGCATATAGCATTGAAAGCGCCAAAGGCATGGGTTCCATGTTCCTGGACCGTTCAGAGGAACGGTATCGCCATGCGCCTGCTTGAATACTTCCTCACCATTTCAGGCAGCCACGGCGTGGTGCGCTGGACGGGCCTACTGAAGGACGAAATCACAGGAGGCGGTTATGGTTTGGACACCGAATACTGGGCTCGAGACCTATTCCGCACACGGGTAATCGTCACAAAACCGAGAGTCTGGGTTTTGAACGTTGTAGCGATCGGAGGCAAGAAAGAAGCGGTCGAGATTCTGGACAAGATCTTCAAGTCATTTCAGATCAGAAACGACAAGATTGTTTGACCCTAAGGGCCCGTCACGGAACAACTGTTACATCGCAATGGTTCACCGGGCTCGAAGCGGATCTGCGCCCGGTGAGAATGGAGGGCCCACTCGACGTGGTGTCAATAGGTTCTCCACGATATATCCGTTTCTTCGACCAAGTAGACCCATCCCTCGATATCCCCGTGTCCTCGTGCAAAGCATAAACCCAAAACCTTTCTCGAAGCACCCACACCAGCCGGCTCGCAAATTGGCCCTACGCCCAGTAGCTCCCCCTCCAAACCTCCACCATACGTAATTCCGCGAGCTTGTACGGTTCACGGTGACGGGAACGACCACGTTCCTGCGTTTGGCACATGGCAAGAGGGCGCACACACAGGTGCGCGCCGTACACTCTGCCCCACGACGAA
>CAZGNL010000047.1:0-34139 GCA_964527475.1 uncultured Syntrophaceae bacterium
GTCAATGTTCAGACTCAATTGTCTAGTGCCTCCTGACCGCGGTCAGGAGGCACTACCGTCAGAACTTCCAGGGCTGGTCAGGTGCGGTAGGCCATCCGGAGACTCTGAGCCAAAATCAGAAATGATGATACTGCTATCAACACTCCCCAGAACCAATAGGGGAGCAGCAAAACCTGTTGCATCTGAGCAGTATCTGAAATCCCCAGGGGTCCCGCCGATTGGCTGAACAAGTAATTGATTTGACGATATGTACTAACACAGGCCTGGACTCCGAGAAACTGAACGGCAAATCCCTGCATTCTTGGAGATCCCTTGACGGCAATGCCAAATATCACCAGACCTATTACGGGAATGACTATGAATCCGAAAAGGGAGCGAACCCAAATGGCTGTTGAGACAATCAGAAAAGCTCCCAGCAACGTCAAACCCAAGGATGCCGACTTGACATTGCGCGAGGCCAATATCAGAGCCGCCCCTGCAATCGGTGGTCCCAGTGGCCCCGCAGCCGCCACCAATGCATTACCAATTCGCTCGAAGAACAGCGGCCCGGTATAGTAAGCTGCGCCGGAACCGTCGTAGAAGATGAGTAGCTTTGTGAAACTCCCTCCCAAGAGCAGGGCCGTCAACCCATGTGCCATCTCGTGGAACCAAGTCGCCAATATGGTAAACGGATATAGAACGTAATTCCCTCCCGGAACCTGCCACAGCACGACGGTGAGGACAGCCGCTCCGACAAGCCAAACTAGGCCCATTCGCGAGCGTTGATGTGTTGGCAACGTATCGAGATCTGATGGAAGCCTAGGCATACGGTTCCATGCTCCTGGCCGCTATTCTAACTCACATGAGACCCTTGTTGCACGGGGCATTTTGGACGCAAGAAAAATGGCCACAAGACCCGGAAACTTGTAGGGGTCAAGCTTGACATATTTGTATTTGCGCCGGGTCTTCTCTTACCCACTCAAGTTCTGCCGCAAGACGGGGATTGGTTTCCGCACGTTTGCGCAGACGATTGATCGCTTGACTCCTTCCTCCAACAGATCGTACAAACGAATCCGGTCCGGCTCGTCAAAGAAAATATCCTGGCCACCGTTCCCACGTACCATCACATGGTAGACAGCGCCCGGATAGTGAATGCGTGCTCTCCGTGCCATTCTTCGCAGTTTACACCCTCAAATCCATATATGTCAAACCTGACCCCAACACGGGTTCAAACCTATTGAAACAGGCTTTTCGCATCTTTTGCGTGCTCTGCCGGTGTCAATTATCACAGTCGAAGATGGGAAGTTCCTGTGGCTTCGGCATTTCCTCCGGCCCGATACTACCAAACTGTGTTCGGGCAAGGTGCGACTGGAGAAATGACGCTTGACCGGGGCAATATGGAGCGGTATGCTCCAAAAGAAGGATAAAAGACGCCTTTTCATCAACATGGCTACACAGCGTGGTTTTTCCTCGATTGGGCTTTATCGGGAACCACACGGGGCCCTTTACGGGGTATAGCGATGTACGGCGCAGTGATACTTAGGGTTCGTCCCGAAATAAGTACTACAACCCATGAATCCTGAAACCTTCCCGGAAATTATTACCGTCATTCCAGAGCCTGCCGCGGAAATAAACAATCTGTCAGGCTTTTCAGACGGGCCGCCAAGACCGTGACGAGTTCCCGCAATGCTGTGAAACCCCAATAATAGGCGCTGCAACATCCCCCCAAGGAGTGACCGGATGAACAAACAATTGGATTTCCTATTTCTCTATTTGGATACGCCGGATCGTAGATTCGAGGGGTTCACGTACCACACCGGCACGGCCAAGATCATCTGGAAACTCAGAAGCGTCGGATACACCGCGGACCAGTTCATATCGACCGAAACCTTTTCATTCCAAAGGCTTGCTTCAACCCTTAAGGAGATTTATCCGAGATTCCTCGGCATTACCTGTTACGACGATGATTTCCCCATGGTGGCCACGCTCGCTCGTCATCTGAAGAGGATCGCTCCGGAAATCACGGTCGTACTCGGTGGCCCGGCGGTCATGTTCTCAGACGAGACCATTCTGGAATATTATCCCGAAATCGATATGTGCGTCCGCGGTGAAGGAGAATATGCGTGCCTGGAACTCCTTGAAACGGACGCAGATTTGCGCTCCATTAAGGGACTCACCTATCGTCGAGACGGAATAGTCGAGAGAAACGCGGATCGCCCTCCCATGTCCCAGGAGGACATGAATTCCTTTCCCTCGGTCTATTCGGAGGGCCTCATTCCCATGGATTTGGCCCGGAAGTTGGGTGTACAATCTTCAAGCGGATGCGTGTTCCAGTGCTCATTTTGCCATTGCTCAGCGTTGACGCAGAGCCGAGTCAGGTTCTATGACGAAAAGGTCTTTCTTGAGGAAATCGACCTCCTCGCCGAGTTCTATCGTTCGGAGTCCAATGGAAAACCCATTTGCATTTTCATATGCGACGAGGCGTTCACGATCAATCGGAGTAGGACTATTAGGTTGTGTTCGCACCTCGCGGAAAGGGACCTCCCGTTTACACTGGCGTGCATCACCCGAGGTGATTTGGTCGACGAAGAGGTACTGAAGGCACTCTACTCGGCAGGGGTTCGATCTCTTGGTTTTGGCCTCGAGAGCGCAGTCCCCGAAATCCTTTACAATGTAAGAAAAGCGCGGACACCTCGTGATACGTCAACTGACTACGAAATCGAGGAGAGATTCTTAGGCAAGTTTGAGGAAAGCGTCTCCCTCGCTACCAAAATCGGATTCCTCGTGTTTGTAGAAGTTGTCATTGGCTTGCCGGGGGAGACCCGAGAACACGCGGGCAGGACCATGGAAATGGTAAAGCGTTTGCGCGTCTTGTACCAACACCACATTCTGCGAGTATTTAGGGGAACACGACTTTGGCGGGAACATGACCGGTACGGCATAGGCGTTCGCAAATACAACAACCTTTGGCATCTGCCGCTTGAGACCCATCCTGCATACGATGTGGGGAGCGTGCCAATATTGCGGGATCAGGAAACATATCTCCAAAGACCTCTCATGTCTGAGCTGCGGTCGGTGGTAACGGCCTGTACCGGAATAGGCGACAGAATCGGGGACCCGTATTCTCCCATTCTCTGTCACGGACTGCGTGACGGACAGGGGTTGCACAGGGCTGTGGAAGAGCGTTTTCGGCTGGGAACCAGGCTAATTTTCTTGGACACGGACTACCATGCGGTATCCAAACTCCTAGCCGATTTCATATTCCCCATCAGCCCTCCGGTCTTCTTGAGCCGAGCAGCCAGGCCGGGCTCTACCGGCGGGAGAATCAGACTGATTCGACAGTCGACGCTACTGGATGAGCACAGCATATCTTTTGAGATCAGGGTAAAGAGCCTATCGGATCTCTGTGCGGTCGATTCGGATGGTATCGTGACTATGGGCAACGAATCCGTTGAGTCGATAGAAGAAATCCCTTTTTTGGACTTGGTGATACCAAGTGTTCATGACACTGATCTTCTCAAGCGGTTGGAATCAGATTTGATGGTAAGGAACAACATTGTCTTTAACCTGAGATCGAGCGCCCTGAAAACAATATTTGCCGATCACTGCCTCCTACAGGGATTCACCCCGGACGGAGGGAGTCGTCGCGAACTCCTCGACGACATAGGACATCCCATGACGTGTATGGGCGCTCCTTTTCGCGAACTCGAACCACTCGTAACAGCGATCGGTCCTCAAAAGATCGGTGGCACGTGGCAGGTTCTGAGATACCTGGCGTTGGCTCCTCAAATACTCAGGGGGCTCGCGTCGATTTTCCCGGGTGAGGACCGCTTCACTGACCGCGTCCATGTAACGGTGACACATAGTTCTCCCGAGACGGGATGGGTTTATGGAAGCTTCGATGACTTGGTCATACGATATGGTTTGGGGAATGCCGTGCTTCAAGTCATGGAGTACACTCCCGGTCTCCGCATTCGGAACGCAAGTTGCTCAGCGCCGGTACTTGGCCCCGCCCTTCTCAGATCACCACATGGTTCGAGTTGAATGCGGCCCCACCTTGCCATGCGATTGGGACGCTTGACGGCCGCCATGTTGCGACTGTGAATCCAGGCCGTGTCATCGCGAAGCCGTGATCCGCTTGGCGGCCAAAAGAGCTCCGTAGAGCACTCTATCAATACTACCATACGGGTATCGAGGGTATCTTGGTATTTCCGCGACGGGTTTTGGGAGACCGAGGGCCATAAGGTGATTGTCCAGAAAAAGAAGGAGGTTTTTCGCCATAAGGTTGTTTATGACTTGCTCCGTCTCAGAGACCGAGACGCCTTTTTGACGGAACTCACTGCCGAGCCGGTCGAATTGGGACCCGTTTTCGCAGGCAAGGTACACGGCCCGTTCCAGCCCGGCCAGAGTCAGTGACTGCTCGGAAGCCACGGAACGAGTATCCTCGATGCTGATATCGATTCCCGTGTCACGGGTTTCTACTACGGGTCGAGCGTCCGAGTTAAACAGTTGGATCCACTCCACCACCGCATTGGTCAATGCCTCCCTTCCTTGCCGGCTTCTCGTGACGCGCTCGTTCTGTTCCGGATTCGACGGCCTTTCTTCTTTGAAGAAATAGCAGAGATTCATGAGATCTTTTTCCGACCACGGATAGATGGAAGAATACGGTTGGGCGGGAGTGAGGCTCTGATTGTGCCGGCGGCTGTCTTCGTGGTACGTGCTGAAACGTGACAGGAGTATCGGGTTGATGGACATTGGAGGCTGAAGGTGATGGAGCGAGGGCAGAATCTTGGCTGTCCTTTCGTACCATCCCTCATCTTCTCCCGGAATCTCCGCGAGCAGGAGCCAACTCACATGGATGCCGTAATACAGGCACCACTTCAGGAACCGCACATTCTGCCAAGCTTTGGATCCCTTATTGATAAGCGTGAGGACACCCGGGTCAAAACTCTCAATTCCCGGTTGAAGACAGGTCACCCCTGCGTTTGCCATGATTCGTATCTGCTCTGCCGAAATACTCGGGGTTGTTTCGAATCCAAGAATCCACGATCTCTTTGCCCTTTCGAGTGCCGGGAAGAAATCTCGAAAGAAACGCGGATTCACGATCATATCTACAAACCCGAAGCTGCCCATTCCATAATGTGCTTCGAGTTCTTCCATTTCCCCCAGTAGCCGCTGAGAGGACTTGGTCCGGTATGTGCGCGATTCCTCACTCATTCCACAAAATGCGCACTGATTCCGCTCTCCCCACCAGCATCCTCTGGAACTTTCAATGGGAAGCCCGGGCCTCACAACCTCGCTCAGTATCGGAGCCGCTTCCAACGCCGAAAAGTACTCGTGGTAGCTTGGGACGGGCAGGTCGTTGAGGGATCTGGTAACTGTTCGGGGTGGATTGTCGCGCATTCCCTGGTAGTCCATCGTTCGATGAACCGGAGCGATCACTCCGCTTGGAACGTCAGCAAGTCCCATGTCGCGCCCGTGTTTCTCAATACCCCTTGCCAGATCTACGATAATGGTGTCCGCTTCCCCGGAGACCACATAGTCAACCCACGGAAACTTTTCATGGGTAGTAAGGCCCATCACAGATTCGCAGTTGGCCCCACCCATAACAGTGACAATGTGAGGCGCCAGGTCCTTAATCCGCTTGAGGAGCGCCAGAGAAGAAACGTGTCCCACGAAGGTAGACGAGCACCCCACGAACAAGGGATCTTGTTCAATGATACGACCGGCTGAGTCGTCGATGAATTCCGCGGCTTTCACGCGTAGGGTGGCGGAAAACTCAGGAACGTCTTTTCGATTGATTCCAAAGCGCTTGAGAGCGCCGGGCTGAAAGACCTGAGCCAGGTACTCCGAGCACTCCGGGTGATACTCAGGGAACACCACATGCGCAAAGACCCAATCACCGAACAGATGTTTGACATCGTGCTCGAGGTCGTATTGGCGAATCCCTATCTTCTCACACCAGAGGATGTTTGCGTACACTGTTGTGGTGGAAATCCCGCTTTGCCGCAGAATAGCCTGCAACAGCCCCAGACCGAGCGAGGGTCCGGCAACCGGTGCGTACGGCATATTTACCAGGCAACAGTCCACATGCCCGTTTCCTCTGTTCATACTCATGAAAAGGTGAATTCCTGGGACCGAGGGAGATGCTTCATGAAGGCTTTTCAAGGAAATTGAGCGTGTGTGGTGTTTGCCCGATCACACACGCTCTCATGTTCTCCCGAAGGCGACACCCGTTGGCCAAAGACCTAAGGCCTTGAATAGTATTCAGGTGTAATCCCAACGCAAGCTAAATGGGCCTCAATTCAGAGGTGAGGACTACTCCAAACATTGAAGGCATTGACGGTGTCTGCCCTATGCGCTCATGGTAAGTAGGCTCACGCTTGCTTGGACCCGCTCTTGGAGAGCTTCCGGCTCGCCGGACAAGTCCGAAGGCCTCGCTGGAAACGGAATAGTGACTTCGTTTTCCTTGTCTTCCACGAGCTTGACTTTCAGGCCTTCAGGAACATCTATGCCGTTGTCTTTCAGGACGGCTGTGGGATCGGAAAACAGCTTGTTCTTGAAGTCCTCGTCAGCCCAAGCCTGAGCAATCACCTTTGCCCATTCTTTGTCTTTGCCTTTGAAACGGTCTGCCATGACTATGTTCCTCCTTTGCTGAAATTGGCGTTCAATGGATTCGGGGATGAGTACCGACTTACCTTTGACGCCAGGTTATCAGATGCGAGATTTGAGATCAAGACGGTCTCTCAACCTCGTGGACCCTCATTGACAGAGAATCAGTCTTCGTTAACAGGGCCTTGTCTCCAATGCTCGGTCCGCCGGCCACTCAATGGTGTTCCGAGGTCCCTGTTGCCCTTCACCAAGCTACCGGGCTTTCCCGTACCCTGTTAATCGCTGCATACAAGAATTTATTCGTGGCGCCACAGGGATACTGGGGGCTTAGGGGCGGCTCGGTGGAGGGTTGCGGAATCCCCAATGACAGGAAGTGCTTGTCCAGCGACAGCAGAACCTTGCTATGGAGAAGGCTTTCGACGATCAGATCGATCCCTGCCGCTGCCATTCCTCTCTCTCCGAAAAGACGGTAAAGTCGTTCCTCCTCAATGCCGTCTTCGCATGCAAGGTACACATCCCTCGCTTCTCCCAAGAGGGTAAACGATTCTTTTTCTGCGCACGGTCGAGTATCCCGAACGTGAATTTCGACACCGGTATCGTGCGTCTCGAGAACGGGGCGGGTGGTTGAGTCAAACAGCTCATTCCACTGCACCATGGCGTCGACCAGGGCCTTTCGTTCGGCCGGGCTTTCTGCCTCACCAGCCGGCTCCGACCACCTCTGTGCCCGCGTGCGGTCCTGAAAATAGTATGCGAGATTGTTGAGTTCGTCCTGTGTCAAAGGATAGACCATGGAATATGAATCATGGGCTTCCAGATCGAACTTGTACGTTTCCGCGTGCAGGTGGTATGCGCTGAATCGTAACAAAAGAATCTCACTGAGCTTTCTGGGCGGCTGTAAATGACATAGTGATGGACACAGTTTCGCGGTCCGGATGTACCACCCGTTGTCCGAAGCCGGCACATGGTCAAGGAGCCACCAAGACAGATAGATTCCATAGTAGGAACCCCATTTGAGGAAACGAATATTTTGCCAAGACTTGGTCGCTTTGTTGAGGAGACCGAGGATTTCAGTGTCAAGGCTCTCAATTCCTGGTTGCAGATATGTTACTCCTGCCTCTCTCATCAGTCCCAGATGCTTTTTCCCGACTATGGGGGTGACTTCGCAGGAGATGCGGAAAGGTTGTGTCTGCTTGCCCAGTACCGGAAAAAGATCCTGAAACCACTTCATATTAACGATGCTGTCGGAAAAGCCGAACCAGTCTATCCCGTAGCGGTTGTTGAGAGCTTCGATTTCGTCAATTATTCTTGCCGAAGTCTTGGCCCTGTACTTCCTCGACGCGCCGTTGAACGAACAGAATGTGCAGTGCCTTTGCTCTCCCCACCAGCACCCCCGTGAGCCTTCTATAGGGAGTCCGGGCTGCACGATCTCAGCTTGTACCGGCGCTGCTTTGAGAGCGGAAAAATAGTCGTCATAATTGGGTAAGGGGTTGGTGCTGAAGGATGTGCTCACAGCGCGAGGCGGATTGTCCCGGAGGCCCGAGTAACCGGCAGCCCTGTGGATAGGTGCGATAACGCCCTCTGGTACTCGTTCCAGACCAAGGTTGCGTCCTTCTTCCAGAATCCCATTTACCAGATCGACGACGATGTCGTCCGCTTCACCTGAAACCACATAATCAATCCACGGGAACTTCTCATGAGTGGTAAGGCCCATCTCCGAATCACAGTTGGCCCCACCGAGCATGGTAACGATGCCGGGCTCCAGATCTCGAATCCGCTTCAGAACAGCCAGAGATGGAACATGGGCGGAAAAAGAGGAAGAACAACCGACCACAAGTGGACCTTCATCGACGATCTGAAAGGCTATTTCATCAATAAAATCACAAGCCTTCCTGCGCCAATCTGCCAGGATCGTCGGAAGGTCCGTCGGCTTGATACCGAGACTGCGGCCGGGATATTCTACTAAGATCTCGGCATAATACCGCAGGCTGTCGGGTTTGAATTCAGGGAAGGCCGCCTGGGCGAACGTCCATTCTCCGAACATTCTCGGAGCTTTCTCAGCGAACTCATAGCGTAGAATGCCGATCTTCTCGCACCAGAGAATATTGGCATAGGATGTAGCAACGGAAATGCCGTTGTTCTCGAGAATAGACTGCAAGAGCCCCAGAGCCAGTGACGGCCTTTCAACAGGCATATAGGGCATGCACACCAAGCGACAATCCATGAAGCCTTTAACCTCTCTCCCTAGAGCAACGTTGAGCACATCATCAATCCAGCCGGTCTCCTCGGATCAACATAAGAGCATTGTACAGCGCATCGTCTATGGTACCGCAAACCCGGTCAAGTTCAAGGCGCGCCATTGCAGACCTCGGCCAGGGGCTCCGCAGGGGCTCAGGGACACCCAGTGAAAGAAGATGGTTGTCCAGCAGCATGACAAGCTTCCTCTCAAGAAGGCTCGTGACGATCGTTTCGACTCTGTGTTCAGGAACCCCCCCATTAACAAACCGACCGTGCAGCCGCTCAGGCTGAATACCATCCTCGCATGCCAGGTACACGGTTCTTTCCTCGCCGGACAGATGGTAAGAAGTCTCAACAGCCTTTTGACGAGTATCTCGAATCAAGATCTCGGTTCCAGTGTCTTGCGTCCGGAGTACGGGACGGTCATCTGAATAGAAGAGCTTTATCCAGTGGGCGAGGTCACGGAGAAAGGAGGTTTGTTCCGCACGGCCTCCCTCCCTGCGCTCTTGTTCGACCGATCCCCCATTCCATTTTGAATCCACAAAGTAATAGGCAATCCCGTGGAGCTCACTCGAAGACAATGGGTAGATAACTGAGTATCCATCCATCGGCTGTAGGTCGAGATCGTAGACGTCCGGATTCTCGTGATATGTGCCGAAACGTGAGAAGATTATTGAATAAAGTCGTCTTGGAGGCTGGAGATGGCAGAGACTCGGGAAAAGCTTTCTTGTGGTCGCGTACCATCCATTGTCTTGCCCCGGCGCTTGATCGAGAAGAAACCACAGGACGTCAATCCCGTAGTACAGGCACCACTTGAGAAATCGCACATTCAACCATGCTCTTGTGCCTTTGTTGAGCAAGGCCAACATTGCGGGGTCCAGGCTCTCGATCCCCGGTTGAACCAACTCCACACCAGCCTCGGCCATGACTCTAACCTGATCTTTAGTCAGGCCCGGGGTGGTCTCACAAGAGATCTTGTAGGAAAGATCGTGCTCCGCCAGTGCAGGAAATAGTGTTGTGAACCATGTGGGATTCAGGATATTGTCTGCAAACCCGATTCGTTTTGTCTTGTGCCGTTTTTCCAGGGTCTCGATGTCTCGGATCACTTGGTCCACAGGTCTGGTTCTGTACTGCATAGCCCGGCCGTTTAACCCACAGAACGTACATTGCCGCTTGCTCCCCCACCAGCACCCCCGGGAACCTTCCACAGGAAGCCCGGGCTGAACCACCTCACTGAGCACAGGCGCGGTTCTCAGCTCGGTAAAGTAGTCATCATAGCTGGGCAAGGGCAAGCCTTCAAGTGACTCGGTAGAGACTCGAGGAGGGTCTTCGCGCAGGCCTGAATAGCGCGATGTGCGATGGATCGGACCGATCACTCCCCGCGGCAGTCCGTGCAATCCCACTTCGCTGCCTTTTTCCCGAATGGCCCGTACGAGATCTACGATGATATGGTCCGCCTCGCCCGAGACCACATAATCGACCCACGGGAACTTCTCGTGGGTGGTCAGGCCCATCACTGACTCACAGTTGGCGCCGCCCATCATGGTCACTATGTCGGGCGCAAGCTCACCAATCCGCCTCAGGAGCGCGAGTGAAGAAACGTGGGCCATGTAGGTGGAGGAACAGCCCACGATCAATGGGTCAAGAGCGATTACCCTGTGAGCCGTCTCCTCCACGAAGTCAATCGCCTTGCGACGCAGGTGGGACCCGAATTCAGGAAGGTTCCCTCGTTCGATGCCGAGCAGCCTGAGCGTTGTGTCCTGAAAAGTCGCCTGAAGATAGGAGTCTGAATCAGGCTCGAAACCGGGAAACGCGGCCGCTGAGAACGTCCAGTCGCCGAAAAGATACTGTGCCCGTTCTCCGACCGTATACAACGGAACACCGATCCGCTCACACCAGGGGATGTTGGCATAGACGGCTGCCGTGGAAAAGCCATTCTCTTCTAGAACGGCCTGTAGAAGTCCGATGCCGAGAGGCGGCCTCTCCACCGGTGAATACGGCATGTTCACGAAACAAAGATCCATTGCTTCCGTTCCCACATTTGGCGCCCTGGGTCGGCTGTTATCAAGAAGAGTCTTCTGAGGGACGGTCGGTCTGTCACGCCACAGTGCAACTGCGCGAATGGCATATTAGAGGCGTGTGACATACCGTGCACCTCGATCACCAACACCCGGAGCGCCACCGCTGACGTCTCCAACGAGCGGACCCCGGTATCCCTGCCGCATCAACTGTGCGCGCATTGTCCGCGCAATGTCGGTCGGTCTCAACGACAGCAGCTTAGCGAGCCGTTGTAAGACAAATTGGTGCGAGTTTCCGATCCCGAAAGGATCTCCCACGAGAGCCGAAATCGCGGGAACACCTGATAACGCCTCATCGAGACCGGTGGACGTGTCGGCGCATTCCAAAGCGGTTCGGATGATCTGATGAATCGCTCTATCCAGATCGAGTTCTTCCGATAGATACCAGAGCTGATCGAGAGGATCACTGTTTTCGCTTATGAAGCCCTGCTCCATCGCGATGTCCCACAACCGAGTTCCAGGGTACACCCGGAGGCCAAAAGAATATATGACCAGATTGCGCCCTCCCTCACTACTCTTTTGCAAATGCCCGGGATTGAAATCGAGTGTCTCTTGCAGCGAATCATTGGTCTCACCGGGTCCGCCCAACAGGAAAAACCACTTGGTATCAAACTCCATGCTGCTTATTGCTTCTGCAGCGTGAATCACGTCTTCAAGATCGAAACCCTTTCGGTAGTTGCGTATCATCCTCGGAGATGCCGCTTCAGGCGTTACGGACAATCTTCTGAATCCTACTCTCCGCATGAGCTTCAATAGCTTTACATCGAGGCCTTTCGGGCTTACCCCCATGGCCGTGAATGTGGACCGCCAGGAACGACGCTCGATTTCCTCCAAGATCTCAACGCAATAGTCAACGGGATCATTGAAGACCGAATCAACGAACTCGAATGACTTCGGATGGTATTTGGTACGGATCTCTTCGATTTCATCGACCACCTCTTGAGGAGATCTCATCCGCACCGGGATGCCTTCGAGGACCTGACCGTACGTGCAATACGTGCATCGGTTCCGGCAACCCCGTTTGGTTTGCACCCCGTAGGTGGCCCCGATCTTCTCGTATAGCGTGGTGTCTACGTATTTGCCCAGATCGGGACGCACGGATGGAAAGTCTCGACGCTCGACTGGAGTCAGATGAAAGCGTCCGCCCACAAACGCGCCGACTCCGGGGACGCGGTCTGGTGAAATCTCATTTTCCATACAATCCAGAAGCTCTACGAATGGGCGTTCACCGTCCGAAACCACAACGTAATCACCGCCCAGTCTCCTGGCAACCTGTGCGGGTGCGATACTTGCCGCCGGTCCGCCCAGGATTACCGGCGCCTCGGTCAAGGCTCTGACCCGTTCCACCACGTGCGTGGCTTCTTGAACATAGGATAGGGGCCAGAGCATGTTAGCGTTGTCCAAGTTGCGCACGGAAATCCCAACAACTTCTGGTGAGAAACCTTCTATCTCTCGATCCAGGGAATCCGTAGTTTCGTGCTGAAAACACAGATCTATCACCCGAACCTCGTGACCGGCGGCCTCGGCAGCCTTGGCCACATAAGCCAAACCAATGGGCAAGACCGCAGTTCGATCATCTATCTGATTGCTGTTTACCAGGAGAACCCGCACGTGCCACTCTCCCTGGAATCCGGAGCCGGGCCTTTCTCATGGCCGGCAACGAAGTGGTCTTACATCCTCGTCAGGCATAGTCCTTCACTGAAGCGAAACGTTAGCCGTAACATGCACTCCAGTCAGCCTGAAGTCTTTCCTGCAGATCCTCAACCGAGCCGCCACCTTCGGGTCGTGGGGGAAGGGTCAGGTGGAGTTCATCTCTGTTGCCTTCCGACAAAGTGAGCTTGAGGTTCTCTGGAAATTCGATGCCTTCTTCCTTCAGTACAGCCTTTGGATCTGCCAGCAGCTTTTTCTTGAATTCCTCGTCAACCCAAGCTTGAGCGATAACCTTGGCCCATTCTTTCTCCTTGCCCTTGAAAGCTCGTTCCATAATAGTTTCCTCCTCATGTTCTGGTTGGGATTCAGCAAACGTGCCCGTGCATTCCTTTCCATGCCGCAGCTTATATTCTTGACAATTCCTATCAGGATACACGATTTGCCACGGAACGGCAATGGCCCCTCGTCATTGAGAGTAACCTTCACTTACGGGGGGCGACGGGGAGGGCAGACACATAGAGCCTGCCCCGGACTACGATCCGGGGTCTGCCCCTACGCCTAGGCCCGAACCCGTTGTGGGACCGAGTGTAGGGCGCGCACCTGTGTGTGCGCCCTCTTAACATCCGTTAGACTCGAGAACGTGGTCGTTCCCGTCGCCCCCCGAATGACTGAATGATTACCATAGAGATCTACCGCCGGCTCATCCTACACCTCGCCCCATACTGACGAACGCCACGGAGAAACGTTAAATGGGGCTGTCCTTTTCATTCTGTCATTCAACCGGCGTATTCACCAATATTCGGTAAGCCTTCGGGCAACGAAAACCGAAATGGAGGCTGTGGCTGCCGGATTCGTGACAGCCAACTCTCCTTGCCCCACGGTTTCAGACTCCTTTTTGATGGCGCCGCACATTACTGCACGGTTGTGTCCTCGTTGAGGAGTCTCCCCAAAACGACCATTGATCGACGGTTACAACCCACCCCGCGTGTCCAAGCTGGAAACGCGGGTGGGTTGTGGGGGTGGATGCTGTTCGTCTTGCCGAACAGGTTGAAAAGTCGGGCTGGATGCAGATCCATCAACCGGGCGGCCCTTTCTAGACCACCTGGGCCGACAGGCTCAGGGCGACGCTTCTGCCCGCCCTCTTGGCGAGGGCCAGTGATTCCAGGTCAACCTTGACCCTGAACGCCTTGAGTCCGTGAACGTCGGGCAGATCATCAAGGTCCAGCGCTTCCATCTCATCGGTGATGTATCCCTGGGATTGCAGGAACCGGATGTGACGGTGCATTTCCTCGGCCTCTTCGGGTCGGGAGTACACTATGGCGATCTTGCCCGGTTGGGTGAGGCGCTCCCTGCCTCCTTTGACCATTGCCTTGTCGATGCGTGAGCGGATGATCTCATGAGCTATGTCATACGCGCCGTCCACGTCGAATCGTTTCTCATCGAATCGGAAACGGATCGAAAGCGGATTGTGGTTCACCAGGACAAGGTGTGTAGCGGCCAAAGGAACCTTTAGCTCGGCCTTGAGGTGTTCCGTGTGCCAAGCGAGACCGCAGGCCACCATGATCTGCCACAGCCGCAAGTTTCTTGCGTATATTTCATTGAACCCGCCGCCTTCGACCATGGACTCGCCCACATATATAACGTGATCCACACCGTCGGTCTTGTGCTTGTCAAAATAGTGGGGGAATATGGACTGAGCTTCCTCCTCCTCCAGGTCAAGATAAGCGGATAGCCGTTCGTTGAACAACGAGACGCTTTCCTCGAATTCCTTACGCTTGCTGTAGACTGTTCCCAGGCTGGAATCGACCTCGCGTTCGTAAGCTCCAATTGCCTCCGACACCCTGACGCCGAACCCACGGAGGAGCGGAAACAGGGGTTCTACCTCAGTACGCATGAAATGCGTGACCCGTTCCTCATCACCAGTGCCCAATTCACCTTGGACACCATCTCTGAACTCGTCTATCCTATGAGCAAGCTCCTGAAGAATTGGAATGGGCCTGGCATCCCGGGCCGCCTGGACCAATTTCAGTCCAAGTTGAAGGTGTTCGTCCAAGTCAGCGCGAATAGAACGGTTGCGAGCATCCGAAGAACCGCGAATGTCCGTGGCTCCGTACAACGGATAAACATCCCTGAAAACAATGGGTTCCAGTTCCGATGACACTCCTGCGTGGAGGCGTTCCAGGTGTTCCATGACAGACCTATGGAAGCGCCATTCCACTGACGGATGGACCGCGGTACACTTCTCCTTGATGATTACCTGAACGTCATTGTCGAGCTTGTCCAGGGCCCTCTTGAGCGCAACGGAGAACAGCGGGAGCATCTGGGTCGCGACCATAGCATCGGTGGGACCGAATTCCCCGGGATTTGGTGATCCCAACTTCAGTGTGCCGATAAGCTGTTCCTGGTAGTAGAGCGGGGCCAGGAGTAGCGACCTGGTTCCCATTGCCAGAATATCCTGGTCGGCTCGGCTGAGATTGGGCTCTGCCTGAAGATCGCGTATGTGCACAACCTTGTCGGCCTCCAGAGCCCGGTCAAACACGGATCCCAGGAATTCGCTTATGGGAGCATGGCGCGAGTCTCCAAAAATGCAGTTGTGCTGCATCTCGCAACTCTTGGCCAGCAGATAAACCTGGTCTCCCTTAATGGCTGCGACACCGACAGTTAGTTCGGGATTGCGGAAAAGAGTCCTCAGCCGGTGCTGAAGCCGCAAAAAGCCGGCCGGGGAGAAAACCGAATCCTTTTCGATGAGGCCTTTGTCGAGCGCCCTGAGAATCTGGGGCTGGGTCACATCCTCTGCTTCGAACACCGTAAAGCCCGCGAATTCGTAATGCTCCGGCGGCAGAATTTCCCGCAGCACCTCGGGTTCGGTCAGATGGTCCATTATCGTCGCCCTCTGCCGATCTGAGAGTTCCTTGGGGCCTCCCAGGTTTCGCACCTCAACGAAACGCAGATCCGGCTTGATGTGGTAGTACCGATCCAAACCGGTTTCCTGATCCGGCGCGACCCAAATCAGTTGGTACTCCCACAAGCCCTCGCTGAAGCCGTAGCACTCCCCGAGGATCAAGTTGAAAGCCCTCATAAGACGTATCCGGTCAAAAGACCACCCATCCTCATGCAGTTGCCCCCGAAGAGAACCGTCCTCGGTCACCAGAAGACGTTGCCATGCAGGTGATCCAATAACATGCTCCATGGAGAACGGGACCACAGCCGCAAGAGCGTCGGTCTCCCAGAATGCTTCCGGGAACACAGGGCTCATGAGGCGTTCGATCAATTCCATATGAGGGGTCAAAAGAGACAGGTCCTCGATGGAACCACGCAGTTCGGGCGCAGCGTCCAGTCGCTTCTTGGCGGCATCGGGCAGGCCCGTGCCGTCGCCGTCGAACACGGTCATGTTCTCATTCCAGAACCGCAACAACGGCTCGAAACTCAGCACGTACCGAAACGGATATTCTTCGCGAAAGCTGTCCATGACGAACCTCCTGATGGTAACCCTTTAATTATACCTTAAAACATGGAATATTTCCACAAGAAGTGGGTTGCCATGATAGTGACCCGATAGCGGTGTGAATTCTCATGCCACGAGTTCCCGTACGACCAAATTCTCTAAGCTGAACTTGTTAATTCATGCCGTGATTGTCAATGCCCGGGCCCGCGCCGCCGATGAGCAATGACTGAACGTTCAAACAGTGAGGTAAGCCTTCAGTTTCGCGGGGCAGATCCTCTCATCGTGTGTGTCATTGCGAGGAGTGAAACAAAGCCTGCCCCGGACACCGATCCGGGGAAGCAATCCCCATACCCGGCGCGCAGGAGATTGCTTTGCTTCGCCCGCAATGACATCCTGCCATTGCCCCCGCGTAAGTGAT
Organism: uncultured Syntrophaceae bacterium; assembly: GCA_964527475.1. Lineage (GTDB taxonomy): Bacteria > Desulfobacterota > Desulfomonilia > Desulfomonilales > Desulfomonilaceae > CAZGNL01. The sequence goes on from CAZGNL010000047.1 coordinate 16,418, forward strand.
AGGTTACACAGTGAGTCACTTGACACTTGACCGTACTGGGTCTAACAGGTACAACAATCATACGGAAACGGGCGGAACAGAGAGTGTCTCTCAAAAGGAATCAACAATGTTGGAGCGGTCGATACTGTTGATCAGGATGGGGCTGGCGCTGATTGTCATGGCGTTGGTAACGCTTATAGCAGGCACTCTGATTGTTCTGATCAGTCCCGTGTCTTCCGGCGGTCCCGCGTTCCGGTTGATGGTCTGGTGGGCCAGGGTCGTCTCCAAAGCTCTTGGCATTTCCTGCTCGCTTGAGGGTGGGTCGAAGATCGAACCCGGAACCTCATACATTGTGGCGCCCAACCATCAGTCCATAGCGGATATCCTGCCCGTGTTGGGTGCTCTGCCACTGCGGTTCCGCTGGGTCCTCAAGAGAGAACTTCTGCGCATCCCATTCTTCGGGTGGGGCCTGAGGGGCGCTGGAGCGGTCGGGCTGGATCGGTCCGACAGCAGCAAGTCCGTGGAGAAGATGCAGAAAGCGCAAGATACCCTGACGGACGGCTGGAGTTTGCTGGTGTACCCCGAGGGAACCACCACCTGGGACGGAACACTGCTCCCGTTCAAGAAGGGGCCGTTCATGATGGCGCTTCAGACGGGTGTGCCGATTCTTCCAGTGACTACCAACGGCTCTTTCAAGATGCTGCCCAGAGGCGCACGGATAGTCCGTCCAGGGCACGTGACGGTGACGATCGGCGATCCCATTCCCACAGGAGGGCTCGACCTGAACGATCTCCCCGCGCTCATGGAAAAGACTCGTACCGCCATAGAGAAACACCTGGACCCCAACCATGATCCTTTTGACAAAACACGCTTCCGGGGTTAGGGCTGTATGGACAGAGAAATGCGCGGCCACCAAGGCCGGATTTGCCCGGAGGTTGGATTGAAAGTAGGTTTCAGAACGGATCCAGGCCGCCGCAGAGAAATCAATGAAGACAGCGTCCTTGTGAACAAGGAATTGGGACTGTTCATAGTGGCGGACGGCATGGGCGGACACAAGGCAGGTAAGGTAGCCGGCGGCATAGCGGTGGACGAGATTCAGGAATACGTGAGTGCGGACCTTGCACCGGGAAGAGACCTTGCAGCCCTATTGGATGAATCGATCTTGGCGGCAAACAGAGCCATTGTACGTAGTTCCGCGGCCGACCCCGAGGGGAGAGGCGACATGGGAACTACCGTAGTCGCAGCGTTACTAAGTGGGAACCGTTTGTTTGTGAGCCACGTTGGGGACAGCCGAGCGTACCGGATCAATGACCGGACAATCCGACAGCTTACACAGGACCACACATTTGTGGCCGACTGGCTCAGAGAGGGCCGGATCACTCCCGAGGAAGCGCGAATTCACCCGGCACGGCACGGCCTGTTTATGGCACTGGGGTTTGAAGACGACATCGAGTCTCAGACAACAGAGTGGTCATGGGACGATTTCGACTGCCTGCTCCTGTGTTCGGACGGACTCACCGACATGGTGGAGGACCAGGAAATCCGCGATATCGTCGATGGAGCCGCAGATCCGCAGGAAGCTTGTGATTCCCTGGTTGACAAGGCAAATGAGAACGGAGGCGACGATAATGTCAGCGTCATCATAATCTGCTGACTGCTGTTGAAGTAATGGCCCGCGAACGATCCGTGGACCAATACTGGAGTTTGGAATGACCGACCTGCCAAGGCGCTTGAAGAAAAGGAAGATGTCCCCGGAGGACTTCGAGTTTCTCATGGGAACGGATCTCTTGGAAGCCGCCCCCGAGGAAGCCAAGAGCCAACTGATGGCCTCCATGGCAAGCATGGAGATTGACGCCGGACAGAAATTCATCAGCCAGGGAGACAGAGGGGACAGCTTCTATTTGATTCAAAGCGGTAAGTGCATTGTCGCCTTGGAAAAAGACGGAGAAACCCACCCTGTGTCCAGCGTTAGGAGCGGCGATCTCGTTGGCGAAATGGCCATTCTGACCGGTGAGCGGAGAAACGCCAACGTGTATGCGGAGACCGATGCCAAACTTTGGCGAATAAGTAGAAGGGAATTCGAGGAAATTTGCCTGGCCCATCCTGATCTCAGGGAGTTCCTCACCGAGGTGGTCACCAACAGATTCGCGGGCGCGAAACATACGATCGAGAGAACCATCGGAAAATACCTGATAACCGACGTAATCGGTCAGGGGGGTTGGAGTATTGTTTACAGGGGGATCCATTCCAGCCTCAACATGCCCGTGGCCATCAAGATGTTGAAACACAACATGGCCATGGATCCGGACTTCATGGCGAAATTTCAGAACGAAGCCCAAATAATAGCCAGCCTGAACCATGACAATATCGTGAGGGTGTATGATATCGAACACCTTTACGGAACCGTCTTTATTGTGATGGAGTTTCTTGCAGGAATGTCTCTTGAATACATCCTGGAAGACCTGCCTCATCTGACATTCAGGAGGGTGATGGACTTCCTGATTCAGGTATGCCATGGCTTGGGTTACGCGCACGGGCAGGGAATCATTCATCAAGACGTCAAGCCGGCCAATGTTTTCATCCAGGGAGGTGACCGAGCGCGAATCGTGGATTTCGGATTGGCCTGCGCCACCGGTTCCGAGGACAGCCTCGACTTTGCCGGCACTCCCCATTACATGGCGCCGGAACAGATCGAGGGTGATCCTGTGGATGAGCGCACAGACATCTATTCCCTCGGCATTACCGCATTCGAGATGGCAACGGGCCGACGACCCTTTCCCACGGACGACATCGGAAAGGTCTTACAGGCGCACCGGGAAGAACCAGCGCCGGATCCCCGGTCTCTCAATCCGGATCTCCCTTCGGAATTCTCCGATTTCATACAGCGGGCGACCCACAAAGACCCTGATAACAGATACAGGAACATGCGTGAAGTTCTCCGAGACCTTGATCCGTTGGCCAAGAAGAGCGGTGTGAAGACCAGACCTGAGACCAGGCAAACAGGCAATATGATGAGCCTTTCCGTATTCTATCAGAACGACCACAAAGTGGAACTGACTCACCTGGTAGAACAATTCACCCAGGAACTCAGGGATTTGGGGGCCGACCTACGTGTAGCGGATTTCCAGGATCTATAGTATATAACCGTTGCCAAAAGGAATTTCCGATTGGGTATCGGGCGCCACAGCCGGCTTGTCCGGCAGTGCGAGGGTATTCGGACAGAACCTCCGGCAACAGCTACAATAGGCGCCGAAGACCCAGCCGGCAATGGCGTCTAGGGGGCATGGCTCACCACGGACTCCTGTCTCGCGTACTGCCTGCTTTCCAGCAGTAGGGTAAGGCAACTGACACGGCCATGCCGTGTCAGTCTTTGGCCGCGGGCAGCCAAATTCCCTCGGGTACAGTATATGATGAAGTCTTTTGGAAGGGGCCTGGGGGAACCTTTTCTACCGAGAAAAGGTTCCCCCAGATTACTCTCCAAAAGTCGAATCCGCATCATGAGGTGCGCAAATTTTTCACGGTCCCTGGGCCGCTTCCCCCCAGTATTCGGCTCCAGCGCAGGGCCGTTGCTCGATTGCGAAGAAATTACCCGGCACTGTCCGGGAACCGGGGCAAGTGCGCAGGATTTTCGCGGTAGCGAAGGGCCTGGAATAGCCCAGTTTTACGTATATCCCATCATATCACCCACTTCTGTATGTTGGCACGCGGGTTGCATATGTAATTGACCACGAAAACAATCCATACCCTACACAGCAGTCTTACGAGGCTGCTTTTTTTTTGGCCAAAAATGGCGACTTACCCGGCCGCTCTGAAGAACCTGTACCCCATGCCCCAGGATCGTTGTTCACCAACAGTGGGACCCCTCTCATACCTACTGCCTTGCCTCGAGAAATCGTAGGCAGAACGAAACATGAAAATGGAGGCAAGGCGCCGGGTCCCGGCCGTAGGGGGTACGCACGCGTCGCCCTCTTCATACCGGGTATCACCCCGAGCCGACACGCAACCGGCATTGTGGGATTAGTCCATGATTTCAGACCTCTTTGCGATCGAGCCGTCGGCAAGTGAATGGCTACCGATCTACCGACTTACTGCTTGACAACTTCCCAACAACCGACTACAAATCATGTTGGTGCTATTTCACGTGCGCCCTTGGCTCATCTGAATAGAGCGGCCGACTTCAGATCAAAAGGTCTGGAGTTCGATTCTCGCAGGGCGTGCCAAAGAACCGCCTGCAAGGCCCCACCACATTGGGAGCCTCCACCTGGAGATCCTCTCCGTTTTAGGAAAACAGATGCGGGGGCTTGGCAGGGGAAGGGTATTGGAACTGGTCCAATGGTCAGGGATCTGGCCGGGACCTGGAGGTGGTTGAGATACGGAGACGATCCCGGTCGTAGGCCTTGAATCGGGCTGGAGGTTTGGGCGTGGGATCACAGATCGAACAGCGCGCGGGGGACTGCAAAGGCCCTACGCGAGTCGTTTCCGCCGGAACAACAAGGCAAGGGGAGACTTGGCTCCGTGCAATTTTCGCTTTTCTGGAGGGTGAATATGTTTAGGGAATTCCTGGCCAAATTCTGGAGCAAACAAACAGACATTACAAAAGCTTTAGTTCGTTTGTATCACATTTCGATTGGACTGGTGATGGCTTGGTTCATCCTTGCTTGTGTGGGGGCTTTTGTGTCCGGATGTCAGCAGTGGCCAGAAGGCCAGGGACTTACAATGAATTTGGCAAATAGGTTTCTATACGGAGTGACGTTTGACACATTCAACTACTTAATTATTTCCTTCCCTGTGTTTTTCATATTTCTATATGTTTCACTTTCACTCTATTCCATGAGGGTGCTTCCTTTTTCTTCGGTAAAGCCATTGCTTGTATTTGTGATGATTCAAGCCTTCAATTTTGTTGTCCTTCTTCAGCGTGAGATTGGCCTAGGTGGATCAGAAACTGCGAGAATCCATTTGCCGATCGTTGTGTTCGTCATGTTTGTCTTGGTTAGTCCTATGCTAGTGTTCAGGCTGCGCGAGGCTAATCTGATGCCAGAGAAGCTGAATAGGCTTTCTACGATGTCGGACAAAATAGCGGAAGCAACAGCGGATAGGTTCCCCCACAACCTGTGTATTGCGGTAATTAGTATTATTGTTGCGCTTCAGTTTAACTTGAATCTGAATTTGGAGGAATATGCCGCGTCCATATCAGTTGGATTGCTTTTTGGGTTTTCCACGATTATGATCATGCTCCGCAAAGAGACTTTGCAAAGACTAATATTGTATATTATTAATCCCGAATTTTATGACCATGCATTCGAGGAATTGACTGCGTCTGCGAAATTGGAAATGATTAGAGCGCAGTCTGAGTTGGAAGAGAAGAAAGGTGAACTGGAGTTTGAACGTGCTAGAACAAAGGCACGCTCGGCAAAGGCCAGAACTGAGAGTCGGATTAGAATGCAGTTGGTTAGGGCCGGCGAGCAATATGTCGGGAAGAAATTAGGTGCTATAGAAAACAATGCGAAGGAGATTGCCGAGAGGCTTGATGCCGGTGAAGTAAGTATGGATGAATTTGAGGAGGAGATGGCGAGCATCCGTGTCCAAATAGAAGATACCTACAGAGAGGGGGCCGAATACAGGGCAAACCTGGACGATTAGAAAGCCATAATGACAACGGGGAAGGCAAAATCATTGAGAGTGGTGAGCAAGCAGTTGACGTTAACGACGACGGAAAGGAAGGTGAGCCTGAGGAAGAGGCTTAGGTCTTCTGAAGTAGTCTGGCAGGCTGTGCAAGGATGGTAGCGAAGAGAAGGAAGAAACGCGCGTGATTAAGTTTCAAGTAGTGAGATCTGTGCAGCCGAGTCAGGAAGGGATCTGATCACGTACGTCTATGAGTTTGCGGAGACATAGTATTTTGTTCATCTGGCACCAATGCAAACGGAGAAGCCACAGTGACTGAGGAGAACGGATGAGCAGGCAGGATATCTATTTGCCATCTGCCGACAAGCCGGTGGGCGATCCCGAGAAGGATGACCTGCTGGGATACGCCCCTTTTGTAAAGAATCTCGCAGATGGCTTTTGCAAGTTGACTACACCGGATGGCCTTGTAGTCGCGATCAATGGGCCGTGGGGCTCCGGCAAATCCACGGTCCTGCTGTTTGCCCGAAGTTACCTGGAGCAGAAGCCCAAGAAGGAACGACCCATAATTATGGAGTTCAATCCCTGGTGGTTTTCTGGACGGGAGGATCTCACCAGATTGTTTTTTGATCAGCTTCTCGCAACCATAAGCAAGTGGCGGCTTGGGCGACGGTGGTTACGGTGGAAGACCGCTGGTTTCGTAGATCTGGTTTCGTACGCCCCCATCCCGGGGGCCAAAACAGGCAAGCCTATTGGCCAGTGGATTCGGGCCTACAAGAGCAACGTAAGTGATCTCAAGCTTCAAATGGCAAAGATCTTGCGGAAAAACGGTAGACGCGTACTGATAATCATTGATGACGTTGACCGATTGGCTCCAGGCGAAATGCGAGACATGTTTCGGCTCGTAAAAGCGATAGCAGATTTCCCCAATGTTTTGTATTTGATGGCGTTCGATAAGCAAGTCGTGGCGAATGCGCTCTCTACTGCCGAAGGAGGTTCAGGGCCATCCTACGGGGCTTCGTACATCGAAAAGATCGTTCAACTTCCTGTGGAGATGCCCGTTCCAGACCCGATAGCTCTGCAAAAGATGTTTGCTCGCCACCTTTCGAACATAATTACCGACAAATCAGTTAGTTTGTTTGACAAAACCTATTGGCGCGAGGTCTATTTGGAAGGTGTGGACCACTTCTTAAACACTCCTCGGGACGTCGTGAGGCTCGCCAACGCGTTGAAGCTCATCTATCCGACAGTGGAGGGCGAGGTCAATCCAGTAGATTACTTCGCCATGGAAGCACTCCGACTTTTCCGGCCCAGCGTCTACGAGAAGATCCGTGCCCACACGAGCAAATTTGTGGGCGCTACTCCCAGGGAACAGCGGGACGAGCTTACGGCTTTTCACAATGCCTGGCTTGAAGAACTTGATGAAGACCCGAACGGGCCGGTTGGGCGAATGCTGCGAAACATGTTCCCGAAATTTGAGTCCGCCTTCAGGAATGTCCACTATGAGGTAGATGGAGACTGGCGCAGACAATTGCGCGCTTGCAGTCCTGACAAGATAGCGATATACTTCAGATTCTGCTTGCCTGGAGGCGAAATCTCCAGGGAGGAATTACGTACATTGCTGGGGCTGGCCAGCGACAGCCACGCGTTTGGAACAGCTTTGCTAGAACTTTCCAGCGAAGACCGCCCTGACGGCTTGAGTCGTGTTTCGCAAGCTCTGGAACAGTTGTCAGATTCTGGGGCGGCGGACTTTGAAGAGGAGACGATCCCCTTTGTCGTACGTTCTCTGTTGGATGTGGGAGATGAGTTGGTAAGGCGAGAAGATCGGGCTGGCCTGATGTTTGAGATCCGCAATATCGATAGGATTGTCTTCCTGTTGACGCGCCTCTTGGCCCGTGTCAACGAGTTGCACCGCTTTGGGGCCCTCCAAGATTCGATTTCTAGTGGTAGAGCCCTTTCAACGATAGTAGAGTTGGTATCGACTCTTGGGGATGAACACGGGAAGTATTCTGGCAGCGCGTCTCCTGAGGAACGCAGACTGGTTACCCACGAGCAACTTGAACGCTTGGAAGAAGAGGCTTGCCGAAGAATCGTTGACGCAGCCCAAGATGGGCGCCTCCTGGACACTCCCCAACTGCCAGTTGTTCTGTACAGGTGGAAAGATTGGGGCGCCGAGGAGGACCTTGCATCGTGGGTGAGCCGTGTTGTCCAAGACGATCGAGACTTGCTCACATTTTTGCAGGCACTCATACCTGACAACGAAATCTACTTGATCAGGGATCCAATTTCTGACTTGAGAGAGAGAAGGTACTTGGAGAGAGTCCGGTCCTTTGTGAATATCTCTGATCTGCATGACCGGATTGAGTTGATTTCACGTCGGACAGACCTGACTGAGAAGGACAGGATAAGACTGAGGTTGATCCTAGAAGGATAGACTCCAAGAAGAGGTCAGTTCCCTTCTTACCGGTTTTGTCCTGTCGTCCCGACGCGGTCGGGTCGGGTTTGACCCTTTTCACTTCTGTGGATCACGCATCATGGCACGCCTTGGAACGATATATCTTGGAGGCCGCCAGGCAAAAGATAGCCTTCAACACAATACGATCAGTAGTGCTGTGGCATTTCACCTCAGTGAGCCTGCTGCTCTCAACCGTCTTTATCAATCTGAAGACGGGATTTGGGAAGTAGAAGCAAAGTGGAACCAAAGCTGCGTTGTTGCAAGATCTAGGGAGGTGTTAGACCGACAAGATATCTTGAGGATCGGCTTTGAGCAGATTCAGAGGGCCCTTGACATTGCTTCATTCCAGTCCGCATTTCATGCCACTGTATCAAGTCCAGGGGACTGGCACGTCATTCTGTTCCTCCGAGGTGGAGACTTGATCGTTCAGCACGTTGGAGTCTTGGATTATGGCGTTCGTTCGCACGGCGAAACAGTGGCCCTAGACAAGGAAGGGAATCGCATTCCGGAAAAGCCTTCACCCCCTTCACAGTGGTCGCCTCCCCTCAGGTACTTCCGCTTGTCTCAGACCGCAAGCGACCTCTACGAGGCGTACAGAAACTTGTTTCTCGGGTTGGAATCGCTCTTGCACTCAATTTGCCAAAGAGATCAATCGGAAGGGGAGCGGCACTGGCTACTTCGAGCGTTTCGGTCGGTTGGCAACACAGTGGACTTGCAGCAATTCGTCCCGGTTGGAACCAAGGACCCAGCCGACTATATCGTGGAAAGCCAATACAAAGGAATCCGATGTCGGCTTTTCCATGCGAAAGATGAGTTGCCTGCAACCCACCAAGGCACTCTGAACCCCGAGGACGTTGCTGCTGCCTACGAGCAACTAGTGCGATTGTGGCGGGCAATCGCGCAGAAACACTTGTGTGTGCGGGGGAGTCGTGAGATCGGGGCAATGACTTATGGTGGATTTCGGCGCAGCATGGACGACACCTATTCCAGAGACTTTGGTATGTTTTACACGGACGATGCTGCTCCCGCCAGCTGGGAGGACAAGGAGGTTAGTCCCTCGGGACGGCCCGTCCATCCCTTCGACCAAATTAGATACCTTGCTGAAACGTCTCCAGGTCACGCCTCATTCCAGGCCATTAAGAGGATCGGTCCGGACTCAAACCCTACTAAGGTGCATCGCATATGTTCTGTTGAGGAAGGCCGGCTAGGTACGGTACACTTCGTTGCGGACGGGCTCTACCTTGACGACGTGGACATCTTCGAAAGTCTGCTGACCTGGCGACTGGTAAATTTGGGTCTACCAAGGACGTCATTTGAAACGGAAACGGTACCATAGCAAGAGGCACCCAGCAATTGTGTCAAGTTGGACTGCTACAACGCTGCGCTCCGTCGTAGCCGGTCACGCAATCCATTGGCGCACCAACCACATTCGGTATCAAGTAATGTCTTGGACCTCGGAAGAAAACGGGACGCGCTCAGGCGGAATAGACTACAAGGCAATCCTCGACCCCGTAAGAGGCTTCCCTACTGAAGGGATGATTGCCTTCCTATTCGAGCATCTACCCTCTGTATGGCGGGATGCGTATCTTGCCATGTCCCGACGGCAGACCGACATCTGTTCTTTCTGGCGTGGATCTTTTCAGTTTGTTTTTGACGATTACGCGACTCTCGAAGCTAGCGGGAAAGTCCCCTATCATCCGGAGTTCGAAGCTCGAGTTGTGGCTGCGCTGGGACGCTCCACGCCGACGACACAGTGCCGTGACGATTATAGGCTAAGAGGATGGATCGGGCCAACCGAAACATACTTTGGAAAACGCTGGGATAAAGGCCATTTTATTGCACACTCAATCGGTGGTGAGGTGGACCGGAGCGAGGTGAATGTGTTTGTTCAGCGCCGCGATCTGAATCGAGGCTGGTCCGCTGCAGGCAAACGGTTTCGCACCATGGAGCAATACTGCTCTGCAAATCCCGGTACTTTTTGTTTCAATCGACCACTATATACTGATGGTTCGGCGAGACCCGCCATGCTTGAATTTGGCATCCTCACTTCGGATGGGGATATATGGGTAGAGTTGTTCGATAATCGGTAGCTTGCAGACGGAGCTGTCCAACAAAAGTTGACGGGGCAAGTGTGCCCTTGGCTCATGTTGAGGCCCATTCGCCAGATCCAGGCGTCTGACGTCACAATGCCCGCAGTTCATAAGATGTCACAAGCTGCAAAGCGTGATCACCGTATCTCCCAGCGCCTGCACCAACAATCCAAAGACTCGTTGCGGGACCGGGGAATCGTTTTTGGTCGATGATCCCGCAAGGTGGTGAGCCAAAAACAGAGGTGACCCCTTCAAGCAAAATACTCCTTCCAGACGGTCACAGGCGCGGCATGATAGAGATGATGGAGGTTGTCATTGGCAATCGCGTAACGGACCTGACTGTCGACAACGTCAATAATGTCCGCTTCCGCCTGGTCACGGCTTTCCGCAACAGCTACGAGAACCAACTCCAGGCAATGGGCCGCCCACGCGTCGTCTTCCTGCTTGACCAGAACCTTGAAACTGAAGGTCTCTTCTTTGGCCATGGGTGTTCCTCCTCGGTGGGCACGAAGCAGCGTACCAGATGCGCGTTTGTCGGTCAATCGGTATATCCGGCAAGAGGTAACCATTCAGAAACGTGCGGCTGAACCGGAAACGCGTCCAAAATCGTGGGACGAGTCCCACAGAGGCGATTGGAAGTGGGCTCTGCGTCATAAGCCGCATGAAGAGGGCGTAGCATGCTACGCCCCTACGCAGACCTACACTCGCCGGCTTCTGGCCGGACACCTGTTCAGCAGAAATCATAAAGAAGAAACAGAGGCGACACAGTGCGAGGCGTTTCCCCTTTGTTGACTTTCCGTCGCATGGTGTGGCAAGGGAGGCGGAGCCTCCCGATGGGCATTCCCAGGCTGGAGCCTGGGAACGAGAAGAAAAAGTGAGAGTCGTTCCCCCGTTCTGCGGGCCGGCGCCTGGAAACGAGGAAAGACATGGGCCACGATGATGACCGGGGTAAGCAATAGCGGTAATGGTTCACCGCGCTTGAAGCGGTTCTGCGCCCTGTGAGAATGGAGGGCCCACTCCACGTGGTGTCAATGGGTTCTCCACGATATATCTCTTGGACCAAGTAAGCCCATCCCTCGATATCCCCGTGTCTCCGTGCAAAGCATAACCCAGAACCTTTCTCGAAGCACCCACGCCCGGCGGGCCGCTACGGACTGTAAATGAAGTTCCCACACTAACCGGCTCGTAAATTGGCCCTACGCCGAGTAGGTCCCCCCGGATTACTCCTCAACTCCCACCGGCTCATCTCTATCAGCCGGTATGGGGGGGGAGTTGGGCTTTGGCTTTGGCCTTCGGGTTTTGCGCTCCAACTATTCTGCGCAATATCCGCCAGATGCGTCGGGGTTCATAGGGCTGTGGAAGAAGATTCATGAACCCGTTTCGCCTGAACTTGGACACCAGTCGATCGCCGGCGGGCGGTGTGGCAGTGATGACCAGAGCATCCGGATTGTACGAGAGTGCGCTCGCCATGACATCCTTGCGCATCTTTTCGTCTAACAGTTTTGTATCTACGATCACGGCTTGCACTCGATTTCCTGCTGCTTCGGCCTTCTGCATTTCCGTGAGGACAGTATCACCGCCGACAGGAACGTACACTTCATAGCCCAGCATCGTTAACAAATCTGAGGCCAGATCCATGGTCCCCAGGTCGTCGATGGCAAGAACAGCCGCTCCCCGGTATATGCTCTGCGCTCGCAGCCAACGATCGTTGCATTGATTTACTCCTGTATAGTAACGGCCCTCCCTTATCAGTGCCGCGCTAACTGAAGGCTCTGCCAGGACATCTACCACACCTCTGTCCAGAAGGCGCACGATCAGGTTTTCAGTATTTCTTTGGGCCTTCTCAAGTCCCTTGATCGCCTCGCATACCGGCCCACGGACGCCCCAATTCCTGAAGCGTGCCTCCCAACCGCGAAAGAAAGCATCCAGTTTCGCGATTTCCGAACCATCCAACGGCATCCAGGCGCGGGAACAACACCACGGATTCCGTAGGTTGGCGCATTGGTATGTGATGCCACACAGCCCGGGGGCCGTATGATCAGGAATCGAACAAAAGTTTCCACCCGCTAAGGCCCCGCCTGACAGCAGAACCACGAGACAAATAGCTGTGCCGGCGACTTTTACCCACATGGATACACCCTCCTTCCATCAATCAAGCGGCCATGATCCACCCGAACCGAGTGAGCGACAAATACAGTAAGTACTCAAGCATACTCTTGAAAGGGCTCATCCGTCAAGAGTTGATGCGAAACCCGAGTAACCATTCAGTTTCGGGGGGCTTTGAAGGTGAGGGCAGACACATGGAGCCTGCCCCGGACGCCGATCCGGGGTCTGCCCCTACGTCTGAGTCCAGACGCGTCGTGGAGCAGAGTGTACGGCGCGCACCTGTGTGTGCGCCCTCTTGCCATCCGTTAAACGCAGGAACGTAGTCGTTCCCGTCGCCCCCGCGAAACTGAAGGATTACAAACGCGGGTAGCCGTTCAGTAACGTTCCGCTCGATCGGAAACGCGTCTGAGATTCCGGGACTAATCCGGCAATGGCGATTGTAGGTCTGCTCTGCGTGATACCCGACATGAAGAGGGCGCAGCATGCGGCGCCCCTACGGCGGGGACCCGCGACTTTGCGAGAATTTTCATGTTTCATTGTACCGCCATTTCGCGGTATGTAAGTTCCTGTGAAATGGGCGCGGTTGATGGAAGACGGCCCGGGTTTCCGCGTAGGGAGGCAGAGCGTCCCGTAGACACTGTCGGGGGAAGACTCTCATGGAACCACACAAGACTCCACTTCATAGTCGGCACAAGGAACGCGGCGCGAAGATGGTCGAATTCGGCGGCTGGAGCATGCCGCTATGGTATCCCTCCGGCGCGGTGGCCGAGCATCGAGCGGTTATCACAAACGCGGGAATTTTCGACACCTGTCACATGTCCGTGGTGATGATTGCGGGACGCAAGTCCTTTGATCTGCTGCAATATTGTTTTTCACGTGATCTAGCCGGTTGTGTGGGCAGGGAAAACCGACCACTGGAGCCCGGTCGCGCGGTGTACGGCGCATTCCTTGACGAGCAGGGCTGGGTTCTTGACGATGCTGTCTTGTATCAACTGATGCCCGACAGTTATATGGTTGTCGTAAACGCGGGCATGGGTGCTGATATTGCCGGGCGCCTGAAAGACCATTCAGATCCGCTGGACGTCCGGATCGTAGATCTGACGGGGCAGGTGGGCAAGATTGACTTGCAGGGTCGGCACTCCGCAAGGATCCTCATGGAGGTCCTCGATCATCCGGAGAGTTTTCTGCCGGATATGCGATATTTCTCTTTTACTGGCCATTTTGACGTGGAATCAGGGATCGCAGACCGATTCTTCATTGACAAAACACCTGTTCTGCTTTCCCGGTCCGGTTACACTGGTGAGTTCGGATTCGAGATACTTGTTGGATCAGAACATGTGGTCAAGGTCTGGGAGATGATAGTTTCAGCGGGCGAGACCTTCGGGCTTATTCCATGTGGGCTTGCGGCCAGGGACTCGCTCAGGGCCGGAGCAATGCTGCCTCTTTCTCACCAGGATATTGGACCGTGGCCCTTTATCAATCATCCCTGGTCCTTTGCTCTGCCGTTCAATGAGCAAGGCACGGAATTCACAAAAACCTTCCTGGGTGATCGAGTACTTGAAAAAAGAGACAAAACAGAGTACACGCATGCTTTTGTAGGTTATGATCCGCGAAAGGTATCTATTGGTGATCCCGCGGTCGTACTGAATTCCGAGGAAGAGCGGATCGGCGAGGTTCTGACGTGCGTAAGCGACATGGCCGTGGCCCGGCACCGTGACCGGATCTATAGCATGGGCAGTCCCGACAAGCCGGTGGATTTCAAGCCGAGCGGATTGATCTGCGGATTCATCAGAACAACATCAAAGCTTAACGCCGGCCGGATCGTTGAACTCAAAGACAAAAGACGCAAGGTCAGAGCGATGGTCGTGGATGATATTCGTCCCGATCGAACCGCTCGGCGCTCCATGCGTGAAATGATCTAAGAAAGGTGGTACGGATATGGCGAACATCAGTGAATTGACTTTCCCCGATGACCTGAATTACACGGATGAGCACGAATGGGCCAAGCCCGAAGACGACGTGGTGATCGTCGGCATTTCAGACTATGCTCAGGATCAGCTTGGAGACGTCACCTTTGTCGAACTCCCCGAGGTGGACGACGAATTTGAGAAGGGGGAAACCTTCGGGACTGTGGAATCGACCAAGACGGTCTCGGATTTGGTGATGCCGGTGGGAGGGCAGGTCGTTGCCATAAATGCGGAGTTGGGAGAGTCCCCCGGTCTGGTGAACGAGGCCCCCTACGCGGGTGGATGGATGATCCGTCTAAAGCCGGACCATCCCGCAGACTTGGAAGACCTGATGTCAAGGGACGTTTACGTGGAGCTGCTGAAAGGTCTCGAATAGATGCGCTACTTGCCCCATACCCCGGAGGACATCGCTTCCATGTTGGAAGTGGCCGGCGAGAAAAGCCTGGACGACCTGTTCAAGACGGTCCCGGATGATTGCCGACGAGCCCGCGGCCTTGATCTACCGGAACCCATGACCGAATGGGACCTGGATCATCATGTGAGCGACCTTGCCGAGAAAATGGCCGCTGAACCGGAATACAAGGTTTTTCTGGGAGCGGGCAGGTACGAACATCATATTCCGCACGCGGTATCCTATTTGCTCGGGCGTTCCGAGTTCAGCACCGCGTACACGCCTTATCAGCCGGAAATAAGCCAAGGAACTCTCCAGGCCGTTTACGAATACCAGACGTTGGTCAGTCGGTTCCTGGGAATGGAAGCTGCCAACGCGTCACTGTATGACGGGGCTTCCGCGCTCGCAGAGGCTGTGCTGATGGCCGTTCGTGTGACGCGGCGGAAAAAGGTGGCCCTATCACGAGCCATCAACCCGTTTTTCCGTAACGTGGTTCAGACATATTTCCGATCCACGGATTATGAACTGGTCGAGCTTCCTTATCTTGAGAACGGTAGGACCGATGTCTCGGAAATCCCCGGAATGGATGACGTGGCCGCGGTCGCGGTTCAGTCACCGAACTTTTTCGGTTGCATCGAGGATCTCCGCAGGGTAGGGGAGGGTTGCCGCCAAGCCGGATCGCTCTTTGTGGTTGCCTTTTCGGAGCCCCTTGCGTACGGGCTCTTCGAGAATCCGGGCAGCCAGGGCGCGGACATCGTTTGCGGCGAAGGTCAAAGCTTCGGGATACCCGTATCCTTCGGTGGGCCAGGGTTGGGGATCTTCGCATCGAGAATGAAGCACATTCGCAATATGCCCGGCCGACTCGTGGGTCAGACCGTAGACATTGACGGCAAAAGAGGCTTTGTCCTGACCCTTGCCACCAGGGAGCAGCACATTAGGCGAGAAAAGGCCACCTCCAACATTTGCACCAACAACAGCCTCTGTGCGCTTACGGCTGTAATGTACATGGCATGCGTCGGCGGGACCGGAATGCGGGACCTGGCCCGTCTCAACTACGACAAATGCGAATACCTCAAGAAAGAACTGCCGGCGGCCGGCTTTAAGACGAGCTTTGACAGCCCCACGTTCAATGAATTCGTGGTGGAGTTCCCCTCGGACTTTGAAGCGACACGCAAGAGACTGGCTGAGAAAAGGATTGTCCCGGGGCTGGACCTGGCCCCGTACTATCCTGAATTGGCCGGCCGTTATCTCCTATGTGTAACTGAGACCAAGACCAGAGCGGACATGGATGCTCTGGTGAGGGAGATCGTGTCATGACGGAATTCCCCGGGGCTTCAGGCCTGGTACTCAATGAGCCGCTGCTATGGGACAAAGGGAAAAAGGGAAGAAGCGGGTTCAGCCTTCCACGTCGAGATGTCGAATCCGCAGCAGTGGACGAAAGCCTCCTGGGGGACGCTCTGAACTTGCCCGACTTGAGTGAAGTCGACGTTGTACGACACTTCACGAGGCTGTCCCAGTGGAACTTCGGGGTAGACTCGGGACTGTACCCGCTGGGTTCGTGTACCATGAAGTACAATCCCAAGATCAATGAGAAACTGGCCGGGCTCTCGGGATTTTCGTCCGCGCATCCCTTGCTTGCCGAGACCCTGTCCCAGGGCGCCCTGGAACTGATGTTCAAGCTGGAGCGTTTGCTGGCTGAGGTTACGTGCATGGACGCGGTATCGCTCCAGCCTGCGGCCGGGGCTCAGGGCGAGCTTACCGGGATGCTGATCATCCGTGCATGGCATCGGAAGGAGGGCTCGTCCCGATCCAAGATTATTGTCCCGGACACCGCACACGGGACCAACCCGGCCAGCGCCGCGTTATGTGGCTTCCGACCCGTCAAGGCGCGGTCCAATGAGCAGGGGATACTGGCGCCCGAGACCATTGCGGATATCATGGACGAGGATACGGCCGGTATCATGGTCACCAATCCCAACACCCTTGGTCTTTTCGAAGAGAACGTGGCGCAAATATCCGACATTATTCACTCAAAGGGTGGTCTGGTCTATTGTGACGGGGCAAATCTCAATGCTGTCATGGGCCTGGTTGACGTGCGCCGGACCGGCGTGGACGTGCTCCATCTTAACCTGCACAAGACTTTCTCCACACCCCACGGTGGGGGCGGTCCGGGTTCGGGGCCGGTCTGCGTGACAGAGCAGCTCGCGCCATTCCTTCCGGTCCCCCGTGTGATCGAGGAAAACAGCGCATATGTGCTCTCTGAGGATTTCCCCGAGTCTGTGGGAAGGATGCAGGCGTTCTACGGAAACTTCGGAGTAATGGTAAAAGCGTACAGCTACATCCTCTCCTTGGGTGCGGATCTGAAAAAGGTCAGCCAACTCGCTGTGTTGAACGCCAATTATGTGAAGGAAAAACTCAAGGGTATACTCCATCTCCCTTTTGACAGGCCCTGTATGCATGAGTGCGTGTTCTCGGACAAGTTTCAAACAGAGAGAAATGTGACTACGCTCGACATGGCCAAGCGCCTCATGGATTATGGTTTTCATCCTCCGACAATCTATTTTCCGCTCGTGGTCCGAGGCGCCATCATGATCGAACCACCTGAAACCGAGTCCAAGGAAGAGTTGGACCTGTTCATCGCAGCGTTAAGAGCAATAGTAAAGGAGGCCGAAGAAGATCCGGACCTTCTTCGGGATTCCCCCGGACGTTCCAAGGTCAGGAGGTTGGACGAGACTGAGGCTGCACGCCGGCCATGTCTCGGAGGCTGAAGTGAATGCTTAGAGCTATTATTTACTTACATGCAGTGGACGGTGTAACGAAGCATGAAAGTCGTTTCCGTTGTTCACTGGCCCGTGGTTTCCCTTCGGGCGACCGCCGGTCGCGGCTACACGGTCGGGATCCGGGCCGGCACGGGCATTTCCTCTCGTTCCCAGGCTCTGCCCTGATCTTTACCCATAAGTCTCGCTGGACACCGGGCTTGTGTCCCGTCGACTCGGACGCGACCTTGATTCAACGAGCAACAGGAAGGCGCAGGAGATAGAACGGGGAGTAAAGCAGAATGGTAATGGTTCACCGGGCTTGAAGCGGTTCTGCGCCCGGTGAGAATGGAGGGGGC
>CAZGNL010000048.1:0-34101 GCA_964527475.1 uncultured Syntrophaceae bacterium
AGTACAGTGTACAGGTGAGGGACCGAGTCTCAAAATCCCCCCTAACCCCCCTTTTCCAAAGGGGGGGACCCGATCCACCCCCCTTTAGCAAAGGGGGGTAGGGGGGATTTCTCCCTTCCGGACTTGAGCCATATGGTCCCTCTTTGAAAGCGCATTCCTATGAAAGTCCCGTTGAAAAACCACCCCTTTGCGGGTCAACGTATGGGGTGGTTTGGAGGGGAGCCACTGCGCGTGGGGCGATTGAGCGGGCCCCGGACAGCTTGCGTGACATGACAGATGTCGGTAACATGACGTTGAAATGCTTGCCCGGCTAGGGTCTCCCCTCCAAGTCCATGCGCAGCGTGCGCTCGCTTCGAGTACCCTGTCCGAGGCAAAGCCACGGACCAGTGAACAACGGAAAGGACTTTCATGTTTCGTTGTCGCCTTCTTGCGATGATAGTTGGTATAAGACCTGCCAAGTCCCACGTTTGGATAGCAATACCCGCATCTTGCGATGCCATGATTTCACGGAACGCCGTGACCTCCCTTGAAGAAATAGCGTCCGTCGTCGGTTTTCACCACAACGCCCGCGGCCGTCAGCCCCTGAAGGGCCTTGCCCTCATAGTCCCTTAGGCCGAACCTGACCCAGCTCTGCTCGGCATATTGGAGCCGTACCGCGGACGCTTCGTCAAAAGCCTCCTGCTCTTTCAAGTCTTCTACAATATGTCCAGTCGCCCGGTTCATCCACCAGACCATTACCCAACGGGTGAACATGTATACGGCAATCACCATCGCGACAGCGAGTATCAGTCGCACATTTTCGTTCAAGCCTGCCGACCTTCCTCCCGGAGCGGGATCCTCGTAAAGAAACGTACCTTTCCTATCCCCTGGGCCCGGATTGACCGGGTGAGAGCGTTCAGCGTGACCTCGTTGATAATATTAGAAAACTTGGACAGGGTGGAAATGCCGGCGCAAGATGGACAAACCACCCGTTGGGGAGACAGGAGAGATACGCACATGTCCACATCCTTCCGGAGCTGTGCCGCGCATTCCGTACCTTGCCGCGGGTGCGTTTTGTGACACCCCGCTTCGGGAGTGTCTGCCATGTGTGGAGAGTACTAAATCTGCTCAGTTTGCCGTGCAACAGGGCAATGAACCAGGAATCCCTGTCTGAAAAGAGATTTGCCAGTTGATCGAGATTACTTCCCCATCGTCCACTCTGTCAACCATTATGTTCAAACTGGAGTTTCCCCGAAAAATTGGAGATCTCGTCCGTGGTGTCGCGGAGCGGCCACTCCCGCGGCTCTGATCTGGCCGGCCGAGCAGTCCGCGTTTTGATTTCTCGCTTGCACCTGATATTGCTCTTGTTATATTGTTTAATTCGCAATGAAAGGCGGTGAAATCCCGCTGTTGGCGAGCGCCAAGCAGCCCACCATCGGCAAACTCGTTGATGACGCCTTGGTAGCCATTGAAAAAGTGAACCCGGGGCATGAGATACGATCCTGGAAAACACCATCGCCGATCCATCCGCCTGAAAGAATACGACTATTCACAGGCCGGGGCGTATTCTATAACCATTTGCACGCAAAACCGGGAATGCCTGTTCGGGGAAATTGTAAATGGTGAAATGCGGTTGAATGACGCGGGACTGATGGTTCAATCCATTTGGGATGAAATTCCATCACATTATTCCGGAACAGAAACCGATGAATTTGTCATCATGCCGAATCATGTCCACGGAATCGCCGTCATCGTAGGGGCAGGCCCCCGTGCCTGCCCTCTTGCCCAACGTGCCTGCCCTCTTGCCCAACGTGCCTGCCCTCTTGCCCAACGTGCCTGTCTTGATCGGGCGCGCGGTGGAAGAGGGCAACCACGGGGGGTTGCCCCTACGTTGTCATTGCCGGATGTTGTTCATCGTTTCAAAACAATGACCACAAAACGGTATACGGATGGTGTCAAACAACACGGTTGGACGCCGTTTCCCGGAAAATTGTGGCAACGCAATTATTACGAGCATATCATCCGCAATGAAAACGACTTGAACCGAATACGGGAATATATTGTCAACAATCCGCCAACATGGAAATCGGATCGGGAAAATCCGGGTGTTTCCATTTTAGAAACAACTACCGTGCAGAATGATGGGCGATCATGACCACCGGTTGGAGTTTCCCAAGAGTCTCGGGCTTGGCAGATAGCGGATCCAGCCTGAATCCGCCACTTCTCTGCCTTCCGTGGCGTTGTTCCGCGTGCCGCGTTCCGGCCGGGGGTTCAGCAAACGATCACGTCGAGGCGTTCCGGGCCGTGTACTCCCACGGTCAGGGTGAGCTCGATGTCGGCTGTGCGACTGGGCCCGGTGATAAAGGTGATATTGGTCGGGATCTCGGGGCCCAACGATGAGAAGAAGTCATCCAGAGTGGAGAAGATGTTCTCTCGCGCTACGATTGCCACGTGATGCGCGGGAAGCAATCCAGCCTGGAGTTCCCTGCCGTCCTGTGACGAACAGACTATGCTTCCCGTCTCTGCGATCGCTCCGAAAACTTCCTCAACAGTGGCCTGCGCGGAAAAGTAGTCGGGCGCCCTCTTCTCCTCCGGCGGGATCACAGCCGCCTCCTTGTCGGTCTTCCCGGGACAGTAGACAGGTTCCGTGTCCTCAATGATCTTCGAGACGGATTGTTTGAGTTCGTCCAGGTCGGCTGCAAGGACCGTCCCTGCCCCGACACTCTTCGCGTTCTTCAAAAAAATGTCAATCGTGTTCTCGCGGGTCACGACATCCTCCGTCTGAAAGTATCCTTCACCGGTTTAGGAAGCCGTTCAAGGGTTTCGCTTCCGGGGATCTTGCTCAGGAGCGGCCAGGAAATCCGGGACATTCCCTGTCCCCATGAAAAGAGAGTCGGAGACTTGACCACAAGCCCGAAAGCCGCCATGGCCGTTCGCTCAAGTGAAGGTACCAAGCCTTCCTTGGTACGGCGCTCCCGCAAAGTGTACAGGAGTTTCAGCAGCGGAACGCGCACGGGGCAGACGTCCGCGCACACTCCGCACAGAGTGGTCGCATCCAGAAGCGGGTGGGACTTTTCCATTCCCTCGAGCATCGTGGTCAGGATTATGCCCATTGGACCCGGGTACGTGGATCCGTATGCGTGTCCTCCGACCGAACCGTACACAGGACACACATTCATGCACGCGCCGCAGCGGATGCACTTGAGGATCTCTCTGCACTCACCCGCCAGGATATCCCAGCGGCCGTTGTCGAGCAGAACGATGTGGAGTTCCTCGGCGCCGGTCTCTTCTCCCGGGTTCCTTGTTCCGGTTATGATCGACATATAACTGCTGTGAATCTGGCCGGTGGCTGAACGGGGAAGAAGCCTGATAAATGCGCTCAGATCGGTCAGAGAAGGGATGATCTTCTCGATGGTGAGAATGGCGATGTGGAGACGCGGCAGCGTTGTCACCATACGGCCGTTCCCCTCGTTGGTAAACAGAATAATGCTCCCGGTGTCGGCAACCGCGAAGTTGGCGCCGCTTATTCCCGCGGCCGCTTCGAGGAATTTCTTTCGCAACACTTTCCTGGCGATCTTGGTAAGGACCTCCGGATCGTCGGTGTAATCCACCCCAAGATGTTTCGCGAAAAGCTCGCCTATTTGCCTACGGTTCTTGTGAAGAGCGGGCGCGAGAATGTGTGAGGGCCGCTCCTTTGCAAGCTGGACAATGTATTCACCCAGGTCCGTCTCCACAACTTCCACGCCCTGTTCTTCCAGATGCGCGTTGAGATAGACTTCTTCGGAAACCATTGACTTGGCCTTCACGACTTTCTTGGCGCCCCGGTCCCTGAGTATCGCGGCTATGATGTCTCGGGAAGCTTCCGCGTCTTTTGCCCGGTACACCACTGCGCCTGCGCTCGTGGCGTTGGCCGCGAATTTATCTACATATTCGGAAAGATTGTCCAACACGCGCGAACGTATGTCGGAAGCTCGATCCCGCCAGGATTCCAGGTCAGGGACCGTTGAAAACCCTTGTTCGCGATGGCCCGAGAATACGGCGGTTGAATTGCGCATCGCTTCCCGCATGGCGGTATCAGCGAGGGCTTCCACGGAGTTCTTTCGGAAATCAAGGCTGGTCTTCGGCTTGCTCATAAACCCTCCGCGAGAAACCGGGCTATGTGTTTTACCTGCGTCGCGTTCCCTTGGCGCTTGAGAGCGTCGGAAATGTTCATCAAGCACCCGTGATCGCAGCCGACAATAGTGTCAGCGCCGGTTCCCGCAACGGCCTGGGCCTTTTCGTCTGCGATTGCTATGGAGATTTCAGGAAGCTTGGCCATGAAAACCCCGCCGAAGCCGCAGCAGCGGTCCGCGTTGGGCAATGGAAGGAACTCGACACCGTTGACGGATTTCAGCAGGAGAAGCGGCTCCTCGCGCACCCCGAGTTCCCGTGTAAGTTGGCACGAAGAGTGATACGTGACCTTGCCGTTGCCTGCAAAGCCGGCCCTGTGGGCCTGGAGCTTATGCACCAGGAACTGGGTCAACTCGAACGTCGCGGCCGCGACGGCTTCGGCCTTCTCCAGCATCCTCGGCTCGTTCTTGAACATTTCGGGATAGTGGAGCTTGATCATGGACGCGCAGGACCCGGATGGAATAACGATTGGGGCGTTCCCATGAAAAATCGAGAGGAAATGCCGAGCCGCCTCTTTTGCCTCATAGGTGTATCCGGCGCTGTTGGGCGGCTTTCCGCAGCAGGTCTGATCTTTGGGGAACTCCACGTCCATCCCGAAATGACGCAACAACCTCACCGTTGCCTCGCCGGTCTCGGGAAAGAAAGTATCCACCAGGCAAGTTGCGAATAGCTGTGTTTTCATTCTCTCACACAGGTTGAGATTTGTTCGATCCAATTTATGATCGTAAAGTATATTTCTCGTTGGTTCACTTTCCCTCCTATGATCGGGTCGTCTGCCTGCCCGGCTAAGGCCTCCCCTCCAAATTATTGCGCAGCGTGCGCGCTCTTGGAGTACCCTGTCCGAGGCGAAGCCACGGACAGGTAAACAACGGAAAAGACTTTCATAGTTCGTTGTGCCTTTGTTCTAGGCATGAAAGTTGGCATTAATCCAGCAGGCGCTTTTCCCCGTCCAGTTGACGAATCGCGGTGACATCCTGACTGACTTCGAGCGTGCCCTTGTAAGTTCCGTCTGAAGACCTCACCGGGAAGTATCTGATATAAATGAACCTTCCATTCATCTGGATCCAGAATTCAGCTTCATCTCGGGTTCCGGTTTTGAAGTCATGCACGATCTTGTTTACCGCATCCAGGCTTTTGGGAGGATGACAGTTCTGAACTGCCCTCCCGATCACCCCGGGGCTCCGCGGGAAGATCCGCTCCTTGCCTTGAGAGAAGTACGCAACTCGATCATTCTCGTCCACGAAGGTTATGTCTATAGGCAGATGATTGAGCGCCAAGTTGATCTGTTCCAGCGAGAGCATACCGGTATCAAGACCCAGTTGGTCCATAGCCCACTTCATACCGGATGGTGTATCACGTTCCTCGGCAGTTTCCGGGGGCCAAGTCTTCGCGGGTGCAATCCAGGCGTAACCGATCTCTTCTTCACCGCTTGCCACTTTCACCCAATCGGATTCGGAAAAGACGTCCATGCACATGGGAAACAGGATATTCTCCTCTTTGTAGACCATGCCGCGGACCGAGTTGACCACTTCTTGAACAGCTTCCACCGCGGTCGGCTCCTCAGCCTGGTTCAAGCGCTTTGCTGCAGTCTTTATGGCGGCCCGAATGTCATCATGGATCGCCCACATGACCTGAGGCGGTGCGCTGATTTCATGGGCTTCCAGCACGGGAAAGAGCTGATTCTCTTTCCTCACGTAGTGAACGTCAACTTGAGAGAGCCGGTCAACAAGTTCACCAAGGTTGTCTCTGCTTTCCTCGTATAAGCGCTGGTCCGGAGGATCGCCGATTCTTTCCAGGAACGCATCGATTTCCTGGAGGATTCCCTCAGCGGCCGTGTTCTCCAGCATGAACGTGTGAACAGGATGCCCTTCCGCCGCGGTAGCCTTTTCTTGACGGTCCAGAGACTCCTCGAATACCGCAACGTGCACGTCGCAGAGTCGTTTGACCTCGGTCTCGGGCATGCCTTCCCGAACCAATTCCTGCTCCATTTGCGCAATTTCACTTGCGTCAACATCTTTGATCAATTCAACGAACTTTTTCTTAACTTTCTCAAAATCCTCACCACTGTGGAGATCTCGAATAACACCTTTCAGAACTTCTCTGCGCGCATCGTGATCCATGGCCGCCTCCCCGGAGCCGCCCACCTCATTTTCGGATTTTTCCGAGATCAGTTGAGAGATTTCCGTGATGAGCCCGTCAAGGTCGAGATTTCCCATGGATGCGACTCGCTGGAGTGTGGCGATCTTACCCATGGTCTTCCGCATGAGAGGGTTTTTCAGGTGCTTGAATTCCGGTGATTTGCTCAGAAAGTAGTCGAGCAGAAACGGGTATGCGGTCAACAGGTCATCAATTTTGGTTCTGTCATTAATTTCCATAGGGTCCCTCCGAGTTCATTCTTCCGTTTCAGTCTCGCTACTTATGTTTAGCGCCTCTTTTCAGGCTCTGAGGACTATTTTTCGGGTATTCCTTCAGAATTACCGCGACAGGGATGGTTTTAGTTGCTATCGAGGGGCCGGAACGCGGCCCCATGTATGTGCCCTTGGAGAACCTGCGCGGTGGTGATGTAAGTTTCCTACCGATTGTGGCTGCCTTTGTCAAGAGAATAGGAATCGCCCAGGGGCGTGAAACATAGGTCGTATCCCACTGTTCATCCCCTTTCTTTCAGTTGTCCGGGTGGGAAGACAACCGTGAATGTGGTACCTTTCCCAGGGGTTGACCTGAACCGGATTTTGCCCCCATGCTCATGCACGACCTTTTGGGTGACCATGAGCCCGAGCCCGGTACCCTGGTTGCCCTTGGATGAAAAGAACTCCTCGAATGCTCGGCCTTTTATCTCCTCATCCATTCCGACTCCGTTGTCCGAGACTTCCAGTACCGTCGAACCGTCCTCTCCTTTTCGGCTCAGCAGTTGTACCTGGTGTGAGTCTTTCCACAAATCCACCTTGCAGGCATCTATGGCGTTGGCAACCAAGTTGGCGACCACCTTGTGGAGACCTTTCGGATCTATCACGGCCTTGTCCAGGTTCTCGTCGAGATCAATCATCATAGTGATGTCGTAGCTCCGAGCCGTGTCATTGTAAAGATGGTACACTTCCTGAATCACGTCGTTGGGTTTGATTTCCTGAAGCTCCGGTTCCCTTTCTTTTGAGCAGTAGAGTATGTCTTCCACGAGCCTTGCGACCTTATCGAAATTCAGCTGGACCATGTCCCAGCCTTCTTTCATTTCGGCCCTGTCGTCGGCCTCAAGACCACGGTTGACCACGTAGATTCCACCATCCAATCCCATCATGATGTTCTTGATGCTGTGCGCCATGCCCGCGACGGTCTGCCCCATCATGATCAGTTGCCTCTGAATCTCCTTGACCGAGGTTATGTTCACCGCGATCTCCAGCGCGGCCATGATTGCTCCATTGTCGTCCGCCAACGGCGCTGAGTAGATTATCAGATCCACTCTTTCTCCCTCTTTGGTGGTCCAGGTCTGCTGAAGCGTGTGGATCTCCCCGTCAACCAATGTCTTCTGGGCAGGGCATTCTGCGAAGGAGGAATCAGCGCCCTCGCAGATCTCGTGGCACCGGGTTCCGTG
This sequence comes from uncultured Syntrophaceae bacterium, assembly GCA_964527475.1. Lineage (GTDB taxonomy): Bacteria > Desulfobacterota > Desulfomonilia > Desulfomonilales > Desulfomonilaceae > CAZGNL01. Next base: position 7,733 of record CAZGNL010000048.1, read on the forward strand.
GCCGCCCCCAAAGTGTGTGCGAAAAAGCCGGTCGGTCCACAATACCCGTAGATCAGGATCGATTAGAACAGCATAACAGGGAAGGTCATCCAACACCTTCCTGCTCAGGTCATTGAGTTTCTCCAGCTTGGATAGAGATCGTCTCAGGTAGACCCACGCGGCCGCCAACCCAAGACCGGAGGCGGAGAGACCTACGACCATTCGGACCGGCTGAGACCAATCCCAGAGCAATAGAAAGGGAACTGCCACCGTCGCGAGTAGTATTACGAAAAGCCCGAGCGGCATGCCGGACCTTTGGGACGAGAATGCGCCCGCTATTTGATCTTTGTCTCTCACGCTCATATCAGACCACGGTATTCTCCAGGGCGATCTGTGGTTTCCTTGGGGATCGCTTCCCGGAGTCACCATTATAACCCTTTCCCTCCAAGCGCAAAAGGCCTTTATTTTGCTATTCTTGCGGGGTGTATGCGCATAGCTCGTTGTCGCGGGCTAGGAGACAACCGCAACCGGGCCGGACTTGTTGAAGGTCTTCTTCGGACCGGACTTATTGTACCGCCTGAGCCGGAACCACCGTGCATACAATGTGTCCGCCCTTTCATAGTCTTGCGCACGCCGGGTCTTCCACGCGTGTTGGACCGCGGCTCTGGCTTGAAGCTCCAGTTCGTCGAAGCTCAAAACATGGACAACTTCTCCCATAGAGCTTTCACGCCTCCTATTGACCGGCGTACCGGTAATCCTTCGCGCGAGTAGCGGAATTGCTCGTGAAAAGCCAGGCCCGGACTGTTTTCGAGGAGATAGTCAGGGATCGCCCAAACCGACCAACTGTGCTCACTATTCGGCTATTCCGCATCGATGGATGTAGTGACAATAGTCGGCCCACACCTTTATGGCCAGCGGTTCGTCCCTGTCCACTACTGCTTTTGCCCAGTCTCTCTTGTAGCGCTCGGATTCGTTCCTGGGTATCTGCAGATGTGCCAGGATCTTTCTTGCCTTGGTGTAAATGTCCTTTTCCGGCATGCCATCACCCCCTTGTTTCCGTGGAAGAGCACTCGGACCTGGCTTGATATAGTAGAGCAACATTCGTGCCAACTCCCGCGAACATGCCCGGACTATACGAAATCATTGCGCGTTTCAAACATAGTGTCAAAAACAAACCCGGGGAAAGGTGTTCTCCAGTGAAGATATCGGTGCATATTGCAATGCATGAACGTCAGACGCGGTGCACGATGCATCTTCCCCGTGATCTGCCGTGTCACTTCTTGGGACAGAATTTGCGGGCTCGGACTCGCGGGGCTGGATGACCACAGCACAATTCACTTTGAAAGTACAGTCGGATTCAGTGAAACACCTTTCGCTCAAAGGGAAATGTGGCTATAATGGAAACAAGAGCACAATATCGGCGCAGGAGGTTCCCTGCAAAATCGGAAGATGACAGCCCTGCTCAGGTTTGCCCTTTGGTGTCGGCCCGGCACGGCATCGCGCAGACGGGAAAGGAGAGGAGAGACAAATCGATGTTTTGAAACCATTGGTGGTTCACAGGCAACCGCGGGTGAGTATTTACCAGTAACCTTGTTCGGCCGGATACCGGGTACGGGACTGCAGACCGGGAAGAAAGGATCTGAAAGATGGAATACAAACACGTCAACGGTCCGGTTTATTGCCGTTTTGCCGTCACTCCCCCGGTCATCAATTCGGATCTTGCTGATCAGGTCGGAATTGTGGCGCCTTGCCAACTCGATGTGGGGGCCGGAAGCCATGTAGGACTGAAAGCGGGCAGCAACGTCAAACTAAGAATGTTGCTGGACGACCGCACCAAAAGAATCACCTGTCACGCCAAAATCGATTGGATGAGAGAGGATGAATGGAAGGAAAGATGCAGCGTGGCCTTCAGCAGTTTATCTCTGTCGGACGACGAGTTCCAGGTGCTGCTGAAGAGTTGTGTGGAAGAACCCGGCGGAGAGGTCGAATTCGTTGAAACCGTAAGAAACAAGGGCTTGGAGTCAGATCCAGTGACCGCGGCCGAGAGCGAGACGGACATAGTGAGAGTGAAGGCGGTTACCCTTCCCCTGAGTTTGATCGAAGACATTGATGCCAAGAGAGCCAATGTCCCGTTTTCGCAATTTGTTGCCGACGCTCTGCGAGAAAAGTTGAAGGATTGATTGGTGGCTGGAACTTGAGAGGCTTCATCCGAGGTGATTGCCTGAACAACCACCCGGACCGACAGGAAGCCACACATTCCTGTTTGTTTCGCGGCACGTTGAAACACTGTTTCACATCTGAAACGTTATAAGGACTACGGCAATCCCTACCCTTTAGGTTTGCCGGAGCTCTGCGCGTCTCATGATTGAAACATTTTCAAGGGGATTGACCAACCGGTCGTTGGTCCGACCTTTTTCCTGCCTCCTTTCCCTATCGAATGCTGTGCACAGCATTTGTTTATGGAAACAGTACGTTGGCAGCTTTGGCCGAGTCAGACTTCACACGTTGCGAGGCGTATGGCACAGAATTTGCTTTGACAAAGGTCAAAGTCTCGGGAATAGACTGCTTCTCGCGGGAGCAGCTTGTTCCTCCCTTGCGCGGCTCAGACAAGAACCCTTGGAAATGAAGACCCGCGAGAAACGGTGAGTGAAGCATGGTCTCGCTCAGAAATCCCCATTGAAAGGAGATGGTCATGAGAAGGACACCAGTCATACTGGCGATCGTTCTTGCTGTGGGCGTATTAGTGGCCGGCCTTGCCACGGCACAGGAGGAATCAGTGATCAGGTCTGTCATCGAATCCCAGACCACTCTGAAGCCTTTGGCCCTACCGTCGGTTCAAGTATCAAACCTTTCAATGGATGGGGCCTACCATATTCAGCGGGCAGTGGCGAAGGCCTTACAGGAAAAGGGTTATTCAATCGCAGGATTCAAGGCCTCGCTCACCTGCTGGGAACGTCAAGCGAAGTTTCACGCTGATGGCCCTCTGTTTGCGCCTCTCTTCAAAAGGGGACGATTGGAACCCGGGGCCGTGGTAAATCACAATGACTTTGTGAACCTGACCATTAAAATTGAACTGGGATTTGTAGCAGGTCACAGGATTGACCGGCCTGTGAAGGATGTGGCTGCCCTGAGAAAGAAAATGAAAGCGGTTTTTCCCGCGATCAATCTGGTAAATGATCCCTTTGCGGGCATGAAGAATGTAAAGTCCCTGGATCTGATAGCCGGTCTTGCCGGATCAGCCAAGTTCATTGTCGGCAAAATGGTCCCCGTGCCCCAGGTCGATTTGGATCAGGTCGGTTCGTGCCTGGAAGGCTTGGGAGGAGAAGCGGATCCTATAGAGCTTTCCATACCACTGTACCGGGACGGGAAAGTAGTCAGTGAGGGCAAGTGCACAGATGCCCTGGGAGGCCAGTGCAAAGCCTTGCTTTGGCTGGTCAATGCAGTAATCAAGCGAGGATGGACCATCGAGCCCGGACACATTTTCCTGACCGGCCCACTGGGGTGCCCGGTCCCGGGTAAACCCGGAAGGTACAAGGCTGGATACGGAGCTCTCGGCGCCGTCTCCTTTACCGTCAAGTAGTCTTGCGCTTGATCCCAAGGGGATGCCGACAACAAGGGCGTCACGCACTGAAAATGTGTTTTTGCGAGGGATATTGACACTCCTTTGAGTGACGGGGGATCCCCCTCTTGGACCGTCATCCCCTATTTCATATATAATCGAATGAATTCTCGAACATCTTCTTTTGTCCACAAGATGCCGAAATGCCCTTCCAGAAGAAGATCGGCCTCCAAATCAAGAAGTCTTGCCAAAGAGGCCTGGTACTGTTTCTCATCAGATAGCAATGCCGGATCATGCGGAAGCCTGGAGGTGAGATAAGCTGCTGAAATGGTGGGGGTTATTTTTTTGTGCAGGCCTGGTTGCATCGTCCTTCCGTGGGGTCCTCGGACGCGGTCCGCGGTTTCCATAGGGGGCCGGGGCCTGCATGAGCATGAAGGAATGAATGCGGTTCGCCGCGCCCGAGCCGGACGGATTTGTGGGTTGGCCCAGGGCCTCACGCAGCAGACCTTAGGAGCACTACCAATGACTGAGCTTCTCGACTACATATCAAGGGTAAGTATATTTTCACATTTGAGCACGGACCATCTGGCGAGGCTGTGCAAGAGCGCCCACTACCACAACTTCTCCCCCGGTGACGAAATCATCAGAGAAGGCGAGCATGACGGACGGCTCTTCGTGATCGTCAAAGGGTCCGTCGATGTGGTGAAGAACAGGGGCCAACGAAGCGAGCGGCGCCTGGCCACGCTCGGCCCCTTTGATTACTTCGGCGAAATGGCGTTGATCGACGATCTCGCCAGATCCGCCACAGTGATGGCACGGGAAGAGACCGAACTACTCTCCATAGATCAATTGGATTTACATAAAGAAATTCAAACAACACCCTCAATGGCAATAGCCTTGCTGAAAATGCTGAGCCAACGGGTACGCACGATTCAAACCAGCCTTACCAATAATCTGGGTGGTCTGTTGCCAATCTGCTGTAGCTGCAAAAACATACGGAATGAGGACGGGACCTGGGTGAGAATCGAGGATTATGTCTCTCAACATTCTGACGCGGATTTTACTCATGGCGTGTGCCCGGACTGTCTGATAAAGCTGTATCCGCAGCACTTCGGCAAGAAGGAACGTGTGTGAAGCGCGCTTCCACGCAGACGACAGACAAGCGAGAATCGTAATGGTTCACCGGGCTTGAAGCGGTTCTGCGCCCGGTGAACCATTACAGGAAGCCGATCTGGAGCGCCGCCTCGGGCAACAATATGTTGTGTACAAGAAAAACGTTCCTCGCTGGATTCCGCGCCTGAGATCCCCATGTGCCCCCCAAGCCTGAATCGCGCGAAGTGAAACGACGGCGCAATCTCAGTTTCCGTGACAACTTCCGAGAACTACTACATCCCATTCTATCCTGGAACCAGGGGTTTTTTTCCATGAGACCGCAAAAAGCACTTGACAGACATCCCACATCTTGATAGACACGTCTAGGCAAAGATGTTCGGCCTATTTTAGCGGTCCGGTTCATTCCCGGGGCCCGTAAACACTTTCAGGGGGTTTTCTGATGACATCCCAAAAGAGAATCTGGGAGATTCAGCATCAGACCATTTGCAAAGTCATTGGCATGGCGTTGGATTTCGGAGATCTCAAGAAAATTGCCGACAAGTTCGGACTGCCTCCTCAAGATCCTCTCATGGATCACGAGTTCGCGCTCCATTCCACGGTGGCTCACTTGTGCGGCACTAACAACCGGGTTTCTCGCTATGTTCAAAAGACTATAGAAAGCAGGTTTGCCAAGTATTCCAAAAGACTGTCCGGCATGGATCCGCTCGAACTGATCGCGCTAGTCACTGAAGGCCCGGGGAATCTGAGAATTCCTCTGTGGGCTGTTCTTTGGGATCTTTCCACGAGGGGTCTCGAAAATGGCGCCTCAATCGAGACCGCCGTGTTTGGGTTTATCCATATGCTGGAACATCGATTACTGAAAGAGTACTGGGAAACGGCGGCGGAGAACGAAGAGCAAAGCGAGGAAGTGAGGCGCAATGAGGCCGAAACCTTGGGACTCAAACGCCGGATTCTCGACCTCCGGAGTGAGATCGAGAAGAGTCGTAAACTCAGTCAAGATCTCCGCAGCAATTTTGCGGAAATGAAGAGGCTTCATCGCCGGCCCAACGTCGGCCACATGAGATGTCAGCCTTCGGAGAGCGCACCGAGGTCTGACAGCAGCGAAAAGATCAAACGGTTGCGGTACCTCCTGGAAGACAGTCGCGCTCAGAATCGTGGCCGGGAAGACGAGTGCTGTCGACTCCGCAGAGAAATCGAGGTGTTGGTTCAAGAGGTTTCTATGCGGTTCACGGAGGAACCGGCCCCTCATGAGACGACCCCCAAACGTGCGTGTCCTCTGCAAGATGCCCTTAGAGGGAAGCACGTGGCCATGGTGGGAGGGATCGACAGCCTGGAAAGTCACTACAGGAGATTGGTTCAGGAGATGGGAGGCGCGTTTCATCGCCATGACGGAGACTGTAAGAACGGAGCGTGTCTCATTGAGGACTGTATCAAAAAGGCCGACCTGGTTGTCTGTCCAGTGGAGGTTAACAGCCATAATGCGGCTAAATCCGCTAAGAAAATCTGCAAGCGTCGCGGCATACCCTGTTGTTTCACCAGGACCGCCGGACTCAGCGGCCTCAGAATCGCCATAGAGGAACACTACGCGGACTCGGACGTGGCATAAGCCACTCTTTATCCTCTTTGCACGATAGGGGTCTTTTTTTTGCCACCAGCGTTAGACGCGTCTACTGCTGTTAGACATCTGAACATCAAGGAGTGGTCATGTTTCAACTAGGACTTGTAATTTCGATCGTGGTTGCGGCTGCCGTCGGTACGTTCCTATTCCTCTACCGGGGCCTGCGCCACAAGAGTCGCGTCCGCCCGGGGGGACCCGGGGGTTCGTGTGCGGACTGCGCCTGCCCGGGTGGCGGGTGCTCCAAGGCCGGCCACCAGAACCTGGATTTGATTGCAGGCTGACAGCGATCATTCCCTTTGGTCCAGGGAGCAAATGAGGTTTTTTTGTTGATTGTTGGTTGGCTCGACCAACCGTTGATTCGATAGGAGGATTTAGGATCATGAGAAGAGTCAGGTTTCTGACTGCAACTATGGCCTTTGCGCTGTGCCTTTCCTTTGTCTCACTCCCCGCTTGGGGATGGGAATTCCAACTGGAGGGAGGTTATTCGTGGAACTACTACGCGGCCCACCAATTGGGGGGAAACGGTTTCTTTGGGCCTTACGACACCGACGCAGCGGGCGCGGGTCTGGGTCAGCTCAACTTCTGGGCCGGGGAGAACAAGTGGCCGGGGACTTTTGGAGGCGCCAATGCGAGCATCAACACCCAGTTCATGGAGATCGGCGCGGAGATCAAGATCAACAAGGCGATCAGGCTCAGAGGGACCTATTACCTGGGAGATACTACGACGAATCCCACGGCGCCTGCAGGAGAATACCAGAACAGCACAGCTACCGGGGCTTTAAACCCAATTTGGCTCGGCGCGTGGACCCAGTTCTGGGGTACAGCGCAGACACCGTGGGGAATCCTGGTTGCGGGGAAGAGACCTTTCGCGTTCGGAATTGGAACTCTTGCCAACGGTGAAGATTGCACCACGACTGAGTCGCTCGGTCTGGTCGTGCCCTACGGGCCCATGAGATATGGAATGGTCTTTTATCCTTCACGGAACCTCACCAGCTTTGACGCGGTCCAGACCGGTCCTGAGGATGGGAATAATCAGCGCAGCCCTCACGTGGGCGGGTTCCTCACTTATTCCGCGGGATCGCTGCAGATCGGCTATCTTCAGGAGCTTGTTAAGTGGCGCCAGGGGCCTGAGAGTCAATCCCCACAGAATGTGGACTTCATCCCAAGGGATTTCTTTCTGACCGATGGAGTGGCGTTCATCAAATTCGACAACGGGCGTTTTTTCTTCAATGCGGAGTACAGCTTTTTCAAGAGCACGGTGAGGCATCAGCGAAGCCTCAGTGGCTTCGACCAGAACGGAGGCGCCCCGTCTGTGGGAAACATCGCCGGTGCGGGCAGCGTCTTCCAACCGACCTACACCGATTGCGACCGCGTTGCAGTGGAGCTTGGCACGTACGCGGGACCGACCAGAGCTACTTTGTTTTGGGCTTGGATGTCGGGCCCCGATAGAAGGCATGGCGTGCTGATTGACAGGCAGGGTCATGCCTTGTGGATGGCCCCCCGGAACGGTCCGCTCGGTTCCGGTGTTGACGAGGCTTCACTTCTCAACCTTCATCCCAATGCGTCGAACGCGGGGCTCTTTGTTCCGTACAGTTATCTGATGATCTTCAACTACGGGACCGGCGGCAACTACTTCAACGTCCAGGGTGACGGACAGGTGAATGACGCAAATATCTACGCGGCCCGGATCGACTACGCGGTGGCTGCCAACCTGAATGTCTGGGGCAGCTTTCTCTGGGCCGACAGAGTCAGCCACGGTTACGGCTGGGGCTTCATTTCCCCGGAGACTGACCTCACCATCCCCGCAGACGAACGCGAGACCCAGTTCGTGAGGCGAGGGGCCTTCAACAATCCCGCGCCTGCCATTCCGGATTCCAACCTGGGGTGGGAATGGAACGTGGGCATCGACTGGGGCCTTCTGGAGGGTTTGATCCTCAACACCAGGTTCGCTTACTGGCAGCCTGGAAATTGGTTCAAGTACGCGTGCGTGTCCAGGACAAATCCAGGCTGGACCGCGCCGGGGCCTGCCAACAATTTCGGCATTGATCCGAACAGGACCATCGATCCGGTGGTAGCGCTGGAAATGATAGTGGGTTGGGAATTCTAATAGGTCCTAATCGCCAGGGTCTCCAAGCAAACAAAAGAATCCAGGAGGTAAGCATGCCGATTTCGCAATCTAACGCTGAGCTCAACGTTTCCGGAGGAAAGGCTGCCCTTCAGAATCTTCCTTCGAACCATTTCAGGCTTTCGGAATACGGTGAGAGACAGAAAGGTTCAATCCTGCAGGTGGATGGCGACCACGAATTTCGCCTGAGAATGCTGGAAATGGGATTGACCAAGGGTACCGAAGTTATGGTGGTCAAATATGCTCCACTCACAGATCCCATAGAATTCGTTGTCAAGGGATACCATTTGACTCTGAGGCGAGATCAGGCCGCGGATATCTTGATGAACGAACCTGGAAAGGAGATCTGAAAGCATGAACAACGCAATAACTGTTGCCCTGGCGGGGAATCCCAATTCGGGCAAGACCACGATATTCAATGCGCTCACAGGGGCGCGGCAGCATGTAGGCAACTGGCCTGGAGTAACGGTAGAGAAGAAAGAGGGGACATTGACCCACAAGGAAACAACGGTCCATGTGGTAGACTTGCCCGGAACTTATTCACTCACCGCGCTATCTGAGGAAGAAATCATAGCCCGCAACTTCATCTTTGATGGCAGTGCCGATGTTGTGGTCTGTGTGTTGGATGCCGCCAACCTTGAACGAAACTTGTATTTGGCCGTCCAACTCATGGAAATGCGCGTCAAGGTCGTCCTGGCTCTCAACATGATTGACGTTGCCAAAGCGCGGCGCATCGATATCGACGATAGACGACTCTCTCAATTGTTGGGGCTTCCGATTGTGCTCACCAACGGCAAGAAAGGGATTGGCATAGACGATCTGCTGGACGATGTGATTGAAGCAGCTTCCACCACCGAGAACGGCAAGCAATCACCAGTGGTCGGTTACGGCGCCGACGTGGAGCAGGAAATCCAGAAGATCGAAGAAAGGCTCAGGAATTCCGGCGCCTCGGAAGATCGACCGCCCCTTCGTTGGCTGGCCGTGAAGCTGTTGGAACAAGATTCCGACGTCACGAAGAAGTATGAACGACTCCTTGCTCGAGACGGGGTGGAAAAACAGATTGAGCAGAGTAGGGAGTATCTTGGACAGGTGTATGGTGACAGCCCGGACATAGTACTGGCTGATTCACGCTACGGGTTCATTTCAGGCGCCATGAGGCAAACTGTCCACTCAGACAGGCCGGACAGGGTATTCCTGAGCGACAAGATCGACACGGTACTCACGAACCGTCTGCTCGGCCCCGTGATCCTCCTTGCAGTCATATACGGAGTATACCAATTCACCTTTGTCGGGAGCGAGCCGCTGGTAGGTTACTTCGAGTCCTTTTTCGGATGGTTGGGAGGGGTGATGACCGAAGCAATCCCTGCCGGACTGCTTCAGTCTCTCGTGGTAAGCGGCATAATTGACGGTGTTGGCGGAGTCCTGGGGTTCACTCCTCTAATCGCCTTCATGTTCTTTGCCATCGCCGTGTTGGAAGATACGGGTTACATGGCAAGGATCGCGTTCATGCTCGACCGCGTGCTAAGGGGGTTTGGGCTTCACGGGTCTTCGATGCTGGCTCTGATGGTATCCGGCGGAATAGCTGGGGGCTGTGCTGTGCCTGGTGTAATGGCGACCCGTACCATGCGAGAGCCTAAAGAGCGTCTTGTCACAATTCTCGTTACGCCTCTGATGAACTGTGGGGCCAAACTACCGGTGTACGCACTATTGATAGCCGCGTTCTTTCCAGGAGACAAGGCCGGAATGATGCTGCTCTTGACCCTCATCTCCTGGGGCTTCGCGCTCGTTGCAGCCAAGGCAATCCGCTCCACGGTCCTTGCCGGTCCTGCCGCTCCGTTTATCCTGGAGTTGCCTCCTTACCGTATGCCCACCATCAAGGGGCTTCTGATCCATGCCTGGGAGCGGACGTGGATGTATGTCAAGAAAGCCGGCACAGTGATACTGGCCGTCTCGATAGTGCTTTGGGCCATGATGACCTTTCCGTCTCTGCCCTCAGATAAGCAAAAGGTATTTGATGAAAAGTTAAGGGACGTTACCGCCGCTTTTTTGGCAAAGCCGACTGTAAAGGGGACGTTTCGGTCCAAAGAAGACCTGGAAGCGTTTGAGAAGTTTCAGGGCAGACCAAACCACGTTAGCGCTGAAGGTCTTCCGAAACAGAATGCCGCCTTCTTTGCTCTGTCCCAGGCCTTGAAGACCGACCGACAAGAAGGCGCCGACTCAAAAGTCAAGATAGAACCAGCCATTCATGCCCTGGCAGCGCCTTACAGGGAATTCGCCGCTCAGAAGCCGGCAATTGAGAATGCCAGAAGGACCGCGGAGTTGAAGAACTCTATAGGTGGACGGATCGGAGTAGCTCTTGAGTATGTTTTCAGCCCCATGAATTTCGACTGGAGGACGAACATCGCGCTCATAGGAGGCTTTGCCGCTAAGGAGGTGGTCGTAGCTACCCTCGGCACGGCATACAGCCTTGGTGAGGTTGATCCCGAGGAATCCGGGAGCCTTTCGGAAAGACTGCGGAATCAACCTGGTTGGAATGCGCTCACCGGATTCACTCTCATTCTATTCGTAATGCTATATGCGCCCTGCTTCGTGACTCTGGTGGTCATCAAAAGAGAAGCCGGCGGCTGGAAATGGCCTCTCTTCGCGATGATCTACACTACCGTTTTGGCCTATGTGGTCGCTCTGACGGTGAGTTCCATAGGTTCTTTCCTGGGATTGGGAGCATAGATCACGTTGTGTAGCCGTTCACCGTGAACGGTTACCGCAGATCTATGTTTTTTGAACGAATAGATGATTTCAGGCGTCTATTATGGTAGTCTTGATCCGGTTGTCAGGAAAAGGAGTGATACCTATGCCGCAGATGAAGCCGATTGACGATGGAACCGCGTCGATCATCACAGAGCCGGAAGGCTTGAAGGACGATGAAGACAGACAAGATCATCTGGACGCCTGTGCTGCGGCTGATGCCATCGAAGAGGCTCTGGAGACCGGTGAAATTCGTGCCTTCGAAGAATTCGCCAAAGAAATGGGACACTGATCTGAGCCTTGGCCTACAAACTCGAAATCTTGGGACATGCGGAGCGCGATATCAAGAAGGCATTCAAGAAGCGCAAGCAAATAGCCCCATTTCTAATTTCAGCCTGTAGAGAACCAGCCGAAGACCCTCGTCCGGATGGATACACGCCCGTTGAACGTCATAAGGGACTTCTGTGGCGAATCACTGTCAAGGACGCCAAACCCTACTACCGAGTCATATACGCCATTCGAGACAAAATCTCCGCCGTAATCATAGTCGCTGTCCGGCCGAGAGACGAAGAGACCTACAAAAACATTCCACTGAAAGACCTGGGCAAGAAAATCAAAGAGCTTGAAAAGCGACTGTAATCGTTGGTTCGCCGACAGTCGGCACCATTATCGCGCTCACTTTCAGTGAGGGAAAAGGCCAAAATGACTCAGTACTGGTTTCCCCCTTGACTAGAGACTTCTCTGAGGATAATTTGTACTGAGGAAGTCGAATTCAGTTCCTGACTTGAGGAATTGGCAAATGCACCGTCTGGAACATCGTTCGGAGAGAATTCTTAAGGCGATAATTTCCCAGTACATTGCTACCGGTGAACCGGTAGGCTCTCGAACAATTTCCAAGAAGCGGGATGTGGGCCTTTCAGCAGCGTCCGTCCGCAACATCATGAGTGATCTCACGGAGTGGGGTTTTATAGACCAGCCCCATGTGAGCGCGGGACGAATTCCAACGGACAGGGGAATTCGTCTGTACGTGGACGCGATACTGGAAGCCGGCCCCAAGGTATCGGATTATCAAGCCAGAATCGCGTCTATGATCAATGTGCCGGATCTGGACACAAGGGCTGTTATGCGCAAGTCTTCTTCAGTCCTTGCAGGCCTGTCCAAACAGGCCGGCGTAGTCACCACTCCGGCGGCCGTAGGGCAAACGTTCAAAACCATCGATTTTATCAAGGTTGCGGAAGACAAAATTCTCGTTTTACTTGTTTCCACCAGTGGATTCGTGCTCAACAAGATGATCTACGACGAGGATGGGATAAACCAGGAAACCCTCGATCGTTACAGTCGTATGCTCAATGACATGCTGCGGGACCTCGACCTTGGCCAGGCGAGGCAGAGGATCGAACAAGAGCTCAGCAAGGAAAAGACGCTGGTGAACACGATGTTGGCAACGGTTCTTCGGCTGGGTCACCTAATACTATCTTCCCGATCCACTGGAGAGATTTTCATCGAAGGTCAGACGAACATCCTGGAAGACCCGGAGTTTGCACAAATAGAGAAGCTCAAGGCGGTCCTCATTACCTTTGAAGAGAAAAGCAAGCTGCTGACAATTCTGGAAAAAACTCTCGCCGCCGAAGGAATTCAGATCTTCGTGGGTACTGAACATGGATTGGAGGAAATCGTCGGCTGTTCCATTGTGGCCTATCCTGTTCGTGCCGAAGAGACCGTCTTGGGCAGCATCGCGGTGATCGGTCCCAAGAGGATGGACTATAAAAAGATGGTCAATTTGGTTTATGCCACGGGCAGCGCGCTCACTCATATTCTCAGGAAGACCGTGGAGAGTAGAGTCTAGGAGGCTGTCGCAAAACCTCCAGAGCATACGAAATCGTGGTACGGTAGGGTGGCGGGTGGCCCGGACGGCCCTCCGCGGGCGGCGAGGTGGCAGGTCTGGGATGTGATTACCGCTCATCGGCTCAGTACGTTGGTCGACAGCTAGTTGGCCGTGCGCCTAGCACCGTCTGGGCCACCCATCGTTGAACCGTTCGAGCAATGTAAGCGGTTTTGCGACAGCCTCCTAGTACCGCACCGCGGAAATTCGCGGCGATTTACCGGGCTCCCCCTGAGCCGACATTCCAGAGCCTGCCCCGGGGTTCGCCGGGGTGACGGCGAGGAAGGACGGACATCGGGCAATCAACTGACAGCGAACTCCTGCCGATAAGTACTTGTTAGTTCCGCCGGGAATCGGCGCGATTGTTCTGTCATTAGTTTCTCCCTGACTTTTGACCATTTTTCAGACGTGCTGTTCTTCGGACGCGCGATCTGAGATCCATGTGTGACTACATAGTAACTGGAGATCATGTTCGGTTTGTTTCGTAAATGGCGGCGCAAGAAGCTGGTCCGACGACCGGTCCCGGAGCACTGGCCCGCGATCCTGGAAAAGAGGGTTCCTTTTTATCGCCGTCTATCAGGTGAATTGCGGGATCGTTTCTTCGAATACCTCAAGATCTTCGAGGCAGAGAAATACTTCACAGCCGCGGGCGGAATGGAGATGACCGACGAGGTGCGTGTGGTGATCTCCGCATGTGCGGTGCGGCTGATCCTGAACCTGGATATGTCCTATTATGACCGGCTGACCGAGATCATAGTCTATCCTTCCGAGTACACGCGGCCGAACGAGACCGGCGTCTTGCTCGGTGAAGCAAGCCCATGGGGCACTGTAGTGCTTTCATGGCCCGCGGTCTTACATGGCCTGGCCGATCCCAGAGACGGACATGCCACCGCGATGCATGAATTTGCCCATGTCCTGGACCGTGCCGACGGGGTTTTTGACGGCACACCGAACCTGAGGTCTCGGGCCGATTACAGACCGTGGGTTGAGGTCATGAGCAGCCACTACGTTGCCCTTAGGAAAAGAAGACGCATGGAACGCAAGGTACTGCGAATGTACGGAGCAACGAACGAGGCTGAATTCTTCGCGGTAGCCACCGAATCCTACTACGAGAAGCCCCGCCAGATGAAGAAACATCTGCCCGACCTATACGAGGAGATGCAAGAATTCTACGGCGGGGATCCGGCCGCGGACGCGGAAGCCCGGTCTCAAAGCGTTTCTCAAAAGTAATTGCCGATATTCTCAGGGCCTGCCACGAAATAACGTTGGCATTCCTCTGTAGGGGCGGGCCGCTTCTTGAATTCTTGAGGCGAGACTCACTCAGGCAGTGTCATCCGCGAGGGCAATCATGGCCGTGATAAAGACCACCTGAGTGGGGAGTGTGATATGCAAATCCTAGCATACTTGGTCAAGAAAACGTTTTCCATTTTTCTTTATCCGCTTGGCGCATCGTTGTTCCTTATTCTAGGGGGGCTTGTGATCCGACTTGTCAAACCGGATCGAAAGCGTGCGGGATTCTTCGTCTCGCTCATTGGAGCGGTGTACCTTTTGAGCATGTCTTTGCCGATGACGTCATTTTTCCTTATTCGCTCATTGGAGCAGATGGCAGGTCCATACGCGGATCCTGTCGAGTTGCAGCGGAAGGGAGTCCGCGAAATTGTTGTCCTGGGAGCTGAAGTCGTCACGGACGACAGGTCCCCTGCCGACAGGATGGGAAATGGGATCTTTCGGGTCATGGAGGGCGTAAGGCTCGTAAAAGCCATGCCTGGCACGCGGCTTATCATCTCAGCAGGGAGCGTTCCGGGCAGACGCAGTCAGGTGGATGCAATGGCTGCGCTCCCACTGAGGCTCGGTGTGGAGAGGGAGGCTCTTGTGCTGGAGAACCGAGCCCTGGATACGGAAGACGAAGCCCGACTCATTGCAGGTCTGGTTGGGAATCGGCCATTCGGCCTTGTCACGACGGCATTTCACATGCCCAGGGCGATGCGATGGTTCCGAGGATTGGGACTCAATCCCATTCCGTGTCCGTGCGAGTTCAAGTGCCACAGGGCTCCCCCACTCTACCAATGGTTTTATCCTGGGGTGGGCAGTTTACTCATGTCAACCTATGCCGTTCACGAATGCCTCGGCTCCCTTTGGCTCTCACTCAAAGAACGCTTCAGGGGTGAGAGGAGCCGCAAAGATCAAAGACCCGCATGATCTGTGGCAGGCATGGCCGGACCTTCCCATCGTAACCAAGCAGGATCTTCAGAGGCATTTCAGGCCTGAAGGAATCAAGGCGCGATTCAATTGCAAGGTCTCATACGAAGTTGCGGCCCAACAAGTACGTATACCCTTACGAGTGTAGAAGGACTGGGATGCTATGTGGGGTGGACTTTCCAGTGAAATCACTCCTTCTCCTTCAGCAAGTCCTTCAGAGCGGCGAAGGGCCTATAGGTAGAAGAAGGGTCTCGGTCATCTGCTTGCGTCTCGAGCCCATAATCCTCGTCATCAAGATCGCGCTGGTGCTCCATATCGTGGCAGTAGATACAGAGCAGCTCCCAATTGCCGCCGTCGGGAGGATTGTTGTCGTGGTCGTGATCCTTGTGATGGACAGTCAACTCCCGGAGCCTCTTGCCCGAGAACTCTCGCCCGCAGCGGCCACAAATATGCGGGTACATCGCGAGTGCCCGGTCCCGATACATTGTAGATCGCGTCTCTTGATTCCGTCGAGCCTCTGCGAGGACTTCACCCGGTCTACTTCCCTTGGTTTTAGTTTTCCTCATACGCATCGGTGCACTCTCTGATCTGTAGGTTTCCTGGGAGCGGGGGGCAAGTCCGGTTTTGCCTCTTTCCGAATTGCTCTTCGAGCAGTTCCACTCGCCTCCAGGAAACCCACATAATCGTCCCGGCCCAGGGAGACGAGATCCTCGCGCTTTCCACTGTCTATTACATGGTACCCGGCATCCGGATACTCAATTGGTAAGGGTCGTGACATGGAACAAGCTTACCACAAACCAGGCAGTGACTCAAAACCGGACTTGACCCCGACCCGAATTTTTCTCCGAACTGGATGCCGGCCGCGAGGTAATCAACATCTATGCCAACTATCACCCCTGATAAGGGACAACGAACTACGAAAATCTTGGGGCAGCTTGTCCGTGGCTTCGCCTCGGACATCCCCCATCGTAGGCCGCGAGATTTTACTTGTTAAATGGCGAAGCGGTATGACAAATGCTTCGGAACTTCAGGACCGAATCATGGAGATCCTTGGACTGACAGGAGATGAAAAAGCCGTTTTAGGGTACGGAGACATGTGTTATAAGAGACCGAACATCCCAAGGAAAGAGGCTCGTTTCTTCATAAGTAGGAAACTCGGGCTGGACTTGATTCCTGCTGCGTGGGAGATTAACTGTGTATCAGATGGCCCTTGAGCAAACGGATTCCCGAAGAGCGCAACAGGTACCGGGCTTCAGGAAAGATCGACCGTATGACGGCCCGAACGAGTCTTTCCGATTGATCCGGGTTGCGACCGCGGTTAGTATGGGCATCACCGGATACCAGGAGATTCAACAATGAACCAAGATATAATTTGTCAACATTGCGGGGCCAGGATGGACCCTATCAACACTCCCTTGGAATCCACCTGGGGTGGGGAGATTCATCACGTGTGCTTCAACGATGAATGCGCCTACTTTGTGAAGAGTTGGGACTCTTTGGATGAACAGGGAGTCGATAAGACGGGATATCGCTGGCGAGTGGATCCGCGAGGCACGGGCGGCCCCTTGCCCGTATGGTCCAAAGATGCCCTGAAAGATCTGATAATTCGCAATTCCGGTAACGAATAGGCACGCCGCATGCCCGCGGCTCTTATCAGTGAACGCTGATTTCGCTTTTCTTGGTCTGATTCCCGGACGCGACTGAGGTTCGTGGGAATCGCAACACCGAGGATGATATGGAAGTGTTCACAGCGCCAAGTATGATGCGGTGAGCCACTATGTTTGGTCGAGTACGGAGGTTCTTTCAATGAACAGAAGCCCTTCGGCCCTATGGGCCATACTCGTCGTATGGTCAATGCTCACCGGCGCCGCATATTCAGAGAGCAAGAAGCCCGAATCCGAGATATCTTACCAGGTCCCCACCTCGGGCAAGATCCTTGACGTGGTTTACCGTCCGGAATTTGACGAGTGGTGGATCAAATGCCGAGAAGGGGACGCCATCTCCGTGTACTCGTACGAACCCCGCTCCGAGAAATGGGGAAAAGTCCGTTTCGTTCCCGGAAAAGGGGAGTCCGCGAAGAAACAACCGGTGTCTTCCGCGAATCCTGGAGATGCCTCAAAGGCCCCGGATCAGAAGATCAAGAAGCCGGACCGCAAGGAAGACAAGTTGCGACCGAAGAAACCCAAGTCGCCCAATGAGGGTAAGGGAGGACCGGATCTGGAAGGAGTCGGTCCGGAGCTGAAGGATCTCGCTGAGCAACGTGAAAACGCGCCTCAACCGGATATCAGGAAAAAAGAAAAGAAGAAGGCCAAGTGGTGGGATATCCGGAGAATTTTAGAAGAAAGAAGATAGACTGGGAAACCGCGCCGGGTTGACCAAAATTGGCTGCCGGCATGGAGATCTGATCCGGAACGTGCAATGTCAAGTCGGCTGGGAAGGAGAAGTTCTTGGGTGAGTATGCTCTGATAGTGGTGGACATGATCAAGGATAATGTGAATACCAAGAGCCACGGCATGATGGACGTGGCTGCGAAAGGAATCATTCCCAATATCCTGGAACTGACCGGAGTGTTTCGCAGCAACGGAGGACGGGTTGTCTTTGCTTGCGACAGCTTCATGGAAGGCGATTTCATCTTTCAGGGACGAATGAAGCCCCACGCGATCCGTGGAACCGGTGGCGATCATCCCATTGAGGAACTGGAAATGGGGCCGTCAGATCTGTTTCTTCCCAAGCGTCGTATGAGTTCGTTCCACAAGACCGACCTGGACCAGACACTGCGTACCTGGGGTGTGGACATTGTAGCAGTCTGCGGCATCGTTACCAATGTCTGCGTGCTACTCACCGCTCTGGATGCCATCCAGAACGATTTTCGGTCCATAATAGTCTCCGACGCCTCGACCTGCTACAAACCTGAAATCCATGAGAAGACACTGGAACTCTACGGCCAAATGCCGCTGGCGCCTCTGTTCCGGATCATGAGCACTTCGGAACTCACCAAGGAGATCGAAGAATCCGGCCGGTCCTGAGACAGGACTTTTCCCAATAATTGAACGAAAGACCGGACCTCGCCTGTAATTTCACAAGGATATGTCTATTGACAAGTGAGAATTGGCGCACTTGCTTGAACGCGCATTGGTATGAGGGGGCCGTAGGGTAGCCGGCGGTCCAATCGATTGCGGCTTTTCCTTGACGCAATCCCGGATCTTGTGTTAAGAATTTGGGTCTTCGTGACTGTGCAGCGGGCGGGTTGTTGCTGCAGCGCACGGATGAGCTTCCTATTTGCCTGGAATGCGCTCAAGATTACGTGGTGTTGATGAGGTGTCCCCATGGACATGAAGCGGGACTATTATGAGGATATACAGCTTTTCAAGACCAAGACGGTTCTTGCGGGTACAGTTTTGTTGCTGGCCGCGTTGGCGCTCCTGCCCTGTGTGGCTGGAAACTATACCCTCTACATAGTAACACTTATTGCGGTTAACACGATTGTGGCTGTCGGGCTGAATATCCTTGTTGGTTCCACGGGTCAAATCTCGTTGGGTCACGCGGGATTTTTCGCCATAGGCGCGTATAGCTGTGTCCTGCTCATGACGAAGCTCGGGATTCCTTTCATTGTTGCCCTTCCCGCTGCCGGGTTTATTGCCGCGCTCTTCGGATTCTTGTTGGGGTTGCCTTCCCTTAGATTGGAAGGTCCCTATCTGGCCATAGCAACGCTGGGCTTCGGAATGGCCGTGATTCAGATCATCAGCCATTGGGATTTCACGGGCGGCCACATGGGCATTGCAGCGCCCAAGATGACCGTAGCGGGATACGTGGCAGACACTGGAACAGAGCTGTACCTGGTGATCATGGCAGTGACGGTGATCCTGACCATAGCCGCTTTGAATCTTATGAAAACCCGTGTGGGTAGGGCTTTTGTGGCGATCCGAGACAGTGAAATCGCAGCCGAGGCTATGGGGATCAACCTCAATTGGTATAAGACCCTTGCGTTTGCCGTGAGCGCCTTCTACACGGGGATCGCGGGCGCATTGATGGCGTTCGCCCTGGAGCACGTGAGCGCGGGCAGTTTCAACCTGATCTTGTCCATCACTTTTCTGGCAATGGTAATCGTGGGGGGGCTCGGGTCGGTCATGGGTTCCATTCTCGGTGCTGCGGTGCTCACCTACTTGCAGATAAAGCTGCAGATCATCCAGGAGGCCCCGGTGATCGGGCCGTTTCTCCTGGAGGTTTCCAACAGATTTTTCACACCGGAGGGATTGCCCAACATCCAGAGCATAGTCTTCGGCATGATCATGATCGGGATCGTGATTTTCGAACCCCTGGGTATGCACGGAATATACCTCAGGTTCAAACGTTATTGGAGAATGTGGCCGTTTTAGGGGAGCCTGATGAACTTCTTTTTCGACCTTGTCATAGGAGGTCTTTCCATAGGGGCATGTTATGCTCTCGTGGCCCTTGCCATGGTGATCATATACAAGACCTCCGAGGTCCCCAACTTCGCTCAGGGTGAGATGGCCATGATAGCCACCTTTGTGGCGTTCACCATGGTCGAGGACTATGGGCTCGGATTCTGGACCACAACCGCGATAACATTGGTGTTCGCCTTCCTGTTGGGCGCGGTCCTGGAATTGGCCTTTCTCAGACCCGCCAAAAACCCGACGATACTAGGTCTCATCGTAATCACGCTAGGCGCTGAAATGATCCTGTATGGTCTGGCGGGCTGGAAATGGGGCGCCAATCAAAACCCTTTCCCGGTTCCGTTCTCAGAGTATGACGGCTTCAATCTGGGTGAAGTTGTGATAACAGAGGTCAACATGTGGACATTCGTGGTCAGCCTGTTGATCATGTTCTTTCTGTTCCTTTTCTTCAGATTCACCAAGGTCGGCGTGGCCATGAAGGCCGTACAACAAAATCCGTTCGCAGCCAAAGCCATGGGAATTCCGACTCGGCGAATACTTACGTTCACCTGGGGACTGAGTTCGGTAACAGGCGCGGTGGCCGGGATGCTGATCGCGCCGTTGGCTACTTTGGACCCGAACATGATGATGGATCCCCTGCTCAAGGGATTCGCAGCGGCTGTGCTCGGAGGAATGACCAGCCTTCCCGGGGCCGCGATCGGCGGCTATCTTCTGGGATTGATCGAGAATTTCTTCGGCGGTTACGTGTCGCTTGAATTCAAGTCGGTGGTGGCTTTTGCAGTGATTGTCGTGATTCTATGCGTGAGACCTTCCGGTCTGTTTGTCAGGCATTTCGAGAAAAAGGTCTGAACCGCTTTGCGCGTTCAACCGTTGTCGGAAAGGAATACTGTTCAAGGAAATGAGCGCAGCCGCTAAAAGACAGGGAAATCTCCGGTGACCGTGCCTCGGGTTCGTTCTTATTTGAGCCCATTGGCGGCGCTCCTTCTCGCCATTTGCCTGGTGGCCGGCTGTTCGGACCATGAGGACGCGGAAGAGCAGGCCCTGCTCTCTGTGGCAAGGGCGTATTTCAAGGCTGAAATGGATGGGGACACCGAGAAGGTGTGGCAAATGTTGGCGCCGTCTTCCCGGTTCAAGAGGGCGTATTCCTATCCTTTCTACCAGGAGATGACTCGGCAGAGTTCGGTCCGTATCAAGAAATATGTAGTTGAAGAGATCGTGGAGATTAGTGACAACACTGACAAAGACTCCATGCCCGCGGTGGAAAGAATCGGCACAATAAAGGCTCACGTGATTCTCGGGAGTGACCACGGAAAGGACACGGAACATTCCAGTACGTTCACCTTCCTCAAAGAAGGAGGAAAATGGTACAAAGGATAATCCTTCCGGGGTTACCCCGGTGCTGACAAAGGTAGGTAATAGATACGGTAAAACAAGGGGGTCCGGACACTTGTAGCCGGCCCATTGAACGAAATCGCTGAAGCCTTGTCGGAACGGCAAGTTTGCAAGCGTAATTAGGAGGCAAGAATGAAAAAAGGTATCGTGATGAAAGCATCGTTGATCTGTTTGCTGTTGCTCCTGGGGTGTGTGACCGCGGCATTTTCAGCAGACGCGGTTCGTGGAGTCACAGACAAGGAGATCCTCATCGGTCAGTGGGGTCCTCAGACCGGTCCGGCCGCGCTATGGGGATCGGTGGGCCGCGGCACGGGCGTACTGTTCGCGCTCGTCAATGATGAAGGCGGAATTAATGGCAGAAAACTCAAGTATTTCCTGCGGGATGACAGCTATCAGCCGTCCAAGACCAAGGCCATTGCAAAAGAATTCGTCGAGAAGATCGGGGTATTCGGTGTTGCCGGCGGGGTCGGCACATCCACCGGAATGGCTGTGCGCGATTACCTGAAAAAGAATAAGGTCCCGTGGGTGGGTCCCGCCACAGGATCCAAGAATTGGTCCCAGCCGTTTCAGAAGTATATCTTCTCCACGTACCCGCTCTACGAGCATGAGGCGTTTCTCCTTGCGCAGCACGCTGTGGAGAAGATGGGCAAGAAGAAGATCGCTTTCTTCTACCAGAATGACGACTATGGCAAGGAAGGACTGCTGGGAGCAAAGAAGTACTTGGATTCAAAAGGCATGAAATTTGCCGCCCAGATTCCTGTGGAAGTCACCGACACCGACCTCAAATCCCACGCACTTAAGCTGAAGTCATCAGGTGCGGACGCAGTGATTATGTGGGTCCTGCCCAAGCATGGGGCGATCATGCTCGGGACTTCCAAAGCCATGGGATTCCAACCGCAGTGGTTTTCTTCGTCCACCCTGTCCGATTCCTATCTGATGTTCAGGGTGACCAAGGGCCTGTGGAAGGACGTTGTTTATGCCACATTCATAAACTTGGAAAGCCCGTTGATCGCGAAGTACCTCGCGGCGCAGAAGAAATTCGCTCCTAAAGAGAAGTATACGGGAATATTCTTCCTTGCAGGATTCGCCTTTGCTGAGCCCATGGTCGAAGGCCTAAAAAGAGCGGGAAAAGATCTCAATACCGACTCATTCATAAAGGCCATGGAAACCATCAGGAATTGGAACGACAATCTCGGTCACAACGTAACATTCACCCCTGAAGATCATCAGGGAACGAAATCGGTTTATCTACTCAAGTGCGGTGACAAGGGTAAACCGATAAAGATCTCCGATTGGTTGACCTACAAAGGGAAATAACTAGATTCAAGGACCTGTTCACGGCAACATGGAAAGAAGGGGGTTCGATTATGCCCCCTTCTTTTCCTGGGCCCATGGCCCGACTTACTGAAATCAAACTGGATCCGATCCGGATTAGCTGGGAAGTCATGGCGTTACTGTCAATAAATGATTTGTCCATCTCCTTTGGCGGTTTGGCCGCTCTGAGTAAAGTTTCCATGAATGTGGAAAAGGGTCGGATCTTCTCGATCATCGGCCCCAACGGAGCGGGAAAGACCACCATTTTCAACTGTATCACGGGAATTTACCGACCCGACAGCGGGAGAATCGTCTTCAACGGGCAGGATATTACCACCTGCAAGCCTCATCGGGCCGCGGCTTTGGGGATAGGCCGAACCTTCCAGAACATCGAACTCTTTACCCATTTGACGACCATGGACAATCTGCTCCTGGGGCGCCACATACATATGAAGACCGGGGTTTTCTCCGCCGCGACCTTCCTGACCAGACGCTTCCCCGCGGCAAGAGAAGAGTGTGATCAGCGGGAGCGTGTGGAGCGGATCATCGAGTTCCTTGAGATTGAAGCTGCCCGCGATGTTCCTGTCGGAGCGCTCCCCTATGGGACTCGCAAGCTGGTGGAACTGGGACGCGCCCTGGCAATGGAGCCGAAGTTGCTCCTACTGGACGAACCGTCGGCAGGCATGAACCAGGAAGAGAAACGGGACATGATGTTCTGGATAAAGGACATTCGTGACGACTTTGAGGTCACCGTAGTCATGGTAGAACATGACATGAACTTGGTGATGGAGGTCTCGGATGAAGTGCTGGCTCTGAACTTCGGTATAAGACTCGTGCAGGGCACGCCGGAAGAGGTTCAGACACATCCGGAGGTCCTGGAAGCCTATCTGGGTGAAGATTAGTTTCTTGGCGCCGCCGTGCGGACCCGTCGGGGACCAATATCGCTTTCAATGGCTGTAGGAAATGCTTGAAACCAAGAACATAGAAGTCTATTACGGCAAGATCATGGTGGTGCGCGGGCTCTCCCTGAAGATCGAGGAGGGTGAAATCCGCGCCATTCTGGGCGCAAACGGCGCGGGCAAGAGCACCACTCTAAAGACCATCATGGGGTACCTGGATGATCAACCTGACAAGGGTACCATCACGTTCAGGGGGAAGCGCATCGACGGAATGGAGACGGAAAACATCGTCCCGTTGGGAATAGCCTATGTCCCGGAGGGCCGAGAAGTGTTTCCCGAGCTTACCCTGCGGGAAAATCTCATGATGGGGGCGTACACCAGGAGAGACGGAAAAGTTTCGGAGGACCTGGACCGGGTCTTCAAGTATTTCCCGCTCCTCAAGGATCGTCTCAAACAGCAGGCGGGGACCCTTTCCGGCGGCGAACAGCAGATGCTCGCAATCGGAAGAGCCCTGATGTTACGACCCACACTGATGATCCTGGACGAACCGTCTTTGGGTCTATCTCCGATGCTCGTGACCGAGATTTTCGACATCATCCGAACCATCAATCAGGACGGGACGACCATCCTGCTCGTGGAACAGAACGCGCGCAAGGCGTTGAGCGTGGCCCATCACGCGTACATCATGGAAACAGGGCGTATTGTTCTGGAAGGTCCGCCTGAAAAGCTGTTGAAGGACGAAGATGTCCAGGAATTCTATCTCGGAATGCAGAAGGAAGAAGCCGTTAGAGGCGACGCTCGATACAAGAGAAAGAAAAGATGGCGTTGATGGATGAAATTCAATCCCCTTCGACGCGGTGACGGATAGAAAAAGATGACTGAAAACTTTGATAGAACGGTGCCCCAGCTATTCTTGGAGAGGGAGGCCAAACACCCCGAGAGGGTAGCCCTCAGGTACAAACACCTCGGTATCTGGAGAGACGTAACGTGGAGCGAATACCGGGATAAGGTCCGTCAGACCGCGCTCGGGTTGAAGGCCCTCGGAATAAATGAGGGCGATCGCGTCGCGGTGATCGGTGAGAACCGGCCAGAATGGCTTTACGCCGACCTCGGCGCCATGAGCATAGGCGCGGCCACTGTCGGCGTCTATACCACCAGCGCTGCCGAGCAATGCCAATACGTGGTTGAGCACTCGGCGGCACGGATCTACATTGCCGAGGACGAGGAGCAACTGGACAAGGCCTTGATATTCAGGGACCAAACACCCGACCTGGAAAAGATCGTGGTCATTGATACCAAGGGTCTCAGAGATTTTTCCGATCCTATGGTCATGACCTTCGACGAACTTATGGAAAAGGGTCGAGATCTGAATGAAAAGGAACCCGGACTATATGAGGATCTGGTCGGGAAGACCCGCTCCCGGGACATGGCCCTGATTATCTATACCTCTGGAACCACAGGACCGCCCAAGGGCGCTATGCTCTCACATTACAACATCGTTTGGACCATGTGGTCCCTCGGCGAGGCCCTTCCCGTAAGTGACGGGGATGAAATTCTATCCTTTCTACCGTTGAGCCACATTGCCGAACGGTTGTTCACCTCGTTTATGCCTTTACAGTTCGGACACACGGTCAATTTCACCGAGAGTCCGGACACGATTTCCGACAATTTCCGTGAAGTGTCCCCCACAGTGATCTTTGCAGTGCCTCGAATATGGGAGAAGTACTATTCGGTGATCCGGATACGAATGGCCAATTCTACTTGGTTCAAGAAGGTCGCGTACATGCTCGCGGAACGGATCGGCGCTAGATACGCTGAAACCAAACTCGGGGAAGGTAGAGTCCCCATCGGTTTGAAGGTCCTGCACTTTCTCGCGAATATCTTTGTGTTCTACAAGCTTCGGGAACGGCTGGGGTTCGAGAGAGTGAGGATGGCCATCTCCGGCGCAGCGCCCATCTCCCCGGGTGTTCTCAAGTTCTTTAACGGCATCGGAGTGCCGTTGCGTCAGGTTTACGGCCAAACCGAAGGCACGGGCCCGACCAGCATTCATCAGGGCGATGTGATAGATCCTGAAAATGTTGGACCGGCTCTACCCGGAGTTGAGATTCGCATAGCAGAGGATGGAGAAATCCTGGTAAAGGGCGGAAACGTTTTCATGGGATACTACCGCAACCCCGAAGCCACGGCCGAGACTGTAGTGGATGGATGGCTTCATTCCGGTGATGTGGGAGTGCTCGACGAAAAACAAAACCTTGCCATTACGGATCGCAAGAAGGACCTCATAATAACCGCGGGCGGAAAGAACATCGCTCCCCAGAATATCGAGAACCACATCAAATTCAGCCCCTACGTCAACGACGCAATTGTTATCGGTGACCGACTCAAGTTCTTGTCGGCCCTGATTGTGCTCGACGAAGACAACGTGGTCCAGTTCGCTCAGGACCACAAGATTCCGTTCACCACCTACGAAAGCCTCACCCAGGCGCCTGAAATCATCGAACTCATCGACGTGGAGATCAAAAGGGTGAATGAAGGCCTCGCTCACGTGGAAACCATCAAGAAATTCACCATAGTGCCCAAGAAACTCTACGAAGAAGACGGCGAAGTCACCCCCACCATGAAAGTCAAAAGAAAATACATAAACGAAAAATTCGGCGACCTCATCAAGGCCATGTACTCAAGCCGATAAGAGAAGTGAAGGGGAGCTACCGGGCGTAGGGCCAATTTGCGAGCCGGTTGGTGTGGGAGCTTCATTTGTAGTCCGTGGCGGCCCGCCGGGCGTGGGTACTTCGAGCAAGGTTTTGGGTTTATGCTTTGCACGGAGACACGGGGATATCGAGGGATGGGCCTACTTGGTCAAAGAACGGATATATCGTAGAGAACCTATTGACACCAATGCGCTTTCAAAGAGGGAACCTATGGATCGAGTCCGGAAGGGAGAAATCCCCCCTGCCCCCCTTTGAAAAAGAGGGGGGATTTTGAGACTCGGTCCCTCACCTGTTCACTGTACTTCTTTGAGCGCAACTTGGTATCAGTATCGCCATCAGACAGTATCCGGTTCCTCCCAGTCTTTGTCTTATACCAACTATCATCGCAAGAAAGCGACAACGAAATATGAAAGTCTTTTCC
>CAZGNL010000049.1:0-33536 GCA_964527475.1 uncultured Syntrophaceae bacterium
CCGCGATATTCGTTATCGCCACATGCGGCCTTGTTTATGAGCTCGTAGCGGCCGCGCTCTCCAGCTATCTCCTTGGAGCGTCGGTCACCCATTTTTCCATTGTAATCGGTGTGTTCTTGACAGCTATGGGACTGGGTTCCTATTTGACCCGGTTCGTCAAAAAGGATCTCACTGATGTCTTTGTCGCGATTCAGATCGGCATCGGATTGTCCGGGGGGCTTTCCGCTGTTGTGCTCTTGGCCACGTTCGCGCTTCTGGAGACCTATCTGCCGATTCTGGTGGCGGTGCTGATGGTGACCGGCTCCCTGGTGGGAATGGAGATCCCACTGCTGATAAGGATGCTCAGGAGTCGGGAAGCGCTGAGCCTGACGGTTTCCAACGTCCTGGCCCTTGATTACATCGGCGCTCTATTGGCGTCGTGTGCTTTTCCGCTTTTCCTGGTACCGTACCTGGGTCTTTTGCGGACATCGCTGATTTTCGGACTCATCAATGTGGCTGTGGCCGCTGTAGCGCTGAGGGTGCTGGCCTCAATGATCCGAAATAGGAAAACACTGTCCGCTCTGACCGCGGTGTCAGCGCTGATTCTTGGCGTAGGCCTGGCCGGAGCGGGCGCATTCACATCCTTCACCGAGGATCTCCTCTATCAGGACGACATTCTCGTTGCGCGGCAGACTCAGTATCAGCGGCTTGTGGTTACCCGATGGCGCGATGATCTTCGCCTATTCATCGACGGGAGCCTCCAGTTCTCAACCGTTGATGAGCACAGGTACCATGAAGCGCTCGTACATCCGGCCGCGGCCGCGTTGGGAGGCCCAAAGAGGGCGCTAATCTTGGGCGGCGGGGACGGAATGGCTGCGCGGGAGCTTCTGAAATATCCGGGACTGGAAAGCATAGACCTGGTAGATCTGGATCCGGAAATGATACGGCTCTTCAGGGACAGGCCGTTGCTGGCGAATCTTTCGGGCAATGCGCTCTCCGATCCCCGGGTACGGGTCCACATAGATGATGCGGAGAAGTTCCTGACCAAATCACCACAATCGTGGGACCTGATAATCATGGACCTCCCGGACCCGAACAACCTTTCATTGGGGCGCCTGTACACAAAGAGGTTCTATCGGCTCGCGGCTGCGCGGCTTGCTGTCCAGGGTGTGGTGGTGACCCAGGCCACAAGCCCATTTTACGCTCCCGAAGCCTTTTGGTGCGTGGTTCAAACGTTGAAGCAAACCCCGCTGGGACCGGAAGGCAAAGGCCGATTCAACGCATATCCTTACCACGTGTACGTGCCCTCTTTTGGGGATTGGGGATTCGTCATGGCGTCAAGGCGAAACCTGGATCCCGAGAGGCTGGTCCTGCTCGCGGGCCTTAAACTGAAATTCCTGAATGATCGCCTACTTCCGGCCCTGTTCGCGTTTCCGAGGGACAGCCTCATGAAGAGCGAGGTCAAGGCCAATCGCCTGGACGATCAGGCCCTGGTAGAGTACTATAAGCAAGGGTGGAGGAGATACGGACCGTAACCGAGGCGCTCTCGGAGATGGTGGGATGAGTCTTGACCTATGACGCCGCCCATTATATCATACACCTGTGATAGCAAGCTTCAAGGACAAAGAGACCGAAAAGCTTTTTAAGCGAGAGCATTCCAGGAAAGTCCCCCAGGCTATTCAAGGATCTGCACACAGAAAGCTCGTAATGCTGCATTCCGCTGCGTATCTTGAAGACTTGAACAGCCCTCCGGGAAACCGGCTGGAAGCACTCAGAGGTGACAGAAAGGGGCAGCACAGCATACGAATCAACGACCAGTACCGCATCTGCTTTGTCTGGGTTGAAGACAAAGCCCGCGATGTCGAGATCGTTGATTACCACAAAGGATAGATACCATGACAAGGAAGGTACTACCGCCGGTTCATCCGGGAGAAATTCTCCTTGAGGAGTTTATGAAGCCTCTCGGGATAAGTCAGAACCAGCTGGCCCGTGACCTGAAGGTTCCTCCGAGGCGGATAAACGAGATTGTTCACGGCAAGCGGGGTATTACTATGGATACTGCGCTGAGACTGTCCAGGCATTTCGGGACCTCAGTGGAGTTTTGGATCAACCTCCGGACGCACTATGAACTTGAGGTCGCTGAAGACAACAAGCTCGTGGAGGCGATCAGCAAGGAAGTCTCCCCGCGTATGGCGGACGGATCGGCCATGTGACTACCGAAGGGCAGCTAAGTACTCCTTTTCGCAAGTACGGTGGCGTTCGGTAGCACGCATCGCAACGCTGCACGCTAACCACGGATGAGATTGCTTCGTCGCTTTGCTCCTCGCAATGACATTGCCCGGGCCTGTCATTGGTAGATGGGTCTAGATGGGGTCAAGTCTGTCTTTAGGGGCTCCAGCTTTTCGGATACTCAATTGGCAATGCCCGAGACATGAAGCCACCGTACACAAATCTCATAATGACTCAAAACCAGACTTGATAATCATCCAACCATCCCGTTTTCTTGCTCAGACCACATGCTGTCTCGATCAACTCAAGTGCGACCGTCCCGTTCCTCCAGGAGACTGAGAATCATCTGCTTGAGACGCGGAATGTCGTTGCTCACCACTTGCCATACTCTACTAAGGTCAATCCTGAAATAGTGATGGACGAGCACATGACGCATGCCGACAATATCCGACCAGGGAACGCCGGGAGTAGCATCACGAAACTCCTCGGATAAAGCCCTGGCAGCCTCACCGATCACCTGGATATGCCCGGTCATCCAGTTCCGGATCAGTTCATCGGATCGAAAAGCCTCCTCCCCGCGGACGGAGTACTTCTCGATCCGTCCTATTGCCTCCAGTATGTCGAGCAAACGCTCCCGATCATTTCTCATAGAGGCACGGCTTCCTTCATTGCCCGCTCACGGACCCGGCTCTTCAGGCAGTCTTCAGTGAATACGTCAACTTTCACGCCCAAGAGAGCGTTGAGATCAGACCAGAGCCCTCCCAGGTCCAGCAGGCTCCTGCCGGCATCCATGTCCACCAGAATATCCACATCGCTCTCCGAGTCGGATTCCCCCCGTGCCACTGAGCCGAAGAGTCTCACGTTGTAAGCGCCGCGCCTTGCCGCTAAGCGGAGGATCTCTTCACGTTTCTCGTCTAATACCATGTTGATGGTCATCTGTCGGTCCTCTTCACACGGGACACCGCTTTGTTCACGTTGCTCAGTGTCCTTTATCAATGCTTCTGAGGGAAAGCTTATATGATTCCGACGGTTAATACCAGGAAAAATGGCTCTTCCGGAATGTACGTACTTTGTCCTTTGATGAACCATTGACAGGGTACGGGTGTTCTCATAGAATTGAGGTGCGAACCTTGGACTGTCCGAGTCCTATTGACAAGTTGAAGTCGCGAAGTAATGCCTGAAGTCGTAAACGTCGTACCCGGCCGAGTAACCGAGGATCAACCCTGCCTCGGTCGTGTCACAATGGTAGATTTGCTCTTGATTGTGCCTGACAGATGTTGAAAATCCCCTCCTGGAGTAGTTGATGGCTGAAGAAGCAAAGAAGAGCAGGAAATCCTTCGCTGCTGTTTCGGAGATGAAGAAACTCATGTCCGATCACTTCCTTGGACTGGACAAGGCCAAGAAAGACGGATCGCCCAAGGTGGCCTGGTGTACTTCGGTGGGGCCCGCTGAATTGCTCCACGCTATGGGCTTTCTGGTCTACTATCCTGAGAACCACGCCGCTCTGCTGGGCGCTACGAGAATGGCCACGGATTTCATTCCTATCGCCAATTCAGTGGGATATTCTCCGGATATCTGTTCATATTTGACGGCAGACGTGGGCGCTTTCCTCAGCGGAAAGACCCCATTGTCCAAAATTTACGGCTTGGAATCCATCCCGAAAGCCGATGTGCTCGTTTACAATACCAATCAGTGTCGCGATGTGCAGGACTGGTTCTCTTTCTACTCCAGGGAATGGAACGTTCCGCTCGTGGGTGTTCACACTCACAGGGCGGTAAAGGCGGTCCGTGAGCATCACATATCGGATCTGGCCGCTCAGATGAAGGCGATGATCCCGACCCTGGAAGAGGTTTCAGGTAACAAGTTCGATTTGGATCGCCTCCGTGAGGTTGTGGGCCTCTCCTTGGAATCCACCAGGCTGTGGAAAGAGGTGCTGGAATGCGGAGCGGCCAAGCCCGCTCCCCTGACCTTTTTCGACGCGACGATTCACATGGCCCCTGCGGTCGTCCTGAGAGGGCTGCCGGAGGCCGTTGACTACTACAAGCTGCTGCTCGCGGAACTCAAGGAGCGCATTGACAACAAGGTGGCCGCTGTTGAAGGGGAACGGCATCGGATCTACTGGGATGGGATGCCGGTCTGGGGAAAGCTGAAGAATCTGAGCGAACAATTCGCGTCGCTCAGAACCAATGTGGTGGCTTCAACATATTGTAATAGCTGGATCTTCTCCGCGTTCGATCCAAATGAGCCGTTTGAATCAATGGCAAGGGCTTACACGGAACTCTTCATCGTGCGGGATGAACATTACAAAGAAGCGTACATGAAGGAGTGGATCACAAACTTCTCCGTGGATGGAATGATTTTTCATGATGCCAAGACTTGCCCCAACAATTCCAACAACAGATACGGTATGCCTGAAAGGATGAGTAAAAAACTGGGTGTGCCGACTCTGACTATCAACGGAGACCTTAACGACCTCCGCTGCTACTCTGAGGAACAAACCACGACTAACATTGAAGCATTCATCGAACAACTGGATGAGAAGCTCTAGAACAAGGGAAAGCGCATGGGGAACAGGTACGGGGGCGGCATAGATGTGGGCTCTTGCACCACAAAAGCGGTCATTGTGGACGATGCGCAGAACTTGATAGCGAGCCATGTTCTCCATTCCGGGACCGATTTTGAGGCATCCGCCGAGAATGCGTGGGACGAGGTCCTGAGAGCATCGGGCCTGACGCGGGATGACGTTGAGTTCGTTGTTTCCACGGGTTACGGTCGCAAGAGTGTTCCATTTTCTTCCAAGGCGATTACCGAGATCTCCTGCCACGGCCGTGGTTGCCTTTATTACTTTCCAGGTCCGATCACGGTGGTGGACATTGGTGGGCAGGACAACAAGGTCATCAAGCTCGATTCGGACGGACATCGGGTCAGCTTCAAAATGAACCGCAAGTGCGCTGCCGGAACCGGAGCATTCCTCGAAGAGATGGCCCTGAGACTGCGTCTGCCCCTGGAAGACCTGGATGAACTGGCTCGATCCGCGGACGGTGAAGTCACCCTCGGCAGCTATTGCACGGTCTTTTCCGCGACCGAGGTGCTGGAGAAGATCAAAGGGGGCCACCCGGTTGACCGGATTGTGCGAGGCCTCTTCCGATCGGTCGTCAAGCGGGTCCTGGAAATGGATACCCTCACCGACACGGTGGTGCTCACCGGCGGTGTAATCGAGCACAACCCCTTCCTCGCCGACCTGATCCGAGAACACACGGACAGCCCGGTCCAAATCCCACCACGCGCGCAGACAACAGGAGCGCTGGGCGCGGCTTTGTACGCGGTTGACGGTCCTGAGTAGGGAACCTGGTTCCTGCTGAAGTCTGCGAGAATTGCGGCGAATACTTCCTTGAGGAATCGATCAGTGAACGGATCCTGAACTTGGCCGAAGACGCGGCCCACCGGAAAGTTGAAGTGGAAATCCTAAGCTTCGCTGCCTGATACGAACTGCCATAGTAGGACCGGCATCTTGCCGGTCCGCGTGCCCAGCGTCGCCCTACCTGGATCGGGGCGATGTCTTTGTCTGTTCGTAAGTCAACTTCTCACTCTTCTCTGTGCCTCTGTGCCTCTGTGGTTCAATATTCTTACTCTTCATTCTTCATCCTTCATTCTTCATCCTTCATCCTGGCCTCGCCCCCCCCTTTTCAAAGAGGGCAGAACGTGGGAACCTCAGGAGTGGATCTGCACGATTCGTAGTGAGTTGGGGGAAAGGACGGGGTATGCGCAGAATCGGGGCGGCTGTCACTCCATCTCTTTGACTGCGTCTTCCACTTCGGAGAAGGCCTCGGCGACCTGGCTTTGGGTGATGCAGAGTCGCTGGGACAGTTCCATCGCGGTGGCATGGCCGGCCTGGATCGCCTTTCTGAAGAGTCGCTGGAGTTCGCGGCGGGTAAGAGAGTATTTTTTCATCAGTTCCTCATCATTCATGTCCGCTCTGACATCCGCCATAAATTGCTCGGCCGAAATGCTTCGGGAACCCTCACGAGCCTTAGCTTGCTTCTCCTTCAAATACTCGGCCACCCTCTTGCGCAGGATGACTAACGCCTTGGCGGAAAGGGAATATCTTTTCCTCAGTTCCCCGTCATCCAGTCCCGCCTTGACATCGTTCACGAACTGTTGTGCTCTTTTCCCGTCTAATCTCATGTGCCACCGTGCTGGTCCGAACTCCGTCTCAATGAGACTGGTTATAACCGCGGACAATTCTCAGGACAGCGCGTAGAGATGGCCGTCGTCGGACCCGAAATAGATGACGCCGTTGGCGATGGCAGGGGAAGAGAAAACCGGGCCGTTGGTTTTGAAGTTCCATAGTTCCTGCCCGGTGCCCGTATCCAGAGCGTGCATGACATGGTCTGCGCCTGCGAAGTATACGAGTCCGGCTGCTATGGCCGGAGAAGAATAGACCGCGCCTCCGGTCACTCGCCGCCACTTCTCCAGGCCTGTGCGCGCGTCCAAGGCGTAGAGAGTGCCGTCCACAACCCCGAAATAGATCACCTCAGCCGCGATGGACGGAGAAGAACTCACCTTGCAATTGGTCGGGAAGCGCCATCGTTCTTCCCCTGTGGGCATGTCCACGGCGAAGAAATTGCCGTCTGCGCTGCCGACATAGACGACATCTCCCTCTATTGCAGGCGCGGTTGAGACCGGACCTGTAGACTTGAATTTCCATTTCTGAGATCCACGTTGGATGTCCAAAGCGTAAATATGGCTGTCCAGACTTCCAAAAAGGATAGTGTCGCTGTCCACAGCGGGCGATGAGTAGACCGGCCCGTTTGTCTTGAACTCCCACTTCACCTTGCCTGACCCGGCGTCCAACGCATACAGCTTTCCATCGAGGCTGCCGAAGAAGACTACGCCGTCCGCCACGGCCGGGGACGAGTATATGGGCCCTGCGGTCAGGAACTTGATCTTTTCCCGGTGGGTCGCGATGTCCAATGAGTACAGACCGCCGTCCAGGCCACCGAAAAACAAAGTCGAACCAGCTATGGAACATGAAGAATGGATTCCCGCTCCTGTGCCGAACCTCCACTCTTCAGTCCCGGTGTCTGTGTTGACTGCGTAGACGTTTCCATCCATGCTCCCGAAATAGGCCACATTTTCCACAATCGCGGGAGACGC
The DNA here is from genome assembly GCA_964527475.1 of uncultured Syntrophaceae bacterium. Lineage (GTDB taxonomy): Bacteria > Desulfobacterota > Desulfomonilia > Desulfomonilales > Desulfomonilaceae > CAZGNL01. The sequence continues at coordinate 7,366 of CAZGNL010000049.1, forward strand.
GGCCACCCATCCGCCCGTACTGAACTTCCATTTTGCTCCACCAAGCGCGTGAACGCCCCTGGTGATGTAAAGACCGGTTCTGCGAAGATTGGATCGAAACATGGCCTCTTGCGACGCGACCACCCCGATCGGAGCCTCTGCCGGGGTTGAACCGGGCCACAATGTCGGATCTGGCTCGTCCGACTTGACCTGCTTTTGCTTGAACTTGGAAACTATGATGCCGCACTGTGGACATTCATCGAATTCCACGAATTGCGGCATTTCGCATGCGGGGCATCTAAACAGGGCCAGGTCTACGCTCGCCTGCGTGAGCGGGGTACGCGAGTCGATCTCCTCCTGGCTCATCAGCCCGGCGGAAACGAGCTTCTTAAACAGGCTCGTGAGCCCGACAGAAGAAATAGCGTACCTCTTCATCAAATCCAGGTCGCTCATCTTACTGCGAATATCTTGAACGACAGCCTTGCCATCTAGGACTTGCTTAGCCATTGGGTCTTTCCGCCGTCACACCGGATGCGCCGGGTCAACGTTCCAGTGCGCGGGTTCAGAATAGCCGGCCGCGACCGTGGAATATTTCCCAGTCCACCACGCTGATTACACTAAACAAAAGACTAACATATTCAGGCGTTTAAATCAACACAAAAAAGGGCCCGCCGTATCCATTCAGTCATTCGGGGGAGGACGGGAACGACCACGTTATCGAGTCGATAGCAGTTCTCGGAAGTTCTGACGAATGGTAGAGCACTGCTGGGCAAGCCGGCAGTCGCACCCAGATCTCAATCGGTGATTAGTTTTGAGAACCCCTATAGTGCTACGCGTTGAAAATGGGTTTTCCAGATGGGAACCCTCTCACACTAACCCTCTCCCCCCAGGGGAGAGGGGACTCAGCCCCCCTCCCTTGAGGCTTACTCTTACCCACACGACAATGTGGGTGGTGTAGAAGGGAGAGTCAGTCGTCCCTCCGGGACTTAAGGAAGGGAAATTATGGTGGTTTCATTTGCCCGGCCATAAAGCACCGGGTTCCTCAATCCACTCTAACCCTGTCTGAGAGTCCCGGAGGGACGGCAGAATACTAGCGGCGCCCGCGGTGTTACGTGTGTCCCAGTGTAAACCCTTGACGGGAGGGGCAGGGGGAGGGTGATCTTAGGGTCTGTCACAAAATAAACCTTGCAACAGGTTGCTGTGGCAATTGTAGGGGCAGACCCCGGATCGGTGTCCGCCCCTACAGGAGAATGCCAACGCTATTTCGTGACAGGCCCTAAGATCTTCGCACGCCCATGTTACTTCTTTGATCGCGAATCGGTATCAGCCCTCGATTCCAAATTTGGTTTCCGACGTACCGGAGATGCCTCTCACGTGGAGGGCAAAGTCATCCGGATTGGTGGCAGCGGCCAGCGCAGTCTCGTAGGTGACGGCTTTGGATGAGTAAAGCTCCATCAAAGACTGATCAAAGGTCTGCATGGCGTAGTTGACATGCCCGTCGGCTATGGCGTCCCGAAGCTCCCTGAACTTCGCTTCTTCCGCGATGCACTCTCGAATCCTGGAAGTTGAGACCAGCACTTCCACCGCGGGTACCCTGCCCGTGCCCTCGGCCCTGGGCAACAGCCTCTGCGATACGACACCCTTAATGAGTCCGGAAAGCTGCAATCTGATCGAACTCTGATGCTCCATGGGGAACACCGCGATTATTCGGTTTATGGTCTCGGCGGCATCCACGGTGTGAAGGGTGCTGAACACAAGGTGGCCCGTCTCAGCGGCCAGCATGGCCGTCTCGATGGTTTCCAGGTCACGCATCTCCCCGACCAGGATAACGTCCGGGTCTTCACGTAGAGAGGCCTTCAGCGCATTGGCGAAGGACAGAGTATCAGAGCCTACTTCCCGCTGATTGACGATGCTCTTTCTGTCTCGATGCAGGAATTCGATGGGATCCTCGATCGTTATGAGGTGGCAGTTCCTGAAGGCGTTTATGTGATTTATCATTGCCGCAAGGGTGGTGGATTTCCCGGACCCTGTGGTTCCGGTGACCAGCACCATCCCTCTGTTCTCCATTGCGATCTTCTCGATGACCGTGGGTAGTCCCAGATCCGCTATCATCGGCGGTTCGGTTGGTATGGCCCTGAAAACCATGGCCAGAGAATCCCGTTGAGAAAAAACGTTGACCCTGAACCGGCCGAGGTTCGGAACCCCATAAGCCATATCCAATTCCTTGGTCTTGGTGAAGATCTCCCGCTGACGTTCGTTCATGACTGAAAACGCGATTCGGCGGACCTCGTCCGGGCTGAGACGGTCTTCGCCTCTCAGCGGACTGAGAACCCCGCTGACTCGCACCACCGGAGGGAGGGGAACCTTCAGGTGAACATCAGAGGCCCCCATATCATAGGCCTTCTTCAACACTTCATCGAGATCCATTTTCTCTCTCCAAACTCCGCAATCAAGCTTCCTCTGATTCGGCCTCCTGCCGGACCGTCATTCCCATCTTTTCAAGGATTTGACCGCGGACAGCGGTCATGGTATCAGGATTTTCCTTGAGGAACACCTTTGCGTTCTCTCGGCCCTGCCCTATACGTTCGTCTCCGTATGAGTACCACGTCCCGGACTTGTCTATGACGCCTTGTTCCACTCCCATGTCAAGTATCTCACCCGACGCGGAGATGCCCTCATTAAACATTATGTCGAACTCCACTTGTTGGAATGGAGGGGCAAGCTTGTTTTTGACTACTTTCACCCTTGTGCGTGAACCGGTAATTTGATCACCGTCCTTGATCTGCCCGATTCGGCGAATATCAAGCCTGAGGGATGCATAAAACTTCAGGGCGTTCCCGCCGGTGGTTGTCTCGGGATTTCCGAACATAATACCTATCTTGTGTCTGATCTGATTTGTGAAGATTACGGACGCGCTTGATCTGGCTATGGCCGCGGTCAGCTTTCTCAGGGCCTGTGACATGAGCCGGGCCTGGAGCCCCATGTGTGCGTCACCCATTTCACCCTCTATTTCGGCCCTTGGAACCAGCGCGGCCACGGAATCGATCACCACCGCGTCCATCGCGCCAGACCTTACTAGAATCTCAGTAATTTCCAGTGCTTGTTCGCCCGTGTCCGGTTGGGAAACAAGCAGTTCCGCGGTGTTGACTCCCAGCCTCTTGGCATACTGGATATCCAGCGCATGCTCCGCGTCCACAAAGGAAGCCAGGCCCCCCTGTTTCTGCGCCTCGGCGATCACGTGGAGACACAAGGTGGTCTTACCCGATGATTCGGGCCCGAAAACCTCTATGATCCGGCCCTGGGGCACTCCCCCCACTCCGATGGCAACGTCAAGACCCAGTGACCCGGTGGAAATCGCCTTCACGCTGGGAATCGTCCCCGTGTCACCCAATTTCATTATCGATCCCTTACCGAATTGCCTCTCTATCTGGCTGACCGCCATGTCCACAGCCCGTTCCCTTTCCGAAGGGGGAACGACTCCTGCAGTTTTAGTGCTTGCTTTCTTGCTGGATCTTGCCATGAGGGTTCCTTTCTTCCGAATCTTGATAGCGCCGCCGGGATCTTAATCTTACATCCCGACTCCGCGGGCCACTCAGATCCGGAGATCCCGAAGTTGCCACCCAATTCCGCGGCCGAGCCCGATTTCGGCGATCATGTTGACAACTATACCACGAAACTTCAACATAGTCTTTCACGCGCATGGGGTTGGAAATTTCTCCCCGAATCACCGAATGCTTGCCCAGACCTCGCGCAAGGCCTCTTGACTTTTCCGTCCCCCAAGTTCAGTATGGCCCGTTGAATTTCGCTGGGAAACCCGGCGACCGCCACCGGCACGCGCAACTTAGTACGCGCTTTCCTAAATGAGGTAACGTATGAGTCGCCGGCCAAAATCCTTCAGCGTCATTCCTGCGAAAGAACGTCATCCCCGTGAAAACGGGAACCGGAATCCAGGTTTTCTGAAGTTTTCCGGAGCCCGGAGGAATCATTGCACATTGTTTCAGCGAGCAGGCGGACCGACATACCCGCGTTTCACACTCAGTGGTTTATGAACAGGATACGATCCGGGTCTGTGTTGGTGCGTTCGCGTTTCAGCTCCAAGTCTTTCCAGGTCTCTCTTTCGCCGCAGGACGTAACTGCTATCGTGTTCTGGACAAAGGACGCGGGTCCCTTGGCGCCCTATCTTGACGAACTCGCCGATGCCGGACACTGCTTCACGTTTTTGTATACGATCAACAATTATCCCGCATTGTTGGAACCTGGGGTGCCTCATCGGAGTCACACTATGAAAGTGGTGGACACGCTGGTAAAACGATTTTCTTCTTCCGTTTTGCGATGGCGATACGATACCATAGTGCTTACGGACAGGACGGACAAGAGGTGGCACCTGAAGAATTTCGAGAGCCTATGCCGATCTCTGGCGCCCTATACCAAGGAATCTATTTTCAGTTTCTGCGACTACTACAGGAAAACAGTGAAAAACATGAGTCTTTGCGCGCCTGATTACCACGTGCCCAATCAATACGAATGCAGAGAAATCGCGGAAGAAATGGGCCAAATCGCCCGCACATGGGGAATCGAGCTTACTTCGTGCGCTCATGATTTCCTGGTGTCCGACCTGGTCGGCAAGGCGCGCTGCATAGATTCGGAATTTCTAGCGCGCGTAGTCGATACAACGGAAAGGCGAGCAGCTCTTGAGACGCTGAGGACCGTGCCGACACGCAAAGAATGTGCGTGCGCGGAATCGAAGGATATCGGAGCATACGATACGTGCGCCCACGGATGCGCCTACTGCTATGCCAACGCCGATTCCGGCCGTGCTCGTCGGAACCGGTCCTTGATAGATCCGGACGGGCCTTGTCTCGATCCCCGCGGAACCGGGATGTGCGTGGAGCAATGATCCCCAGAGCGCTTGTTACGGTTCTGATCTCCGGCATGGTTGTCGCGGGCTCTTGCAACCTCGGCTGGAGTCTGGAAGGGCAAAGTCGTTCCGTCCAGGGTTTGTGGCGTCTCATGGGCTTGATGCCTGCGGGCGTGCCGGCTGAAGAGGTTCCCGGTGAGCTTGCCGAGCACGTATGGTACTGGTTCCACGACGACGGAAGGCTCGCGGTGTTCAACGACCGTCGGAACAGTGCGACTCGCAATACTGGTCTTTGGCGTCAAAAGGGAAGTAAGCTGACTATTGTTTGGAAAACAGGTACGCGTCTGATTCTACGGGTAGTCAGAAAGACGGAAGATTCCCTGATATTGACGGGATTCGGCTTGCGGCCGGTATGGTATCGCTTCACACGGGTTTTCTGAGAAATCGGCGCCCCGTGACGGGAATATAGGTTTATGCAACCGCCAGAATTTACAACGGATCTCGATGACTTTACAATCGAAGACCTGGACCGGGAGTCTTCCGTCGACGAACAGTATGCCGACGAAGAGTACGGCGATGAAGAAACACTCGACGGCAGGCTGATTCTCCAGTCCACACCGGAATCTCTAGGCCCCCGGCAGGACAAGATCGTAAGGTATGGCGTGGCCGCCTCATTGCTTCTACATCTGGCGGCAGTGGCCGCGATACCGCTGGTGGCCGATCTGGCGCCCACCCGATCACTCCTCAAACCCGGTGAAAAGGTGGAACGAGTGAGACTCGTGGAGTTCCAGCGTCCGAAGAAAAACGAACCTCCGCCCAAGAAAACCGCGGCCGTCTCAGACCGAAATCATACGGCCGAACGTGAAAGGCTCACAAAGGCGCGGCCCGGCTCGCCTTTGGGGCGGATAATCACTGGACCGCGGAGGATGGCCGCGCTTCAACCTCCTCTCGCGCCTGAGAATTTGATCAAACCGAAAAAAGAGCCCAAGCCGAAAAAAGACAAGGCCAAATTACGGCCGGAAAAGAAGCCGAAGCAGAAACCGAAGCAGAAACCCACTCCCACCAGGAAAGAACCCGACGACAAGCCTCGGGATCCATTGGAAGAGCCTAGTGCGCCAGTGGATTTGAGGCCCACACGCCAGGAGATTCGACAGGGCCTCATGGCCTCCCGTGGAACACCGAACTTCTTTGAGGAGGGGGACCCTGATGAAGCGGTGGTGGACATAAATACTCGCCATGAAAAGTACTTCTCCTACCTACTCCACCTGAAGAAGAAGATCGAAGGTGTGTGGGTCTACCCCCGGGTAGCCGCGGACTCGGGCTTGGGCGGCACGTTGACTCTGGAATTCTCCATTGCCAAAGACGGTAACCTGCTGGGTGTGAACCTCAAGGACTCATCAGGTCACACGATTCTGGATGAATACGCCATGAGAGCGATCAGGACGGCCGCTCCGTATTTCCCCTTTCCCGATCGGATGAAACACAAGCGTCTGCGAATCCGAGCCAATTTCATCTATGTCACCGGCAGGCATTTCAGACGAACCATGTGATAGCCGGCTATGGTGCCTCACGTGTCCATTTTACTTCTTTGAGCGCAACTTCCTGTGAACGCCCATGCCCAAATAGAGACACAACGAAGCAATCTCAATCAAAACGAAAATGCTTTCTTTCAACTGCGCTCTTGGGAATCCTGCGTTACTTCTGAGAACCGTTATAGGCCCCATTCAGAGCACCCTGTGCCGGGCCGGACGCTGGGTCGGTGGTCGGCGGATCCAAGCTTTCAGACCACTCTCATCTCCGGCGTTACCCACGTTGGCGCTCAGCGCTTGAAACGCAAGGCTCGATCGGTTATGCTGTTACTCAAGGGTGGGGACTTTTGTTTGTGACACGTTGTGCGTGTCTTCTCCGAATGGCACTTTGATGAGGTGTCCGGAGCATTTTGACTGGAGAGTATCGTAGTCTTGGAGGAACACATGAGGGGTCGTATTTTGTCAATGCTGACGGCATTGGTGCTGATCTCCACTCCCGGCATATGTCTGGCCGGGGAATGCGCAGGAAAATTGCAGAAGGTGGGGCTCAAAACGGTGATCCTTAAGGCCGGGAATGACCACCGAATCGTCTTTCACGTGGATAACGGCCACCGGGCCATGGCCGCGCCATACATCGGGAAACTGGTGACCGTGAAGTTCGACCAGAAGGACGGGCGGCGCCAGGCTCTGCTCTTCCGTCCTGCTCGGTCGAGGTGAACTGGCGCCCGGAATTCGCCGCGCATTATCAGGTCAAATGAAAATCCGCCCGCAGCTCAGAAGCCGCTGTCCAGCGGGAGGATCTCGTAGGCGCTTCTCTTTTCTCTTCGCGCGGCCATCTGGTATTTTCTCAGCCTGTCTCGCATCTCTCTCACGCAGGATCCATCGGGACATTTCTTGATCTGCAAGGCGATGGCTTTTTGTTGTAATTCCGATGCCTTGAGGGGGTCGCCGTGCTGAAAATAGGCTTCGGCCAGGGTCTCATGGACCAACCCGTTTTTCGCGCCCCCCAGATTGTACGCCTTTTGAGCCAGTTCCATCGCCTTGGACGGATCCTTGAGAGTCTCATCCGGGCAAGTCAACAGGAACCACGCCTTGTCCTGGAGCGTCCAAGCGTCGTGGGGACGCATCTTTTCCACCTTCTTGAAATCCGCTGCCGCGTCTTCACATTTGCCCATGCGGTTCAGGACCCAGGCCCGCAACCGATAACCGTCAATGAAATCAGGTTTGAGGGTCAAAGCCTGTTGTAGGTCCTTCAGCGCGGCTTCATGCTCATCCTTCCTGGAGAGCAGGTCCGCCCTCTGGCCGTAAGCCCACGCGTACTTGGGGTCGATCTCTATGGCCCTGGAGAAATCGGCCAGTGCCTCGTCGTAGCTCCCCCGCAATTTCAGGATGATTCCTCGTTGGCCATGAGCGATGGAACTCTCCGGTTTGAGATCAAGCGCCTTTTCAACGTCGGTCAGCGCACTGGAGAGCCGTCCCAATTGAACATTGGCCCTGGATCTGCCGATATGTGCCGCGGGATTATCAGGGCTGAGTTTCAGTGATTTGTCGAAAAGATTTGTGGCTCGCTCCCATTCCTTCTTTGCAAGTGCGGCCGCTGCCTCGGCAAAGCTGGTGTCGGTCTCTTTCTTGAAGATATCGTCCCATGGAATGATAGTCGCGGCTGCCGCCACCGTCACTACCACTATGGCCACCCCTAGGAATGTGAGGATCGGCCGGCCTCGTTTAGGCGCGACCGGTTCATCCGGCGCGGCCTCGCTATTGTCATTGATCATCGGATCACTGATGTGATCTTTGGTCTGCTCATCCATATGGAACACCTCTTTCGTAAAAAAATGCGTCCGATACCTGCCGCGTCCAATCCACGATCTCTTGACAGAGCAAGGCAAGTAAATCATCCTAGACGGTCAATGAACGAAAATCAACGAATATATGTAACCATTTGTAACCATTTAGTTTCGGGGGGCTCAATCAGAAACGCGCCTGAAATCGTGTGGCAAGTCCCACAGCGGCCATTGCAGGTCGGCTCTGCAAGGAACATGAACGTGCGAAGGTCTTGGCTGGGAAATCCCTCTAACCCCCCTTTATCAAAGGGAGGTTAGAGGGGATTTTTTTCGGTCGCGGTTTCGGACCTCAAACTACCCATTCTACGGTGAATCGTATTAGACTGCGCGTCGCTCTGTCTCGATCCTTTTCAGCGTCTCTCGAAAATCGATGGGAGGCGCTTCCATGCCGGGCTTGGCAACCAATGAGATGGCTTCTTCCGGACATGTTGGAACACAGAGTCCGCAGCCGATACATCGCCCGTCTACTATCTCTGAGAAGTCTTCCCCCTCCTTGATGGCGTCTATTTGGCATCGTTCAATGCACACACCACAAGCTGAGCAGAGATCGGAGTCGATCTTGGCATAGTAGTGAGACAGCACCAGGTCCGCGGGCCGATTGGCTATCTTGTTGTATCTCAGGCTCGGACAGCAGCATGAACAACAACAGCAAATGGCTTCCACCTTCTGGTCGTTGCTCGGGCGGAGCACCAGCGCCGACTCCTCCGCGATATCGAGGATTTTGAAAGCCTCCTCCTCGGTTATCTGTCGTGACATTCCATTGTCCAGGTAAAACCGACCAAAGTCCCCGAATATGAAACAGGTCTCTTTCGGACGATCGCACTCTTTCCCAAGGAGCTTTTGTTCCTTTCGGCAGATGCACTCCGCTACCGTAAGGAGATCCTGCTGCTTTACCAACTCCCTGGCCCGATCATACGTGTCCACCGGAAGCGCGGTCCCGATGGCCCTGTCCACGGGAATAACGCGCAACTGTGGGGTCTTTATGGACACGAAAGATATGCCAATGAACGGAAGGTACTCCTCAAACATCTCACAGAATTCCTTGTCAAGGTTCTTGAGTTGAAACTCATACAGGCCGACAAGGAACTGGTATGCCTGGTAGAGCGGGATATCTCCCTTGCGGACCCTGAAAATGAGGCCCTTCTGAGCCATCTCTTCCAGGTTCGAGGCCAGTTCGATCTCATCCGCTCCAATCCGCGCCGCTATCACCGATACCTCTTCCGGCTCATTCTTAAGTTTCACGACAAGCTCGGCCTCTTCCGGGCTGAAGAGCTTCCTGAGGATCCTCATTTCCACTCCGGTCGGTGTCGTGGGATAGCCGGCCGGCAATGTGTCCATGAATTCTCTAAGCCTTTCATAAACATCTGCGCTCATGGTCTTCCTTTCTTTCTTTACCTCCCGGACTATACCGAGAAGCCCGCTGATCGCTACCAGGCATTCACCGGTAGGCTCTCACGTTGTCCGGGCCACCCCAGACCCGGACAGGGGTGGTTTTTCCACCGGGCTCTATTGTGAATCATGCTGCTGAAAACTCTATTTCAGCAAGGGCACAGTCAATGGTGGCATGCCCATCCTTTGCGTGAGATTCTGGACCAATTCACGGAAATACGGCCAACTGTTCAGTGACACGTTATTACTTGTGAAGATTTCGAGGAATTGATCAGACACTTCCCCATCGGACGAATATGTCAAAACGAATTTGCACGTTAACCGTAGAGCATAGGCTCGCTCATTGGACGGTTTGGCAACCAGTTTGTACTTTTGTTCTATGATGAAGCCATGGTCCGACTTTGCCTGTACACGCGGCTCGTCACTGACGGCCAAGGTTAAGGATCGGGATGTAGAGGTCAGGAGTTTCTCTCGCCGCAACTCGGCCGAACATTCGTCGAGAACGAGACCTTCAAGCTGAACCCCTCCAAGCGCCTCTTGATACTTTTGCCGGCTCAACTTCTTTGAACTCGACTTAGGTTTAGCCAAAACAGTCTCCTCAGACCGCTTCATGGAATTCGTGCATCGGACTGAAGTGCTCGGACCGTGAGTGCCGCTCCATTTGAAAATCGAGCTTGAAGCGGTCAAGCATCCGGACCTGAGCCACCCGATTAACCATCTGAGACTCCAGTTTTCCCAAAACAACTTCCCATCGCTGCTCAACCATTCCCCGGGAAAGAATTGTAGTGACGAGGGAATTAAGACTTACGCCCTCCTCTTTTGCACTGAGTGCAAGTTCCCGATGCAAGGACTTGGGCAATCGGGCAACGAATTTGCCACTGTATTCCGCGTCACTTGGGCCTGGCTCCGGGATTGAGACCCCCTTTTCGAGGTATCGCGTCAGCCTCTCCCTCTTGACTATTTCCAGCCCCTTGAGTGCTTGATCCATCGTGTCTCCGTCTGCACAGACGGCACGTCTGCCCAGTTTGGGGATGCTCGCCGTGAAACCTCCCCCCTCTTTTTCGGGAATGGGCTGTATTTCAATTCTATAAGGCAACTCCATGAAGTAATCTATGCCTCTTACCTCTTGGTCTCGGCTTTTCACCTCAGTCTTCCTCCGTTTCCTCGATATATTGCACGGCCTCGGCGATCCATCTCAGGTACCGGCCCTTCACTCTCTGGCCGCCTGACACCGGAACCGAGTAATCGTTAAGGGGGCCGACGTCCTTCATGCCTTGAAGCCTGTCGTCTGTTACGATGATATGAGACCCTCCTTTCCACTCTACCGAGTCAAAGAAACGCCTCAACATGGCTCGCACTGTGTCCACGGGAGCGTGGGTCGGTGGATTATTCAGCCATTTCCTGAGTTTCTTGTCCGCTTGCCCCATGTTCCTAGTAACCAATGATACTACTCATGGTATCAAATTGCAATGGGAATGAAACCAATGTTTAAGAAAAGGCCTCAAGCCCGGCCTTAGGGCTCGTCCCGAAACAAGTACTACAACCTATGAATCCTGAAACCTTGCCGGAACTCATTACCGTCATTCCTGAGCCTGCCCCTGACGCCGATCCGGGGTCTGCCCCTACAATTGCCACAGCAACCTGTTGCAAGGTTTATTTTGTGACAGACCCTTAGCTCATGCTGGTGGCCCGGCGCATTTGAACCGCCGAACGCTCACTGGTCCGGTGTGCCGGCGTGGGCTGATTTTCCTATCTTTTCCTCAAGCGCACTCACTGCGCGAGAAAAGTCTCCCGGGGTGTTGCTTGCGAGAGTGGTGAAGGTAAGTCGATTCGGGTCGATTCCGGCCTCCTGGAGCAGGAGCGCTGTGCGGGACACTCGGCCCGCGGCGAGCACGGTCCCATAGATGGACGCGCAATTGCCGGTGTGGCATCCTGCCACGAGCACCCCATCAGCGCGGGATTGGAAAGCATCAAGAATGTGGGTGGGATCTATGGTCCCCGCGCAGGGCACGATAATCGGTGTGAGATTTTCACGGATTCCCGCTGCAACCGACTCCATGGCTTGGGCCGCGGACTTTGAACAAAGAAAAGCCATGATTTTCTGCGGACGATCAGATTGAGCCAGGCCCTGCACTATCTTTTCAGTGATCTCCGCTTCACCTTGGGGCGGCGCCAACCTTATCGCGTCCATAGGACATTCCGCCGCGCATATCCCGCATCTTACGCAGCTTGCCGGGTCAGCCTCCGCTCTCTTCCCGAAGCTCATCGCGGCGTGAGGACAGAGGCGAACGCAGGTCAGGCAGATTGTACACTTGGCCTGGTCCACGGTCGGGGCATCGGGAAGCCCCGGGGGTGTTTCCTCGTGCTCCAAGGTCTTCAGCGCGGCTATCGCGGTGTCCACATCGCGTGTCGCGGCTCCACGGCTGAAGTCTCCTCGGGACGCTCCGAGCGCGAGAATGCCGGCCTTGGGGGTACCGACCCCGGTGAACCTGGTCGATTCAGGCTGCAAGAACGGGGCCGTCACGGGTGTTGAGGGGATTAGATCCAGCAACGGTTTCAGTGATGACGCGGGCCGCTGGTCCTCATCCACCACGAGGAGATCCGGAACCAGCTCCAATTCTATGCGCAAAATCGGATCTGTGAAGATCATTGTCAGCCCGTCCGGATCTTGTTCAAAGATCGGGCCTGCGCGGTCGAATTTGAAGAACTGGGTCCCGTCTTCTCGTGCCTGTCTGTACCGCGCCTCAAGTCCGGGTGCGGCTACTTTGACCTGCCGTGTGAACACGTATGCCTGCAGCGGAACCGTCTGTCGAAGCCGGTCAATAGAATCGAAGACTCTCGCGAAGAGATCAGGGTCCGCGCCGCGTTTCAGTCCGCAGAGGAAAACCGCGTGAAACCATTCTCCTCTTGGTTCAGCCAATGACTCGTCAGCTTCCAGGAGCGCGTCCAGGTCCGACAGGGCCATTACTCTCTTCGACCGGGAGAGTCCGTACGCTTCATATTTCGGGATGCGCTCCACAGGCGGCGCGGCCACAATAAAACCCACCTGCTCCGTCGATCGTTCAGCCCCGCGTTTCAAGGTCACGTCGAACCCGCCTATGAAGCCATGGACCTCCTCGAGGACGGTGGATCCGTGCCGCGGACAGGCATCGCCCGCGTGGTCATCTTCAGCGTCTCCGACCAGCAGGACTTCAAATCCTTCGCCGGCGAGCCGGAGGGAGAGTTCGAGGCCGGTCTCGCCATCGCCGAGAACCAGAACGCGGCTGAAGTCCCTGGTTTCCGGTCGGGGAGCGCGGTTGAGGAAAACGGATTCGAGCCTAGGCGCTTTCACCGATTGTCTCCTTTGGCCGATCCTTTCAGGTTTTCGCTCACAGGAGTCCTTCGATTTCCGATTCTCTCCCGGATGCGCTGATGCACACTCCCGCGACCTTTCCGGCGTTCTTCAATTCTGAGACCAGTTTCCTCGTATGATCCGCGGAAGAGGACAAAAATGTCTCTTCGCCTTCATCCCGCCAACGGTTGACCAGATCTTCAGGTATGAATGTTCCCGGTATCGACCCATCCTCGTACCGGGCTATCTGCTGATAGGAAGGCAAGAGAACTCCCGCCAGGATCTTCACCGGGAGATCCTTCAGGCCGTCAAGAAAGGGGTCCAACTGGTCCGTGGTGAAGATGGGCAGAGTTATGAAAAAATCCGCGCCCGCGGCAATCTTCTTGCGGGATTTCATAAGCTGGGGCGCCAGAGGGTCGGCGGTCGCGCAGACAGCCGCGCCCAGAAAGAAAGAAAGAGGCTCGCCCGTTGGCGCAGGGTCCATATCACCGGGGTTTCCCATCTTCCGGAGCATGGAGATCAGCTGGACCGAATCCAGATCAAAGACCGGCATTGCCTCAGGATGATCGCCGAAATTCACGTAATCCCCGGAAACACACAGGATCGACCGGATGGAACAAGCCGCCGCGGCAAGCGCGGTGGACCCCAGGGCAATTCTATTGCGGTCGCGGCACGACATGGTCATCATCACATCATGGCCTTCTCGCTTGAGCACGTCGGCCACTACAAGGGAAGCCACACCCATCATAGCGGACGGGTTATCCGCGACGAGGATGGTGTCCACCCTGCCCTTCCACGAAGAGGCCTGCGCGACTGTGGGCGAGAGGTCGGGGCTCTTTGGAGGAACCACTCCAGCGACAATCTGAAATGAACCGGACGCCGCTCCATCTTGAAACAGGTTAGCCAATCTTGAACCTCTTACGATAGGGAGTATGGATGACCTTGCCGGGATGCAGGCAAACATTGTGGTTCATCGCGGGCGCGGGCGCCTCGATTGCCGATGTTCTTGACTGGCGATCGAGCCGCTCATAGATCATGACCCAGGCACAGTCTCTTTCCGGATCCACTTCACACTTCCCGTGGACCATCCCGCAACATGGACCGTTGAGCAGACCCTTGGAGCACATTGTGACCGGACAAATCCCACCGGTGATTCCCAGATAGCATTGATTGCACGACCGACAGCGTTCGGTCCACTCCCCTGCTTCTTCCGCGACTCCGATGAAGCTCGTGTCAACCCCGGGGAAGACCGGCACATCCGGATACATTTCCGCCAAAAACTGGATACCCGCTCCGCAAGCCAACGAAATCACTGCATCGGCCTCGGAAACCCGGTCCCGGAAAAGCTGTAGGAATTCCCGATCGCATTGCCTTTCCACTGTGGCCGCGAAGGCTCGAAATTCCCTTTTCTCCACACTTGCCGCCAGCATAAGCTGAGATGCGAGCACACCGGCTTCGTTCTCACCGCCTGCGAGGCAGACCGCCACGCATGTTCCGCAGCCTGCCACAAGAACGCTCGAACGCTCTCCCAGCATACTCTTGATCTCATCGAACGGCTTCCTCTTTGCGACGATCACTTGAACCTCCGGCACAAACGCCAGTACAAGGAAAATGGATTCCGGAATAGTATACCAGCGACTCCCCGTGGTCAAGATCAGCCGAGTCTCAATTGTGAGCCCTAATTACGGACAGGCCTTTTGAAGAGTAATCCGGGGGAACCTTTTCTGGGTAGAAAAGGTTCCCCCGGACCCCCAATGCTGGTGACTTAAGCCGTATACCGTTGACCTATAGTGCCACGCATTGAAAATGGGTTTTACGGCTGGCCCCCCCCTCACCCTAACCCTCTCCCGCCAGGGGAGAGGGGACTCCGGACCCCTTCCCAAAGACTTCATCATAAGCGGTTCCCGAACGGAATTGGCTTCCCCGAGTTAAAAACTGACACGGCATAGCGGTGTGAGTCGCCGTACCCAACCGCTGGAATCATGATGGGGCAACCATTCACTTTCGCGGGGCAGGTCTTCGTACGGCGCGTAGCATGCTACCCCCTCTTCATGCGGGGTATGATGCAGAATCCACTTCCAATCGCCATTGTGGGACTCGTCCCACGATTTCAGAAGCGTTTCCGGTTCAGCTGCACGCCACTGAGTGCTTACTCTCAATTCCTGCCGCTCACAGCATGCGCCAAATGTTTTTACCGATTGCTGAGCGCGAATTCCGGTCATTCCCGCGAACGCGGTAATTGAGATTCTTAGTTATTTGAGGGCGTGCGGTTACGTATTCGATCCCCGCTGGGAGCAAATATCACATCTCGGGGCGTAGCGCAGCGATATGGGGCCAGGCCGAGTATCACACGTTGTTCACAGACAATATTAATGACCTGAGCCCCCTTCACGTTGCCATAATCGTGCCTTATTGTCACAGGCCTCCATTATCCTCAGCCCCGACCACCGAATTTCCACTCATCGCATTCCCGAGCAACACCAATCCCCCGGAACGTGCAATTTGGCCCACCGACTTTGACGTTACCGTGGGCGTCCCCCTTGTTCCCTTTATTTCCAAGCCGTAATTGTGACATTGTTGTGTTGTAGCCGGCCGCGTGGAACCGGTTCGCCGGAGATGGCGTTGCTCACCCCGATTTCCAAACGTGAGGCCTTATGGCAAATAGCAGAGCAAGGAGTGTTCAATGAGCAAGAAGGACTTTGAAGTGTTCCTTCAGAAGCAGGAAGCGACGCAGAAAGAGGAGAGAAAGATTGACTGGAACAAGAGAAAGGAAGACTGGATTGGGTATATCGATGAATTCTACGAGAAGGTTGAACAGTGGCTTGAAGACTATGCCAAACAAAACAAAGTGGCCATCCATTTTGAGCGAACAACACTGAATGAAGGGTTCATCGGAAGCTATGACACGAGAATACTTCATCTGAAAATGGCAAATCATGTAGTTGTGTTTTCTCCTATTGGTACGCTTCTAATTGGGGCCCATGGAAGAATAGATATGGAAGGTACTGCCGGAAAGGCCCAGTTTGTCCTTGTTGCCAAGGATTCGACCGGAATATCAACCAGTGTGATCACATTCAGAGATGCGCAATATGAGGAAGTCAACGAACATGAACAAGAAATAGAATGGACATGGAAGATTGCCACTCCACCTCCAAAAATCCGGTACATCGAGCTCAATGAAGA
Source organism: uncultured Syntrophaceae bacterium (assembly GCA_964527475.1). Classification (GTDB taxonomy): domain Bacteria; phylum Desulfobacterota; class Desulfomonilia; order Desulfomonilales; family Desulfomonilaceae; genus CAZGNL01. Next base: position 23,479 of record CAZGNL010000049.1, read on the forward strand.
AAGCTTTTTCGATGCGCTAATGGAAGTGGTAAATGGCTAGGCGAGTTTCATTTTCAAATCTCAATCCGGGACTGCAAAGGATAGCAGATCATCACTCTGATTTGGATGCCGCCTTGAAAGCCTATTATCGCCTGTCGGGGCGAGGAGGCCATCTGCCGGCAAAATTCGCGCTTTATTCAAGAGACGAACTACTGACCGAATTCCGTGAAAGAATTCACGAATTGGAAAGAACATCGTGTTTGACCTTGCTGTCTTCCTTGGAGGCGAGTTTCAGAATTGACTATCTAACAAGGTGTTATGGGAAAGAAAAGAATGAGTTATCTCGTCATCTCAGATCGATCCATGACACAAAAGGAAACCGCGCATCATTGGAAGACGATATCCTGAGAACGTGGAAACAACACCACCCTCAAATCAAGTCCCTGGTTTCCGAGCTGATCGGCGCTTTCAAATACCGCCACTGGCTTGCTCACGGACGATACTGGACAGCAAAATTGGGGCGAAAGTATGACGACTTCTATGTCTTTGCGCCGGCAGAGAGGACATATGACAGCATACCGTTGGTGAAGTAAGCATCCGGAAAGATCGGGCGCCGCGCCACCACAGGTATGTTTTAGGCTGATTCCCACCGTCAGGGGCGTCCCCCTTCCCTTGATTTTCAGATCAGGACATGGATTCACTTGCACTCAGCGCAGTCCTTGACAGGCTTCCCTCCTGCGTTTCTACAATCTTTCTTAGTCTCTTGTTTACATTCGGCGATCCCGGGTTTGTCAGCGGTCTTGAGGCAACAGTTGATCAGCTTCAAGCTGGACCTTGCCCCAGCCTCCGAGGCAGGGACCATCAAAGCAAACACCGCAAAACCGAGCACTCCGACGACTGTAAATACTTTACGCATGAAATCTCCTCCGTAGTTCCGATAGTTCCGGGCACACCATACTCAATTCCCTTTGGAGTTCGTCTTGGGCCCGGGTTTCCGCGTGTGTAATACTGTGGCAACCTCTCCCCGGCGCCGCCACTCGTGCCACTTGACCCATAAGGAAATCTACCACATCATACTCGTTCGTCAAGAATTAGGTAAGGTGTACCCGGAATTACGGAATTCTACGGAATTCAGGAATTCGCGGGTCCCAGGGTGAGGAGTTTGACTTATCCTCGGAAGACCATCATACTGGAGACCACCAAGATCCGGCGATTGGAAATTGACGTGGACACAGATGATAAAACACTCCAGGCGGAACTACTGACAGAGGAGGACTTTGATTGGTTTGTGCAGAGCCGATTGTCTGAAGCCATACCCGAAGAGGCCCGGAAGCATTTGTTCAGTGTCATCACTCCGAAACAGGCACCGGAGGGAGAGCGCTTTATCCACCAGGGCGAGGAAGGAGACGTTTTCTACATCATAAGAAGTGGAAGCTGCCTCGTGAACATAGAAAGCGAAGGCTCTCTATATCCCGTAGACACCCTTGGGCCGGGGGACGTGGTAGGTGAAATGGCGGTCCTGACCGGCGAAAAGCGAAGCGCGAATGTTGATGCGGGCGCAGACACGCTTCTCTGGCAAATTGCACGGGAGGATTTCGACAGTGCATGCGCGCAGCATCCGAAACTCAGAGAATTCCTCACAAATGTTCTCTGCAAACGAGTCACTCATGAGCTGGTGAGCAAGGGCTTCTCAATAGGAAAGTATTTTCTGCAAAGGGCCCTTGGGCGAGGCGGTACCAGTGTTGTGTTCCTGGGCTCTCATTCCACACTGGGGATGCCTGTCGCAGTTAAAATGCTAAGACACAATATGGCCATGGATCCCGCATTTGTGGCGGAGTTTCGCAACGAAGCCATAGCCATAGCCCAATTGAACCATGAGAATATCGTTAAAGTGTACGACGTGGAAGAGCTTTATCGAACCTTTTTCATCGTCATGGAATATGTTGAAGGCCGGTCATTGGAATACGTTGTCAGGCGCAAAGAGAGACCGACCCTTGAAGCCGCAGTAAATGTCATTTTGCAGGTGTGCTCGGGCTTGAAGCATGCCCACGAAAAGGGCCTGGTCCACGGAGACGTCAAACCGGGCAATATTTTGATTGAAAAGGATGACCTCGTAAAGATAGTTGATTTCGGCCTTGCCCGCGCCCCGGGCACGCAAGCGAAGCACGCCAGAGGAAGCCCTCTCTATATGTCTCCCGAGCAGATCAGGAACCATCCTGTCGATCTGCGCACGGACATCTATTCGTTGGGCCACATCGCGTACGAGCTCATCACTGGAGAGAGAGCACGTAGAGGAACCACCGTGCCCGATGTCCTCGAACAGCATCTTAGAGAACCCATAAAGGACCCCGGAAGCATCATTCCCGATCTGCCCGACGAACTGGCCGACTTCATCGTTCGTGCCACTCGCATGGACCCTGATGAAAGATATTCCAGCGTGGATCAGATCCTACACGAGCTGGAACCCCTGGCTTCAAACATGGGCTTGACCGCGAAACCACGAGACATGGACCGGCTCAACATGATGAGCCTATACCTTTTCTACCGGGGAGAACATAAAGCAGTCATGAAGAAACTGGTGAAGGATTTCAGCCGCGAACTCGAAAAGGTGGGCGCACGCCTCCGCGGCGCGACTTTCGACAATATTCAAGAATGAATATAGGTTGGGGGTAAGCGTTCACCGGGAGCTTGTACGGTTCACGGTGAACGGTTATAAAGGATGACACAAGAATACGCGACCGATCTTATGAAACGGAGTACTAAGGGCTTGTCACGAAATAACGTTGGCATTCTCCTGTAGGGGCGGACCTATGTGTCCGCCCTTTCCGCGTATGCACCCCTGCATTGGGGCAGACACGCAGAGCCTGCCTCGGACACCGACCCGGGGTCTGCCCCTACAATTGCCACAGCAACCTGTTGCAAGGGTTATTTTGTGACAGACCCTAAGCAAAATACATGAAAGTCAGGCCTGACCCCGAATCCGTCAGTCCGCCCAGAAGTTCTTTGAAAGATCTCTACGCTTTTTCCATAATTCGCCTTTCTTGGCAAAATCGGAGATGCCGGCGCCCTGATCCGCATCCAGCACCTGCCAGGCACCGTTTACGGCCCCGCTAAGACCCGCCGACAACATCTCGAATCCCTGGGCAGTGTAGAGGTCGGTTTCGCAGCCACGATTGATGATGTATTTGAGCTGACGACACGCCTGCTGGTTTTTCGACCGAAGCACTTGCAGCAAGGCTTCCACTTCGGCATCGAGACGATCGTCCGGCACGACTCGGTTCCACAGGTTCCATTCGACAGCCCGTTTGGCGGGCATGAGCGCTCCGATGATGTTGATTTCTTTTGTGCGCCGCTTGCCGATGTATCTTGCCATCCGTGTGGTGCCGCCCCATCCCGGGGTGATGCCGCTGTCCACTTCCGGCATTCCCCAGACAGCCCGCTCAGTGGCAATGACAAAATCACACGCCATGGTGATTTCGAGCCCACCACCCACGGCGAACCCGTCCACTGCGGAAATGGTTATTTTGTCCAATTCCTCCAGAGCATTTGCCATGTCTTGATACACACGTACTCGACGCATAACACCGTTTGCTCCTTGGGTGCTCCGACCGTGCTCGTCTTCCATCCATCTGATCATTTCTTTGATGTCGTCGCCCGCGCAGAACGTATTCCCTTGGCCTTTGATCACAACGAATTTTGTGTCCGTGGATTTCTTGATCGTCCGGACGGCATCGACGAACATGTCCGAGAGCTCGATGCTAAGTGCGTTGCGCACCTCAGGCCGGTTCAGGACAACACAGGCGGTGTCACCATCAGTGGAAACAAGCAATGGTTTTTCAGACATATGAATCTCCTTTCCTCGTCGTGGTACGGATAAATTAACTTCCGATTTGCAAGTTAATTCCTTTTTTAAGGGAATGCCTTGCAAATTGCAAGTTATTTCTTTATAAGGGATCAGAAAATATTGGAGGCGGTTGAGGGCTATGGAGACTGAGGTCGGAAATAGAATTTGTTCGGTTGCTCGCGCACTTGAAATCCTGAGTGATCGCTGGATATTCCTGATATTGCGGGAAGCCTTCTTTGGTGTGCAGCACTACGACCAATTTCAAACGAACCTGGGAATTGCCAGTAATATTTTGTCACAACGCCTCAAGATCCTTGTGAGTAACGGCATCTTTACAAGGCAGAAAGATGACGCGGACGCACGGCGCATCACATATAAGTTCACCGAAAAAGGGGTTGATCTTTATTCAGTTACCCTGGCCCTAATGCAATGGGGGGACCGCTGGCTTGCGGATGAGGACGGCCCGCCTCTGATACTTCATCACAGCACCTGTGGGCGCCGTCTTGAACCTGTGATGTGCTGCGCCCATTGCGGAGAGCCTGTCAAGGCGCGTGATGTAACCTATGAAAACGGGCCGGGTACCGGGACATGACGGTCAGGTCCCCCCCTATTTCCTTCCAGTCATGGGCGTCCCCCCTTGACGTACTCTTCTGGAGAGCAAGTCCTTAAACCTCTTCTGTTCATCGTCATTCTCAAAGACGCGTTTTGGAATCACGCTGAACTCACGCTTCCCATGATAAAGGATGAAAAACTCCGGCCCCTCGATCCATTTCTTGTAAAGCTCCCACTGAAGACGAGAGTCGATACTCAGAGTCTGAAAATGAATGCCCTCATCGTTGAAGCTGATATTGTAGTCTTGCTTGAGTTTCTCCGATCCCCTGTAAACCTGAGAAGGCACAACAACCAAAGCCATGAAGACGATCAGTAATAGTCCAAGGCAACCCAGGAGTCCTCCAAGGCTGACCCATGAAACGCCCTCAACCCACAACACATAAGAGCCGGCCAAACCACAAACGGCAGCCACCACAAGGTCCAGCTTGATTCTCATAGTCTTCTGGAGATGGAATCTGATTGCTCGGAGATATTCGTCCTTTGTGTATCTAAATTTGAGAGTAATTGGTCCCGGCATGGTTCGCTCCGTAGCTGACCGAATTGGACAGTCCCTGAGTCACTCCCAATCTTCCCAACGAACACTCGGGCGCCTATTCGATTGTGACTGCGGTCTAAGGCCCTATTGTATTGGTTCAGCCTGAACTGGTCGAGCGCCGTCCTTTCATAGATATTTTTGGGGCAGGCGCCCACTGTCTTTTTCGACCTTCGTCAAGGGGGACGCCTCTAAAAAACTAAGAATATGAATTCGATATCTGGTACTGATTCTCACCAACCCGGGGGCAGGTCTTGGACTGTGATACCATTTCGCGAATATTATTGTAATCCGGGTTTGCCGCTCCAGAGGTCTGTGGCGGCAAGCAGTCCGTGGCGAAGCCACGGACATACGGATTAAGAGCGCACTTGCTGCGCCTGAATTCGAAGGGGGAGACCATCTCCCCGTTCGAGCATCCCCCATGTATGAACTCCCTTGCTCAGCCCGGAGGGAGAGGGAGCAAGCGGATTTGCCACAATCACCAATGGCAAGACGCCTACCATACGCAGTACCAGGGCCACACGAAACCTATTGGCCGGCCCATTGGCTTCAATCACATGGTTTCATTCACTTTCCGTCTCCTTTCCGGGTACCAAGGTGGAGGACCAGCAGGCCGACTACACCGGATATCAATGACGCGGCAAGGATACCGATTTTGGCCGGATCCAGGATCGGTTCACCGGCAAATGCGAGATTGGCTATGAACAGGGACATGGTGAAGCCGATTCCACAAAGTGCCGAGCCGCCATAGATATGTTTGAAGCCGATTCCTTCCGGCAGCAAAGCCAGCCGGCTCTTCACCGCGATCCAAGCCCCCGCGGTTATGCCTATCTGTTTCCCGACCACCAGACCGAGGATTATGCCCAGCGATGTGGGGCTCGTCAATGTTGCTCCAATATCTCCGAGGTTCATCGCTACACCTGCATTGGCCAGCGCAAACAGAGGCATTATCCCGAATACAACCCACGGGTGAAGAAAATACTCGATCCTGTGAAGCGGTGGCTCCACGCTCCGGCACATGGATTCGAGCGTCCGCACGGCAGCCTGATGGTCTTCGTTGGTGTACACACTGTAACTGCAAGTACCTGCACAGTCGAATTCATCGAGTATCCTTTGCGCCCTCCGCAGGAAAGTATCTGTGTCGAATCGGGACCTTGCGGGAATCGTCATTGCCACCAGGATGCCGGCCACCGTCGCGTGCAATCCCGAGAGAAAGACCGTAAGCCAGACCAGGCAACCTAGTACAATGTATGGAAATGGCCGTCGAAATCCGAGAATGTTTATTCCTGCAAGTACCAGCAGCGAGACACCGGTCACCAGAAGATGATTTACTGCTATGTCCGATGTATAGAAAATGGCGATTACCAACACCGCTCCCAGGTCGTCCACTATTGCCAGAGCAGTCAGGAATATTAATAGAGAACGCGGAACGCGCGCTCCAAGAAGTTTTGCCGCACCGATGGTGAAGGCGATGTCGGTGGCCATGGGAATCGCCCAGCCTTTAGCCGACGGTCCTTCCGGATTCAAGGCGAAATATATTAGAGCAGGTACCAGCATGCCTCCAATAGCGGCCGACATGGGCAGGGCCGCCTGACGGAAAGTGGACAGCTCGCCGACAAGTATCTCTCTTTTGATCTCCAGACCTACAACGAAAAAGAAGATGGCCATCAGCCCGTCGTTTACCCAAAAGTGCAATGGTTTGTCCAGCACGAAGCCGTTCTTTCCGACCAGCAGATGGGCGTGCCAAAAATGTTCATAGGACTCGCTCAATGATGAATTTGCCCAGACCAGGGCCACAACAGCGGCAAGAAGTATCACGATCCCACCGGAAGCTTCCAGCGACGCAAACGAGTTGAAAGGCCGAATGATAAGCTCTCCCAGGACTTCCCCTCTTCGGAACAAGGGACGAGGCACAAAATCGGGTTTCAATTCATCCCTCCAAACAAGACGGCTCTTGACGTAGTTCTGTGGCAGACCATATCCATCGTGAGACGGCCTGTCAACCGAGCAGGTACCCGGCAGGCTATCCTTCAGTTTCACGGGGCGGATATTTTCATCGATCATGTCATTGCAAGGAGTGAAACGACGAAGCAATCCCCATACCCAGCGAGAAGGAGATTGCTTCGCTGCGCTCGCAATGACATCCTGCCGACGCCCCGCGCAAATAAATGGTTGCCCCGGCAGTAATGGTTCACCGGACTTGACCGGGGAACCCGCGGTGAGATATGGTCAAGAGCAATGAATCCGGGAAGTGAGTTGTGCCCCCTGCCCTATTCTCGAAAAGAGAAGAGGAAAAGAATGTCCCCATTTGGAAACGTTGGATTGAGAATCAAGATTCTGTCCGTATTAGTGATCCCTCTCTCTATGGGGTTCGCTGTCGCTACGTTCGGCTGGCTGGGTTTCCACTTCACCAAGGGTATCGTGAACCGGGCAAACCATTATGACAACATGGCCGAACAAGCCCTGAATATTGAGAAGACCGCGGACACCTTGATCGCCTGGTGGCACGGATATGCCCTCACCGGCGACGAGGGGTTCCTGGACCGGTACAAACGCGGAGCGGAAGCTATTTCCCGGCATTTTGCAGAACTGGAGAAGAGCACGGCCAAAGATCCGCCGGCGGCAAAGTTGCTCAACGAAGCGAAACAGGCCTTCCGGAATTGGCTGATTTCCGTGGCCGCGCCTGGAATAAGGGGGCGACAAAACGCGGGGCAATCAGAGAATGCACACGACTCGGTGTCCAAAGGAAAGGATGAAGAACAATTCAACAAGTTCAGAGATCGGATGACTGCTTTCGCCAGGCAGCAACAGGCCCGCGTCATGGAATCTCAATACTCCTTCTACAACACGGCGAATTTCACACAAGACGCCGTGGTTGTAGGCATGATTCTGGTCTCATTCATTGGTCTGCCAATGGCCTATCTGGTTGGGAAGGCCGTCACCAAGGATCTCTTCGCTGCCGTCGCACTGGCGAAGGCCATAAGCGAAGGCGACCTGACACAGCGGCTGGAGCCCAGGACTACCGATGAAGTCGGCCAACTCTGCTCATCCCTCAATGATATGGCCGAGGATCTAAGTGAACAGACGCGCATGACAGTGGAGGGAGTGAACACCATAGCAACAACAGCTACACAAATCTCAGCAACTGTCACTCAGCTCGGCGCGAGCGCTTCGAGGACTTCAGCCGCGGTGACGGAAACCACCACGACCGTCGAACAAGTGAAACACGCGGCCAAGCTATCCCGCGACAAGGCGAAGAAGGTGGCTGAGATTTCCGGCCATGCCGCGCAAATATCCGAGTCCGGAATGAGGGCCACTGAAGATACTGTCGAGAGAATGGACATCATCAAGAATGAGGTAGAGTCCATAGGCCGAACCGTGGTGCAGCTAAGCGAGCAAAGCCAGGCCATTGAGGGGATAATCTCCGCGGTTCAAGCTCTGGCGGGCCAGTCCAACTTGCTGGCGGTGAATGCATCCATTGAGGCGGTACGAGCGGGCGAACAGGGGAAGGGGTTTTCAGTGGTGGCTCAGGAGATCAAGAATCTGGCCGACCAATCCAAGGAATCCACTGAACAGGTGCGCACTCTACTGGGCGACATTCAAAAGCGTACGACAGCAGTGGTGGCCGCTACCGAACAGGCGGACACAGCCGTGGAAGCCGGCGTCGAACAATCCGTATTGGCTGGCGAATCCATCCAGGCGCTTCTGCAAAGTGTGTCAGAATCTTCTCAAGCTGCAAGCCTGATTGTCACGTCCAGCGAGCAGCAGTTTGTCGGGTTCGACCAGGTTGCTTCCGCAATGGCGAATGTGGATCAGGCCATGAAGCAAAATCTTGAGAGCACAACCCATATCCAGGATGCGGCTAAGAGATTGGAAGAACTGGGACACTCCCTGAAGCAGGTGGTGGAGCGGTACAGAGTCTAGATCCGTGATAGTGACTCTAGTACCCGGCGAAGAGGCTGTCTCAAACCCCCCAATACGACATGAATCGTAGCACGATGGGTGGCCCAGACGGTGCTAGGCGCACGGCCAACTAGCTGTCGACCAACGTACTGAGCCGATGAGCGGTAATCACATCCCAGAACTGCTACCTCGCCGCCCGCGGAGGGCCGTCCGGGCCACCCACCCACAGCCGTGCTACGATTTCCGACAGATCGCCGGTTCTGATACACTTTCGGAATCCCCGGGCTACTGTCGAATATTCATCCGGAACATTCAAGCCAACCGCCCCAACTTAGCGCCGGCGTCTCCCGCGAGGACCGGTCCGGCCGACCCGTGTGTGGCCCCTTGTCACACTTCTGGTTGCGCCGCCTCGCCTGCTGAACGTTCGCACGGAGGATCCTCCTATGCGAAGTGAACGCGCGCCTGAACGTGGGGACCGGCTAACGTGACCGCGTCCAGGACGGCGAGCCCCATAGGACGTTGCTGAGCGCCCAACTGTCCTGCGCCGGTGCCCGGACTTTCTGTGGGGATTGCGGTAGTGTCCCCTCTTGTGGGCCCGCCTCAGATGCCTGTAAGCTCGAAACGGCCGGCCGTAGCCCCAAGTGTAGAACGGATATGAGACGTATTCCACCGCGGGTGGAACGACTACCACACCACTGGTAGCAACGGGCGGAACATAGTCCGCCTCAATCTGAGGACCGTACACCCAGCCACGGACAGGCCTGGAGATCTCGGCCCACCGGCCGCTCCAAATCCCGGTCAGCCTCAGTTTTGAACCAAATTCCGAGCAGCCTATAATTGGCGCTGCTGTGCTGGGGCCGCTCCGTATACGGAGGCATCCCTCCGGACTGTCCACGCTGACGACCACGGCCGCATATTCTTGAGCCAGGGCCGGTGAGGATAGAAACGGAACAAGCGCCAACATTGCCGCCACAAGTGGAACAACCAGGATTGGCGTACCTATCATGCCCATTGTCATCATTTTGTTCTTCATTTACAACTCTCCTTCAGACACGTGAGTCTCCAACGAATAACGTCTCTCTATTATTCATTCGCGACATGACGGCGGGTATTTCAAAAAAGACGGCAGGATGGTAATGGTTCACCGCGATCCCCCCAGTTTGGGAGTCTGATAGTCTTGTTCGGAAT
>CAZGNL010000050.1:0-33256 GCA_964527475.1 uncultured Syntrophaceae bacterium
ACCTCCCCCATACGTAATTCCGGGAGCTTGTACGGTTCACGGTGAACGGTTACGTTTGGATTACAGGTCCATGTTCCGAGAACGCTTTTCCGAGAAAGGAGGAAGTCATGTTTCTACCGAAAAGTGATGTTTTTAAGGACCTCAGGCAGGAGGCTGTAAACGAAATTTCCGAAGTCGCAGTGGAAGAGAGTTGCGACGAGGGTACCGTGATCTTCTCGCAAGGTGATTCGGCAAATCACCTGTACCTCCTGGTGGAAGGAAGAGTAAGACTGGGAGCCGGAGATGAAGCGAAGACCACCTATATAGTAGAAAGGCTGGGGGAGGTCTTTGGTTGGTCCAGTGCTGTAGGACGCGAATCCTACGCTGCTTCGGCTGAATGCCTGGCTCCAACGAGAGTGCTGAAGATAGACAAAACTGACCTGGAAAAGGTATTCGACGCACATGAGCGGAGCGGACGAAAATTCTACAGGAGTTTGGCCGCTGCACTCGGGGAAAGGCTGGTCCAAATGCACCGATAACGGTTTGCAGTCCCGGCAAGGCTGCAAACGTGAGCAGGGGCCGCCACGGGGAGGGTGATCCTTAGCGCCGAATACCAATGCGCATCACCATAGCTCCCCCTGAACGGTCATTCCTGCCATAGAACGTCACATGACACGTTCAAGAGCCGTTGAGATGGTACGCTCATTCCTCTGTTCATTGTCGGATGGACCGAACTTTGAGGACCCAAATTTAGAGCGGATCCTTCCACCGGGTTGACCAAAGAAAGGGGTTTGACCATGAGATACAAGTATGTCACCGGTCCAGTGTACTGCCGTTACGCTGCCACTCCTCCCATCATCAATTCGATGCTTGCCGACGAGTACGGCATTGAGGCCCGTTCTTTTGTGGAATTGGAGCAAGGAAGAAATGTGAAAGTGAGGCTACTGCTGGAAAACCGAACCAAACGAATGACCTGTCACGCAAAGGTCGCTTGGGTAAAGCGGGACGAGACAGCAGGCGGAGCTTTTGACGAACGATGGATAGTTGGCCTGAGCCCCCTCTCCTTCTCGGATGCGGAATTTGAGGTGCTTCTGAAAAGCCTTGTGGAAGCGCCCGAATGTCCCCTTGAAGTGCGTGACCGAGTGCGGGACGCCGAAGGGGAAAGCTCTCCCGTAAGATTTCCCGGAAAGGAAGAACAAGTGCTACGAGTCAAGGCCGTCACAATGCCGGTGAGTTTGATTGATGAGATCGACTCCGAGAGAGGCGATGTTCCATTCTCGGAATTCGTCACAGCGGCCGTGAGGGAGTACTTGATAGATCGCTGAATCGTGTCGCACTTTCTGGGTCGAGGATGTCGTGGCGCTTGGCGCCCTGCCTCTTTGGGCGCAGGCACGGACCGAGGGAAGACGCATTTGCGTGCGTGGCGAAATAGTCCGACGCTGAGAGAGAGGATCAAGGTATGGGTGAAACATCATTTTCGGACGTGGCAATTGTCTCCTGTGGCACGTTGAGACTGGAACTGAACCATCTCAGAGAGACCGGCTTTCTGGATGCAAGTCAGATACTCTACACAGCACCCGGACTCCACCAGGACTGCCAGGAATTGGAGCGCCGGCTTGTTCAGCAAATAGAGAAAGCCAAAACCGCCGCGGATAAGGTTATCGTGGTATACGGCGGCAAGTTTTGTTACGTGAACGTGAACGACCCCACTCGCACCATGGAGAAAATTATCAATGAACAGGGACCGACTGTAGCAAGAGTCGACGCCTCGCATTGCATGGACATGATGGCGAGTGAGGCAGAACGAGAAGAAATCGCCAAGGGAGAGAAGATCTGGTGGATGACGCCGGGATGGATCAAATTCAGACATCAGGTTTTTTCTGGTTGGGACAAGGCCATTGCGAATGAGAATTTCCCGCGACATACAGGGGGCGCAATCGTCCTGGACGGTGTAGGCTATTTAGACCGATATATGGAAGAGCACCCTGAAGAACTTCTGGAATACTCTGATTGGATGGGAATTCCGATCCGGGCCCATACGATTTCTCTTGAGCGGTTCAAATCCAAGCTGATGGAGCAGGTAAACCGGCTAGGTAACCATTGAGACCAGGAGGAACGTGAAATGCCCAGAGGTGATGGAACCGGACCACAGGGAAAAGGACGGGAAACAGGCGGGGGAATGGGAAGAGGCCAAGGCCCGGGTCGTGGCGCTGGTCGCGGCCAAGGCCGAGGAGGAGGGGCCTGCGTTTGCCCGAACTGTGGCGAGAGAGTACCCCATCGGGCGGGAAAGCCCTGTTTCGAGTTGAACTGTCCCAAATGTAAGACGTCTATGGTACGAGAATGAACATCCGCGCTGGAATGGCGGCTATTCCAAACCAGACCCAGGCCGTTGATTCAGCCGCATAAGGCCCCATTCGCATTAGAACACACAAATGGTTATTGCTACTGATGGCCGAAGGAGACAACAGGGGCGAGGGACAGTGTTGGAGAGTTTGTGGGCCATAGGGATTCCCATCCAAACACCATAGATCCCCGTATGGTGTGGATCGGGCTCTATGGAGTTCGAGAGGACGACAGCCAGGCGAATATCATCAGGCCGGCAGTCCGCCGACGAATCGGCATCAAAGGAAGGTTGGGTGAAAATGGAGTATGAACATCTCTTGACGGAAATCGGCGACGACTATGTGGCTAAAGTCAGTCTGAATCGGCCCGAACATCTCAACGCGTTCAACACGCGCATGGCAAGGTCGCTGGATCGTGCGCTTCGCGACCTGGAGGCCGACTCTCATGTCAGGGTGGTGATCCTCGCCGGCGCGGGCAAAGCCTTCTGCGCCGGCATAGATGTGAAGGAGTTCTTCGGCAAGACTCCTATGGAGTACCAGGCCTGGGTGGAGTGTATGGAGCGGCCGCTTGTGACCATGAGCGGGATGAGCAAGCCGGTTATTGTTGAGGCCAACGGGGTGGCAGCGGCCAACGGGGCCGGCCTGGTGGCCGCTGCGGACTTGTGTGTTGCAGCGGACAATGCTCGAATGGGTCTGACCGCAATCAATGTGGGGCTTTCTTGCCTGGGCCCTGTGATACCAGTCCGGCGAATAGTGGGCCGCAAGCGCGCTCTTGAACTGCTGCTGTTCGGGGACCTGGTCGGCGCCGAGCAAGCATTGGCAATGGGCATGGTGAACAAAGTCGTGCCTGTGGCCGTACTGGAGACCGAAACACGTCGGTGGGCCGCTCAACTGGCCGAGAGGAGCCCGGTGGCCGTTCAGATCAGCAAGAAAGCGTTCTACGCGTGCGAGGATCTGGAGTACCACAAGGCATTCGACTACATGAACGAAGCCTTTGCTCGGCTCTGCACCACCCAGGATGCTGAAGAAGGAATCAGAGCATTCCTCGAAAAGCGACCGCCGGCCTGGAAAGGACGGTGATACCGTTTTGAAGAGAGCAACCCGGAATGGCCCTATTGGCTATCGGTTGCAGAAAGCAGACGCTCAAATGAGACAGCTTGCTCTGTTCATGATCTCAAAATAGTTCCCTGAGCGGAACTCTCCTTGATTTGGGAAGAAGCCGCGCTTTGCCGGTTGATGACGGGCCACCCCGCGGTTCAGTTGGAGCTGCACTTGCCTCCTGAGAGCCGGATCGTTGATGTAGCGGAGAATCTAGGTGGTCTTTACCAGCCTCCCAAGGCTGTAAAGTCGCGCGAGCCTGTTAGACCAATGCGCGTTCAAACAAGTGATAAAGACCACTGCTGGGCAAGCCGGCAGTGGCACCCAAGAACCCGATCTCACTCTCTTGATTGCGCATTGGTATTACTGCATGTTGGAGCGATTGGAATCGAATTCAGGTCCGGAGTCGGACTTCTAAACCGGGAGGTGCGATATACGGATCGCGCGGTGATCATTTAAGACGTATAGCGGCCATCCGAGATGTTAGCTCCCGTCTTGAAATATGCGTATAATGCCTTACGTTATTTTCTGTAGGAATGCGGTGTGTACCCCACCTTGTGGGGCGAACATCAATCAACCGTTTCCATGACTTGCGCCTGGATCATGGCTTGCGCGGGAAGTGCTTGACCGGCTCCTGACCTTGAACCGTGAGCGACACAAGGAGGATGTGGCCCAGGGGCTGCACGAAAAGAACGTCAAGAAAACCAAGGAACCGGGAACAAACAAAGAAAGAAACAGGACGGACAGAGCATGCTGTTCGACTTTTGAACTCGCAGGTCATCGCCCGACCAGAAACGACGGAACAGTTTCCATGAATAGAGAACGACCGGACATCCCGAACGAACTCATCGAAGTCTTCTGCAGACGGCATCACATCAAGAAGCCGGCCATATTTGGCTCATATCTGCGGGAGGACTTCGGACCGGAGAGCGACATAGACCTCTCCCCTCCCTTGACGGGAGGGGTAGGGGAGGGTGATCTTAACACCCAATATCAATGCGCATCACTATAGAAGCAGGACAGAAGGCAGTTTCTTTTGCGGCAGGCAGGACCAGGACCGACCTCGATGACGACGAAATGCTCGCGTTCACTCTAATGAAAGCGGCCTCCGACGCGTAAGTGGGCCGGAGGCCGGAATGGAAGCGCTAAGATCAGCCGAGTCCGAATGTGTCGATCATCGACAATCCTGATTTGCGGCCCGCGCCCATTGCGAGAATCACGGTGGCCGCGCCTGTGACGATATCTCCGCCGGCCCAGACGCGATCTTTGCTGGTCTTTCCGGTTTCCAGGTCAGCCACGATGTTCCCCCACTTATTTATCTCCAACGCCTTTGTGGTGCTGGGAACCAGGGGATTGGCCGCGTTGCCTATGGCCACGATCGCGGTGTCGCACTCCACCTCAAAGGTCTCGCCCTCAACAGGAACGGGACGGCGCCTTCCCGAATCATCGGGTTCGCCCAGCTTCATCTGCCGGCATTTGACTCCTACGGCCCAACCGGCTTCATTGCCCATGATCTCAAGAGGAGACGCAAGCAGCTTGAAGATTACTCCCTCTTCCTCCGCGTGATGCACCTCTTCCGCCCTGGCCGGAAGCTCTTCCATGGATCGGCGATAAACTATGGTAACCTCTTCCGCACCGAGCCTGAGTGCTGTTCGGGCCGAGTCCATTGCAACGTTTCCTCCGCCGAATACCACGACCTTTCGTCCCCTGGCTATGGGAGTGTCGGCCTGCGGGAATAGGTAGGCCTTCATAAGATTGTTGCGGGTGAGGAACTCATTGGCAGAGTACACACCGTTTAGGTTTTCGCCCGGGATGCGCAGGAACGTAGGGGCCCCCGCGCCCGTCCCGATGAACACCGCATCGTATTTCCTCTTTTCCAGCAGATCGTCTACGGTCTCGATTCGGCCGATAACCCAATTGGTCTTGAACTGAACGCCCAATTTTGCGAGTTCATCCACTTCCGCCCTGACAATGGCCTTGGGCAGCCGGAATTCCGGGATACCGTAGACCAGCACGCCTCCCAGTTCGTGGAGCGCTTCAAAGACCGTCACGGCCACGCCCTTTGTGATCAGTTGGCCTGCCAGAGTGAGACCCGCGGGTCCGGAACCGACCACCGCCACCTTTAGCCCGGTGGGCTTGGGAAGGTCCACTGGCTTGCCTTCGCCATGGGTCGCGGCATAGTCCGCGACGAATCTTTCCAGGCGCCCGATTGCACATGCCTCGCCCTTGCCCTTCTTGAACAGAACGCAGGTGAGTTCGCACTGAGACTCCTGGGGACAGACTCGTCCCGCGATACGCGGTAGGCTGTTGGTGGTCTTGATTATGCGGGCCGCTTCCATGAAATCACCCGCCTTGACCGCTTCGACGAAACTGGGGATCTCCACTTCAACCGGACAACCCTTCATGCAATAGGGCTTCTTGCACTGTAGGCAGCGTTCGGCTTCGACTTTGGCGATGTCATCGGAATATCCCAGCGCGACTTCGCTAAAGTTCCCAGCGCGCTCCAGCGCGTCCTGCTCCGGCATCTTCTGCCGGGGAATCCTAGGTTTCTTTGGCTTCTTTGGTTTTTCCTGTTCGCTCATGCCGTGGCCTCCGGAATCTGGCATTGACACCCTCGTGAGGTCTCTTTGAATTTGTTAAGCGCGACAAGCTCGGGGCCCTTGTACATGGCGAGCCTCTTGGTGAGTAGATCGAAATCGACCTTGAGACCGTCGAATTCAGGGCCGTCCACGCATCCGAACATGGTCTTTCCGCCCACTTCCACTCGACAGGCTCCGCACATCCCTGTGCCGTCAACCATGATGGGATTGAGACTGACCACTGTGGGCAGGTCGGCCTCTCGCGTCACGTTGCACACGGCCTTCATCATGGGGACAGGTCCTATGGCTACGCACAGGTCAATCTTCGTGCCCTTGTCGATAAGATCTTGAAGGACCTGAGTCACAAAGCCGTGAATTCCGTACGAGCCGTCATCTGTGGCAATGAGCAGTTCATGGCTGACGTTGCCCATCTCTTCGGTCATGTTCAGCAGTTCCTTGGTCCTGGCGCCCACGATGGATATGACATGGTTTCCTGCGGCCT
Source organism: uncultured Syntrophaceae bacterium (assembly GCA_964527475.1). GTDB lineage: Bacteria > Desulfobacterota > Desulfomonilia > Desulfomonilales > Desulfomonilaceae > CAZGNL01. The sequence goes on from CAZGNL010000050.1 coordinate 6,501, forward strand.
TCATTCCCTTGGTGATGGGATAGAGGGGAGCGACACCGATCCCTCCACCGATTCCTACCACTGTGCCGAAATTCTCAATGTGAGTCGGGGTGCCCAGAGGACCGCACAGATCCTGCAAGCAGTCACCTGCCTGCATGCTTCCGAAGTAGTAGGTGGTAACACCGACCTCCTGCCAGACCAGGGTGATGGTGCCTTTTTCCGCGTCCGCGTCCGCCACTGTCAGGGGAATTCTCTCGCCGTCTTCGTGGCATCTCAGGATAATGAACTGCCCGGGGTTGTGAGCCCGGGCGATTTCCGGTGCCTGAATCACAGCCCGGTCCACACCGGGCCCGATCCGTCCAATTTCCAATATCTCAAACATTCAGCAATCCTCCTAATATGCCGAAATAGGGGCGACTCTTCTCTAAATCAGGGGTGTTGAGTATGAGCCTCATGAAGGACTAAACCCTCAGTCTATCACGATCACTTTGTATGATTCAACAAAATTCCACTGCAACCATTCAGTCATTCGGGGGCAATGACATGATCGATGAAAATATCTGCCCCGTGAAACTGAATGATTACATTCCACTCAGGTTTGTTGTTGAATTGAAACGCGTTAACCTGTATCATAGACCACAACCTAGGTTGCAAACCGAGGAGATTCTTCATGAAGACGAAACGGATATTCATGCCGGTCTTGATCGCGGCCGCACTGTTCGCAGCGGCTCTGTTCTCGGCCGCCCCGGCCTGCGCTCAGGACCCCATAAAGTGGTCCGCGCCCATGACCATGTATCCCCGCGCGTGGGCACCCACGCCCGCTCCACCGCCCAGTTACTATAATCCGTATGGACATTACAATCCGTACCAGTACGGGTACGGACAGAATCACTGGGGCCGCCAAGGGTACGGAAACTCGTACCGGAATTACGGGTACGGGCATTACGGGAATCAAGGATACTATTATGGTCGATGATTGACCGGCGCAGCGTCGGCCTGAGCCTTATGCGCCCTCCTCGTCTGAATCCCAACTCGCGACGGCCTGACTGACGGCTTCAATGATATGGGGAAGGTCCACCAGTTCGGTCTCTTTTGTCCTTCTGTTCCTCATCTCCACTTTTCCTTTGTCCAGCGCCCGTTTTCCAACTGTCACTCGAAGGGGTATGCCCATGAGGTCAGCGTCTTTGAATTTGACACCGGGACGTTCATCACGATCGTCGATAAGCGCATCAATCCCAGCGGTCCAGAGGTCCTGGTAGATCTCTTCCGCTGCCTTGTCTATGTCAGGGTTCTTCTTACCCACGGGCGTCACAAGGGCCGTGAATGGGGAAATGGCCGGAGGAAAGATTATTCCGTCCTCGTCGTTGTTCTGTTCTATGGCCGCGGCCACGGTCCTGCTCACTCCGATGCCGTAGCATCCCATAACAATGGGTTGCTCTTGACCCTGAGCATCCAGAAATCGGGCGTTCATGGCCTCGGAATATTTCACCCCGAGCTTGAAGACATGCCCCACCTCGATCCCCTTGCTGAGACGCAGCCCGCCGTCGCACAGTGGGCACGGATCTCCCTCCCGGGCCTCACGGAAATCGCCGTACTGGTCAACACGGAAATCGGTCCGTGGGTTCACGTCAACCAGGTGAACATCGCTTTCATTGGCGCCCACCACCGCGGAAGGCATTGAACGAATCCCGTTGTCCGCCAGAATCTTGACCTTTTCCAGTCCCACGGGACCGGAAAACCCCAGAGGCCCGCCGGTCACTTTCTCGATGCTGCGTTCATCAGCCATTTCAAGATCCCCCGCGTCGAGAAAGTTCTTGAGCTTGACCTCATTCAGATCATGGTCCCCTCGAATGAGCACCGCAACAAGTCCATCGTCGATTCGGAGGATCAGAGTCTTGATCAGACTATCGGGCAGAACCTTGAGGAACTCCGACACCTGCTCGATTGTGCTCATCCCGGGCGTCTCCACCTTCTTGTATGATCCGGAACCTCCTGCGGTTTCCGCGTCCGGCGCGGTCCTGATCTCGGCTTTTTCCATATTTGCCGCGTAATCGCAGGAGTCGCATGAAACGATGGTGTCCTCTCCGGTGTCGGCCAGGACCATGAATTCGTGAGAGAAGCTTCCACCTATGGGGCCGGAGTCGGCTTCCACCGCCCTGAAACCAAGCCCGCAACGCGCAAAGATGTTCTTGTACGCGTCCCACATAAGGCCATACGCGACTTCCGCGTCCTCTTCCGTGCAATCAAAGGAGTACGCGTCCTTCATGAGGAACTCACGTCCCCGCATGAGCCCGAAGCGTGGGCGGATCTCGTCTCGAAACTTGGTCTGAATCTGATAGAGGTTGATGGGCAGGTCCCGGTAGGAACGCACCTCCCTGCGAACCAGGTCGGTTACCACTTCCTCATGAGTGGGGCCGAGACAGCAATCCCGGTCGTGACGGTCCTTGAAACGCAGCAATTCCCTGCCGTAAACATGCCATCGGCCCGATTCTTCCCACAGCTCCGAAGGTTGAACCATGGGGAGGAACACCTCCTGCGCGCCGGCGCGGTCCATTTCCTCACGAACGATCTGTTCAACCTTTCGCAAAGATCTATACCCCAATGGCAGATATGAGTATATCCCGGCAGTCAATTTCCTGATCATACCGGCCCTGAGCATTAGCTTATGGCTGACCACCTCAGCGTCGGCAGGGTCTTCCTTGAGGGTGGGGATCAACAGCTTGGACATTCTCATGGGTTGTGTCACCTCGGTTACTGAATTCTGTGGTTCGCGGCGTCGCGCCGAATGCAAGCCTGCTACACATACGGTGATGCTGTCAAGTCTGTTGAGGAGATATGAGGAGAGCATTCAATTGCGAGGGGGGAATTAGGGCAGATGTAATGATTGTAAAAGCTGCAAGGGGGGGGCTTCGTACAGCCGCGTAGATGGAGGCTGTCTCGAAATAGGCCGACGGTCGAGAATCGTAGCACGGCTCCATGATTGAGCAGATCAGATCGAGGCCGGCGTCTATTTCTTGGGAAGTCCCTTCACATAACATCTAAGGGGCATGTTGTTGACGATTGCGCCGACGCACTTGTTGCAGGATGTGCAAGCAGCCTGGTCTGTCTTACCTTCCATGAAATTCTTGACCAAGAAAGGTTCCCTTATGAATGGACGGCACATGGATATGGCATCGGCCTCTCCGTCTTCAATGACCCTTTCCATGTGTTCCAGGCGCCTCATGCCACCTACGAGAAACAATTTTGTGTCTCCCAGAACGGGCTTGATCTGACGCGCGTACTTCAAGTTCCAGGCCTCCTCGAAGTCGTATTTACCTTCCCAGCTTTTCAGCACCAGCCAGGCGGCAGGCTTCTGCCAGAAAGGTAATGGGCGGACGAGTTCGTTGACAGGGACTAATCCTCGCCACATGTGCATGTTTGAAAAGACGGTTGTACCGGTAGTGATCTCAAGCGCGTCTATCTTCAGATCAGCCAGCCAGGCTGCGTATTTCCGGGCAAGAGGCGGCGTGACCCCGTCCTTAGGGGTGAAATCGTGCGCATTGAGCTTCATGACAATGGGCATGTCTTGAGGTAATTCGTTCCTTACAGCCAAAACAGTCTCTTTGACAAAACGGAACCGATTCTCATCCGATCCACCCCATTGGTCTTTCCTTTGGTTGAGATATGGCGAAAGGAATTGACTGGGCAGGTAGCCCGCGCCTGCACTAATGTGAATTGCGTCGGCTCCCGCCTCAACAGCCCGCCTCGCGCTGTTCCCGTAGGCATTAATGACCTCGTGGATGTCATCCTCGATCATTTCCCGGGGCTTAACCAAGTACATCGGGTCTCTACCCACGCTCGACGGAGCCATAGGGATCTGGCCGATGTACTCCTTGGTGGTCTGCCTCCCCGCATGAGCCAGTTGGAAACAGACCTTGCCGCCCTCATTGTGTATCGTCTTCGCCAGGCTTGTCAGACCCGGAATCATCTCGTCGCTATGGATTCCTGTCTGGTGAGGCGTGCACCGTCCAAGCGGATGCACGGACATGTACCCGGGAATGATCAACCCCACTTCCCCACGAGCCAGGTTCCGGTACCGGCCCAGCAGTTGTTGCGTGACTCGGCCTTCCTCGTCCGCCATGCACTCATAGGTCCCCGCGTGGACAAAGTGGTTCTTTATCTCAAGGCCTCCAACTTGTATCGGAGCAAACAGAATGGACATGGTTTTCCCCAATGGTTGTGACAACAACCACCTAGGTTTGATGGGTTAGGGGTGAGCCCGAGTTGTGACGGCCCAATGTACCTCGATATCAGGTCTTTTCCAGGATGTGTATAGCCATGGCGGCTTCCTCCAGACCAATATTTCCGCCTCCGTTCTCCGCAAGAGCGATCCTGGCCTTTTCTGCCTGACGTTTGCCCGCGTCTCCTCGGATTTGAGTGACCAGCTCGTAAATCTGCGCCAGCCCGGATGCTCCGATAGGGTGGCCTCTGCACTCGAGCCCGCCGCTGGTATTGATGGGCTTCTTGCCGCCGAGCGTCGTTGCTCCGGATTCCGCGAACAGACCTCCTTCACCCACGGGACAGAATCCCATTGCTTCAGTCTGGTGCAGTTCACCGAATGCGGTAGCGTCGTGCAGTTCCGCGAGATCTATGTCCTTCGGCCCCAAGCCTGCCGCAACATAGGCTTCTTTGGACAGGCGCTCGCCTATGTCCTCGCCGTCCAATTCCCGGTCGCTTCCCTGTCCGAGAACCGACGCCAAGATCTTGACAGGCCGCGCTGCATTGAGCTTCTTGAGAAAGGACCCTGAACAAACTATGGCTGCCGCCGCGCCGTCACCTATGGGAGCGCACATTGCCCGGGTGAGAGGGAAGGCTACACGCTTGTCTCCCAGCACTTCCTCCACCGTCATGGGATTTTGATACTGAGAAAGGGGATTTAGCGATCCGTGAGTGTGATTCTTGGAGGCAATCACCGCAAGTTGCCTCTGTGTGGAGCCGAATCTGTCCATGTGCCAACGGGCGCCCATGGCATAGGCGTCCATGAAGATGCTCCTTCCTTGCCCGGGAGCTGATTCATCCTCGGGTATTTCAACGTTGAAGCTTTTTCCCACTTCCATGATCATGGCGATGTGCTCCTGGAAGTTGTCCATGTCCATGCAGGAAGCATAGGCCTGCATGGAGCGCATTTTGTCCGGGCAGGAGATCTTCTCCGATCCTATGGCCAGGGCACAGTCGAACATATCCGCTCTGATGCCCATGTACGCCAGGTGCAAAGCTGTTGAAGCACCGGCACATGCATTCTCAACGTTGGTGACGGGGATCTTCTCGATTCCCATTCCTCTGAGCGCCACCTGTCCGCGGATCGAATGCTGGTTACCGAACATTCCCCAGAATGTGTTCGAGAAGAAGGCGGCCTGGAGGTCCTTCTTGTCCAGAAGGGCGTCTTCCAGGACGAGGCTCACAGCTTTTTCAGCCATGCTCTGCACTGTTTGGTCAGCATATTTGCCGAAGCGGATCATACCCACTCCGATCACGTGTACATCCCGCATGGGAACCTCCTGGTTGTCAGAGAGTCGATGAATGGAAGCCAACTATAGTGCTGCTCGTTGAAACTGGGTTCTACGGCTGCTCCCCCCCTCACCCTAACCCTAACCCTCTCCCCTCCCTTGACGGGAGGGGCAGGGGGAGGGTGATCTCAACACCCAATATCAATGCGCATCACTATAGCTTTACAAGCCGGTAAAGGCCTCAAAGAGAATGAGCGCCGGTTATCATAAGGCTATCATTGGCCCCGTCCTCTATGAGCGCCGCCCTGGCGTCTCGAAAGATTTTCTCGATAGCGTACTCCTTGCTCAGGCCATAGCCGCCAAAGATTTGGACGGCTTCATTCGCGACCTCAAAAGCAGTATTCGTGCAAAATACCTTTGAAGCGATAGAGTACTCAATCGCGGGAGGAGTGTTGTTGTAGTTGTAGACCATGGCCGCACGCGACAAGGCTCTGGCGGCTTCTACCTTCATGAACATATTGAACAGCTTGTGCTTTATGATCTGATGTTCGAACAGCGGCTTTCCTCCCTGGACCCTGTCCTTGGAATAGGCCAAGGTCTCTTCGTATGCTGCTCGGGCCGTACCGGTGAATATCGCTCCCATTGCGGCGTTGGCAGTGGAAAGAGTCAGGTCCAGCATAGCCTCGTAGCTCTCCTGATCCACCAGCATGTAGTCTCGTGGAACCCGCACGTCGTCGAAATAGATCTCCCCCTGGGAAAGAGCCCTTTGACCGATCTTGTTCAATGCGCGCCCCCTGCTGACTCCCGGCGAATTCAAGGGTATTATGCAAATGCCGCCGCCCGCCAATCCCATGGAGGGATCGATATTCAAATAGGCCAGTGCATGGGTGGCGATCGGTGCGTTGGATACCCATGCCGACTTCTGCCCATTGAGTACCCACTCGTCTCCGTCAAGACGGGCCTTGAGCTGGCCTTTGATCTTCGGGTCGCGAAACACCTCGGTTCCGGGGCATAGTTGATCCGTGCCATGGTTCGGCTCGGTTATGGCCCAGCATCCTATGAACGTGGCCTCCCGGTTTTCGCAGAACGGATAGATGATTGTCTCTTCCAGGAAGTCATTGGGCACCATGGAGGCAAAGAACGCCGGAAAACAAGATGTACCGATGGCTATGGCGAAATCCGCACTGCCCCAGCCGATTTCTTCCAAGACCAGGTGGACTTCCAAAGGATCCAACCCAAGACCGCCGGATGCATCGGACATCAGCACATTGTGGTACCCCAATTCAAAGGCCTTCTTCATTGTATCCCAGAGGATAGGGCTCTTGATCACCTCTTCGGGATCAGCGATCTTGTCCAGTTCCATGCTCGCCGGTCTGAGCACCTCCGCGGCGAACTTGTGGGTCTGCTCTTTCAAAGCGTTCTGCTCGTCAGTGAGTTCAATGTTCAGATCCAGATAAGCCATTCAGTCACCTCCCAGGCGCAATCACCTGTTGTCCTCATATGAGTGTACGTTGTCATTGTCGGGCGAGAACTCGCTCCTGAGAACCCTGTCCAAAGCCTTTTCAGAGATGCTCTTGGGAATCTCAGCCACTATTTGCAGATAGGACGGGATGTAGTTGGATTCCAACCTCTTCTTGCACAGTTCATAGACGGAACCGGGATCGATCGACCCGCGGTCGAACGGCGCCAGGGCGGCCACCAGATCGCTCTCTCCGGGAGCCCCCGATGCGGCCGGAATTCCATACACACAGACCTCGCTTACCGCTGGGTGTTTTCCAAGCTCCGCCTCCACGTAGTCGGGTTGGATGAAATCGCCGGCCCTGCGCAGTTCGGTACCCTTGCGGTAGTGGAAGAAATACCACCCTTTCTCGTCCTTGTGGACCATGTCACCCGAACGAAGCCAACCGCCCTTGGTCTTTTCTTCCGAGGCATCGGGCAGCCCCAGATAGTCCACTTTGGTCTCTCCTCGAATCATGCGCGAGATCAGTTCGCCCGTCTGTCCTGGAGGAACCTCGTTATCGTCGTCGTCAATAACCTTGAACTCCATCACTCCCGGCACAGGTTTCCCGAACGAGCCGATGGGACCTTTTCCTGGAGGCTTGAAAGCAAAGCCTCCTTCCACTGCGCCGTACCATTCAAGAATATTCACATCGAACCGCTCTTCAAAGGCCTCCCAAATGGACACGGGAGTCCCTGCACTGAGCACCATCCTGACGGGATTCTCTGCATCGTCCGGCTTGTTGGGCTCGTTGTACACGCCGGCCATCATGCCTCCCAGTAGTGAAAATGTCGTGCAGCCGTGCTTCCTGCAAATGTCCCAAATCCTGCTCTTGGTGAACCTGGGGCTGAAAACCGCTTTGATACCCATGGTCAGCGCGGGAAAGAACGTCACGGCCTGAGCGTTGCCGTGAGTCAGCGAAAGCCCGTTATAGAGGCAGTCGGTTTTCTTGTACTTCCAGCACAGTTTGTTCAAAATGTTAAACACCCCGAGTCGATTGTTGCGAATCGTCACCCCTTTCGGATCCCCGGTGGAGCCGGAAGTGTAGATGATCTGCATGGGATGCCGTACATCCATGACCTGTTGATCTACAGTTCGCCAGGAATCGGCTTCCAGCGTCTCGTTGAGCGCATGGAAAGCCGACGAAACCGGGACCTGCTGGTCCCGCTGGTACACAACGGAAACAAACTTGACCTTGGGCACGTCACGGGCAACTTCCAGCACCTGTTCCAGACATTCACCAGACGCTATGACCGCCTTTGCACTACTGTTGGTCAGGAGAAACCTCAAGCGATCCCCGCGGGATCGCGGATCCACGGGCACAGCGATCGCGCCGATGGTTGTTCCAGCCAGGAGACAGTGTGCAAACTCGGGATAGTTCCTCATGAAGACCGCGAAAACGTCACCGCTTCCGATCCCGTTGTCGAGCAGCAATCGCGCTAGCTTATTGGAATTCTCATAGAGGTCCTTGTAGGTGAGCACGTCATCGCCGTGCTCGCCTCGCTCAAAGACAAATACCTCTTGATCAGGCATCTCATCGGCTCTTAACTCCACAAGATGAGACGCTATGGCTTGATTGAGGTGTGTTTTCGATCCCATTGCTCCCTCCGGTAGCGCTTTTCCGTTACTCTTCAACGGCTCCTATGAAGCCCCGACTAAAGGTCGGGAATTCCTTCTTGAATGTTTCGTCCCAATGTTCTTGGGTCCAGTACTTGTGTCTATCAAAGTACGGGTCCTGCTTGGCCACACTCACGGAAACGCTCGCTGCGATGTCCACATCTTCAATGATTTCCATGGCTCTGGCAGCAAACGCGAACGTGCTGAACACTCGACAGTGCAATCCCAGACGCCACGCCACCGCGGCCGCGGCATTTGCGGCTATGTTGAGATTGATGTTCCTGAACTGACAACTGGGACCGTTTGATGTAAGCGATTCCACCTCTTCCGCGGCGTTCATGTCAGCACAGCTACGGTACCCGCACGCGCCGCAATTGTAGTTGAACTGCGACCTTCGCTTATCCCCCAGGATCATCAAGGCCATGGGCTCTTTCATCAGTTCGATGAGGTGCCGCCCGTCTCTCGCTCCCAGGGGAGACATGTCACCCAGTGACAAACAGTATTCGGCTATCTCCTGCATGTCGTCTTTGCTCGCGGCTACGATCCGTGCAGTGTTCTTCCCGGCGAACCGGAAACTGTTGTGGGCCGCCACTGCCATCAGCTCGACCGCCCGGTCCAGACCGCCCAGAAGAAGATCGTCCATTTCGCGTCTTTGCATTTGGCTTCCTCCCTTTTTCGCGGCTCAGCTATAAATTGACCTGAATTGCGGCCAGAGCCTCTTGATGATCCGATCATTCATGGTACGCTCGTTCATTTCAGCGTACCTGACGGGAATATCTCTGAACGGAGACTTTTCGGTGACCGAGATTCCCACTGCCAGTGCAAACCCGGTATCCCTCGGCACGATTCGCATTCTCATCGCGGCTGCTCCGGCGGACCAGTAAACGCCGTAGTCGATCCCAAGGTTGCGAGCCTGTGAAACAATGCCGTCAACCGCGTACGCGATGTTGTTCGCCCGGAATGTGCACAGAGGCCCGGTGAACGCCACTCCCGGTTCTTTGGGAAGCCGTTCGGATTCCCGCATGTACTCGCACGTGAGCTTGCCGCACATGTTGCAATTAATGTCCGAAGGATCCGTCAGGGATCGGAGAGAAGTGACGACCAGCACTGCGTCCGCGTCCCGCAACATGGCCGCGTCTCTCTGGAAGAAATCCCATCCCTTGTTCTCGTCGGCCATAGCTTCGATCTGTTGGCACAAGTCCTCGATGTCGCATTCGTCTTCCACGATGTGTATGGTGCACTCTCCGACTCCTCCGACCCGAGGGGACGTGGTTCCCGATGCCAAGAGCAGTCGTGCCGCAATCTTGACCGCTTCCTTGCGGTCCTGCTCAAACTGTTTCATCCCGCGTTCCATGCTCATTGTGTATCCTCCGTGACCCGGGTTAGACTCCGATGCCATGTTTTCCGGCGATTTCGGGATAGGCTTCGTACGCTGGTTTGAGAATTGGCAAGAGCTTGAGGACCGTCGGCAAGGGGCCTTTGGCCTTGATGCGGCCTTTTGCAAGCGCAATGGGCATCGAGAGCTCCTTCATCCAAAACTGATGGCAGCTGTCACCACTCAGGGTCATTTCCACAGTGGGTTTGAGGTCCGCCCCTCCGCAGATCACCTCTCCTTCCGGAGTCAACCAGATCTCCCCCGCGGGATCGGTAATGGCGAACCGGATAACGATCTTCGCGGCTTGGAACTTGGGACCCGCGTCCGGGTGCTTCAACAAGTGGTCAAAGAGATCCCCCAGGACTTCATACATCTTCTCCGTGCTCTCAAAAACCGGCATTTTCTGTTCCTCCTTGTGAAGTGTGTTTAGAGGTAACCGTTCACCGCGAACCGTACAACCTCCCGGAATTACGTATGGGTGAGGTTTGGAGGGGGAGATGAGTCGCCCCCTCCAAACCTCACCGGGCGCAGAACCGCTTCAAGCCCGGTGAACCATTACGTTTAGAGTTGGCGCACTGGTTCACTGATCAACAAAAGCGTAACAGTGTGGCGCAAAGAGTCCACAGCCCACTCGGAGGAATGCGTGTCACGGTCCAGATACCACCGAGTCGCTATACCCTGGTAGATGGCGGATACCACGCGTGCCGCGCTTTCGACATCCGTCACTTTGAACAGCCCGAGTTCGACACCCTCCTGAATCGGTTCAGCAAGCAGAACGATCCAGTTTTCTACCCAATCGTGGAAAAGCTTTCGAAAATCTTCGCCTTGCGACGCCAAAGCCATGAAATCGAATAGGAGCCGATAACCCACCGCCAAATCCGGGTCCTCCCGGTCGTAGAGCCACGTGAACGAAAGGACCTTCTCCAAGGAATCCTCATGCACATCTCGGGCTTCTCGTCCACGCTGAAAAATCCGCTCATAGAACATGACCACGGCTTGCTCAATGAGGCTGACTTTGGTGGGAAAGTAGTGAACCAGCCCGCCCTTTGACAAGCCGGCAGCTTTGGCAAATTTGTCCAGGGTCACGTTTTGGAAACCCGATTTCGCGATGGTCGTCAGAGCCGCGTTCAGGATCTGGGGCTTTCTGATGTCTCCTAGAGTGATATTGTTGCCCATTCTCGTTCCTCCGGTCGCGGTAGATTCCATTGTCGTGAAGAGACAGGCTAAGTGCTGCTACCTGTCAGGGAAGCCGGAGTAATTGGAATTGAGATAAGCCCACCCGACCGGTCGGTCGCTAACCCGACGGGTCGGATGGTAGCAATGACGATAACACTTGTCAAGCTCTTTCATTCAGATCCGGTAACCATTCAGTTTCGGGGGGCTTTTAAGGTGACGGCAGACACATAGAGCCTGCCCCGGACTACGATCAGGGGTTCGCCGGGGTGACGGTTGAGAGGTCCGAACGTAACAGAGCCCATTTTCAGGGGTTTTCTAGGCAATTTGGCCTCAAGTTAACGCCTATGGGGTCTGCCCCTACGTCTGAGTCCAGGCCCGTCGTGGGGCAGTGTAGGGGAAGCACCTGTGTGTGTGCCCTCTTGCCATCCCTTAAACGCAGGAACGTGGTCGTTCCCATCGCCCCCCGAATGACTGAATGGTCACCAGATCCGGAAAATGCCCACAAATATGGCGGTTTCAAGAGGTTCTGTCCCAATGTGACACCTGCGAGTGGGCAGTATACGGAAATTCGCAGACTCGGTGACGCAGGAGTGCTGAGAAGCCGGCCTATTGTCAGAGACCGCCGAATGATCCGGGCTAAAGTTGACACATCCCTATCGCTTTGGGGTATACTCCGCCTTGGAAATTTTCCGCATTGACCACATGGTAACTGCCTCAAGGTCGGCGCGAATTGCAGCCGGCGGCCCATCCAAAGGTGTCCGGGAAATGAACACGGTCGGTAAGATCTTTCTCAGCCTTTTCCTTTCGATTTTCCTTCTTGCGGGGCTTTTCTTCACTGCAATGATTGTCCGGAACTCATACCGGATCATTCTTCCGCGAACGTGGCAGAAAGTAGATTGTGTGATCCTTTCCAGCCAGGTCCGGAAGGCGGGCCATCAGTACCGTTTTCAAGTAGAGTATGAATACGAGTTTCAAGGCAAACGTTACACCTCAACCCGTTATGCGAGAAAATACAAGGGCTCCGGCGACTATGGGGACGCCCGGGGTCTTGTGAAGAAGTACAGACCGGAGAGTTCATCTGTTTGTTTCGTGAATCCGTCCAATCCGAGCGAGGCTGTTCTGGAGCACAAAACGCCGTGGATGATTCTAGGCGCTCTCTTTTCCCTGATTTTCGTTGCGGTAGGAGGTGGGGGGATCTACTTTGTCTGGCGAGGCGGTATCTTATCACGTACGGGCGTTCAGAGTGATTCCATTTCCGACACTGCGTCACGAATTCGGGGCCGTTGGTGGATCTACGTCTTTTTTTCGATTTTCCTCGTAGCGGGCCTGGGTGGTTTTGGCGGGATGTTCGTCGGGCCTGTGGTGAAGATCATCGACGCTATGGATTGGATCGAGACTCCGTGCGTGATCCTTTCCAGCCGCGTCAGGTCACACGAGGGCAGCGAAGACACAACGTACAGTGTAGACATCCTCTACCAATATGAGATAGACGGCAAGGCACACAAGTCCAACCGATACCATTTCATGGCAGGCTCTACCAGCGGACACGACAGCAAGAGGGAGATCGTTCGGGAGCATCGGCGCGGCGTGCGGACCGTGTGCTATGTGAATCCTGATGATCCCACGGACGCTGTGCTGGCGCGGGGCCCCACGCGGGATCTTTTCTTTGGGCTCATCCCGTTTGTGTTCGCGCTTGTGGGAGGGGGAGGGATCTACTACACGGCCAAGGGAGGTTTTGGGAAGAAAGGCATACCCAGCCATCCGTACGCGGGTATCCGGGCAGGGGATCCGACCAGGGCGGGGCCTGTCCCCGGGCTTCCCGATATTGCAGATTCTCACGGGCCGCTGAAACTCAAGCCGGACACGTCCAGATTCGGCAAGGTCGGCATGGCGGTCTTCATAGCGGTCTTCTGGAACGGCATCACCGCTGTGTTCGTGTGGAAGGCGGTGGAAAGCTGGCTGTCGGGCCGGCCTGAATATCTCCTCTCAGTATTCGTCATACCTTTTGTGTTGCTCGGATTGGGCCTGATCGGAAAGCTCGGTCAATCCCTCCTGGAGTTGGCCAACCCTCGAGTTCATCTCACACTGGGGAGCGGCTTTGTGAGGATCGGTGAATCTGTGGATCTTGAGTGGCGCGTTTCAGGCCGAGCGCAAATGATCCAGGATCTCCAGATCTATCTGGAAGGCAAAGAGGAAGCGGACTACACCCGGGGCTCCGACCTGTGTACTGATGAGGAGAGCTTTTCCAGTATCCACCTGGCGCACATGACCAATCCGCTTGGAATGATTACCGGCTCCACCGTAGTGTCGATTCCTCCGGACACGGTGCACTCATTCCGGAGCGATAACAACAGGATCATCTGGTCCATCCACGTGAAGGGAGACATCGGGAACTGGCCCGATATTGACGAGGAGTTTGAGATACACGTAATGCCCGTGGATCTTTCCTGGGGCGATATGCGATAGTATTCCCCCATACGTAATTCCGGGAGCTTGTTCGGTTCACGCGGAACGGGTACATGTGATGAGCAAGATGACAATAGAGACGGAGCGCGGAAAGGACCGGTTCGTTCCCACGGACAAGGTGTCAGGGACCGTGTCGTGGGATCTCGATCAAGTCCCCGACAGTGTTGAACTGAGGCTGTTCTGGTACACCAAGGGCAAAGGAGACCGGGACGTGGGAATCGTGGCCGGCGTAGCATTGGCCAATCCCCAAGCGCATGACAGGCGTGACTTCTCGTTCAAGCTCCCTGAGGGTCCGTACAGCTTTTCCGGCCGACTCATCTCGCTGATCTGGGCGCTCGAACTGATTGCAAAGCCTTCGGATCTGACCGAGCGGTTCGACCTCACAGTCTCGCCCACAGGTGAAGAAGTGCGCATCCGGGATCAGACCGGGAACTGATAGGGGCCTCTGATGCGGCCTCGCGACAATCCTTTTGCATCTGAGCGAATTGACAAGGTGCGTTTTCGTCCACAGGGGCACAGTTGGGAACAGATCATGGCCGCGCTTGAGCACCTGAGGTTCCGCGCATCAATTGAGGGACCCCACGGCTCCGGTAAGACGACCATGCTGGAAGGCCTGGCGCCCAGACTCCAGGGGCAGGGCCATTCCATAGAATTCATAAGGCTCAACTCTGCGACACGGAAAATGCCGGCGGCATTCCTGAGATCGGTGACAACCGACCAAGCCTCACGCCAAATACTAATAGTCGACGGGGCCGATCTATTGGGGCGAGCTTCCTGGCTGTGCTTGAAACTGCTGTCCAAAAGGGCAGGGGGCTTGATAATCGCCACCCACCGGAAGGGGATGCTCCCCCTTCTGATGGAATGCTCCACCAACCCGGATCTGTTGAACGAAATCGTCACGGATCTGGTGGGTGAAGAAGCGGAATCCCTCCACCAACTGAACGCCATGCTGTTTACGAAGCACAACGGTAATCTTCGCGCGGTCCTGAGGGAACTGTATGATGTCTCTAATGGTTCACCGGGCTTGAAGCACGTAAGATGGGATGACCGGAGGGAATCCCATCGGTCGAGGCTTTCACCGGAGTCTCCCCTCCAAGGCCATGCGCAGAGAGCGCGCTCTTGACGCCCCAGTCCGAGGCGAAGCCCCGGACCATTGAACAACGGAAAAGACTTTCATGTTTCGTTGTGCCTGTGCTTTCAGGCATGTCAGTTGGTCTCAGATGGTGAAAAACACCTTTTGCAGGACCTTGGGCGTATAACCCACCATATCCAGGTAAAGGGTTATTCCGCCGTTGAAGAAAGGCCATCCAGCCCCCAGGATCATTGCGGTGTCGATGTCCTTGGGGTCAGGCACCACCTTTTCCTTGAGCATGAGGTCGATCTCAACCGTCAGGCTGGTGAGGAGCCGGTCGAGGATCTCTTCCTTCACGAACTCCTTATCGCCTTTCTGTTTCCAAACCTCCGCGGCCGGGGGGCTGAGTTTCTTGTTGGGGCCCGCTCCCTGGTAGATTGCCGTGCCCTTTTTCGCCACGAACTGCTTGAGATGTTCGTTGATGGGGAATCGCTCGGGCCAGGTGTTGTGGCAAGTCTCCAGGACATGGAACGCGACAGCGGGTCCTACCAATCCCAGAAGCTCAAACGGAGCCATAGGGATTCCCAGCATCAGAGCGGCTTCATCAACCTGCTCGAAATCCGCTCCCTCGTCTACCATTTCAAAGCAATCACTGAGGAGCCTTGTGAGCAGCCTGTTGACCATGAACGCGGTGGAATCCTTAACCAGGATCGCGAATTTCCGGATCTTCTTCCCGCATTCAAAGGCTGTGACCAGGGTTTCGTCATCGGTCTTCTCGCCCTTGATAATCTCCAACAGAGGCATTATGGCCACGGGATTGAAGAAGTGAAAGCCCACAACCCGTTCCGGATGTTTCAGCTTGGACGCCATCTCAGTGATTGAAAGACTCGACGTGTTCGTAGCAAGGATGCACTTGTCGGAAATAACGCCCTCAGCCTCAGCGAAGACCTTCTGCTTGATGTCCATCTCCTCGAAGACTGCTTCGATTACGAAATCGCAGTCAGCGAAATCCTCGTAATCAAGGGTTCCGATGAGAATGTGGAAGAGGTGATCCGCCTTGGGTTGCGTTAATCTACCTCTGGTAACCAGACCGGCCAGCTCTCCTTTGACGTATCCCAGACCCTTGTCCAGGAATTCCTGCTTGATGTCTTTCATTACAACCGGCACACCGTAGCGCCGTAGAAAGTGCAGCGCCATCTGTGAGGCCATAAGTCCCGCGCCGATTATTCCGATCTTCTTGATCTTACGCGGCTTGATGTCCTTGGGCCTTCCTACCGGCTTCTTTGCCCGACGCTGAACCAGATCAAAGCTGTAAATACCTGCTTTGCACTGACGGCTCTTGATCAGATCACCGAGCGCCTTGTCCTCTTCCGCGAAGCACTCCTCGATGGTCCGCTTTGGATCGCATGCCTGTTCAATAAGCTGAAGAGCCCTGTAGGGCGCGGGTGCGGCCCCGTGCACCTTGCCGTCGATGAAGTCCCGGGCCGCTGCTATGGCTGCTTTGGCCTTGGAAACGTCAGGCGGGGTCCGCTCGATCTTCACCTTACCCTCAATGATGTCCTCCAGGAGCGCGACAGATTCATCGAAGAACTCCACGCTGTCGAAGAGACGATCGGCGAGCCCCAATTCAAAGAACTTGGGACCCCTTGTCATGCGGTTCTGATTCAAAGGGTTGTAGATAATGAGTTCGATGGCTTTCTCCGGTCCCACCAGCCTTGGGGTGAGGGATGAACCGCCCCATCCGGGAACCAGACCGAGAAAACACTCGGGAAACGCGATTGCCGTAACCGCTTTGGATACGGTGCGGTAGTCGCAGTACAGGGAGATCTCCAGGCCGCCGCCCAGGGCTGCACCGTTGATCGCCGCCAAGGTCGGGATCTTTAGATCCATGATTCGCTTAAATGCGGTGTGTCCTACTTCCCCGTTCCGGCGACCCTGTTCAAAGGTATTGACAAATGGGACCTGAGTCAGGTCCGCGCCCGCGCCGAATATGTACTGCTTGCCGCAGAGCATCATTCCCTTGAGGTCTTTCATGGCTTCAATCTCGTCCATACACTTGCCGAGAGAAGCCAGGGCCTTTTCGCCGAAAGTTGTCGGTTGCTTGTAGTCTTCGCCGTTGTCCATGGTGACAATGGCAATCTTCCCCACACGGGAATCATAGATTCTTGTATAGAATTGAGTTGGCGCATCAGCCATGACGATTCCTTTCCGTTAAGGCATACTCTGAAAACCGCCGAATCCACGACGGCCGTACAAAGATCAACAGGCTTGAGGAGCGGATTCCGACGCCCAAGCCCCGATTGTGCCGCATGCGACCGAATCGGGTGGGTGCTGTCCGCTGCACAATCCTCAACCCTTTTTGTCCTTCTTTTCCTTTTCCTGCTTCTTTTCTTGTTTCTTGGCTTCCTTTTTGCCGTTGCGCTGGAGGTTCTTCCAAACAACCGTTCCGCCCTGCCCGAGTCCCACGCACATGGTCGTAAGCCCGTACTTGACTTCAGGATGGGCCGCAAAACCATGCATGAGGTGGAGCGCAAGTCTTACCCCGGAAGAGGCCAGCGGATGCCCGAAGGCTATTGTGCCGCCGAAAATGTTCATCCTGGGATCATCCGGAATCTCCAGCCCGAACTCCTTCGAGAAGGCCACGGCCTGCACAGCGAAAGCCTCGTTGAGTTCGATCAAGCCGATGTCGTCCATCTTCAGACCAGCGATCTTGAGGGCCTTGTGAGTCGCGGGAATCGGACCGATTCCCATCACCGCAGGATCCACCCCGGCATACGTGTACGCCTTCATTTCCATCTTGGGCTCGATCCCGAGATCCTCAGCCATATCCTTGGCCATCAGCAGAGCGCCGGCGGCTCCGTCGTTGAGACCCGATGCATTGCCCGCGGTAACATTGCCCATAACGCGGAACGGGGTGCGCAGCTGAGCAAGCCCTTCAGCGGTGGTTTCGGGGCGAGGCTGCTCGTCACTATCCGCAACGGTCCAGCCTTCGCCGGTGTAGACGGTCATGGGCACGATCATCTCGGCTATTTTCCCCGAGTCCAGGGCCTGCTTTGCCCTGGCTTGGCATGCCAGCGCATATTCATCGGCCATCTCCTTGGTTATGCCCGGGAACATGTCGTGCAGATTCTCCGCAGTCTCACCCATGGACATGGCGCTCTGGTCAACGAGCCTGTCGGTGAGGAACCGAGGATTGGGGTCCGCGGTGGCTCCCATTGGATGATGTCCCATATGTTCCACGCCACCTGCTATGGCGCAGTCAAAGGCGCCTAATGCGATTTCGGACGCGGCTGTGGTGAGGGCGCTCATGCCACCGGCGCACATGCGGTCGATAGAGTAGCCGGCAGTCTCAACGGGCAATCCCGCGAGGATGACGGTGGTCCTCCCCAGAGTCAAACCCTGATCCTTTTCCTGGCAGAAGACGCCCCAGGCGTTTTCTCCGATCATTTCGGGCTTCACTTTCGGGTTGCGCCTCATAAGCTCCCGAATCACCTTGACCACCATGTCGTCGGCCCTCGTGTTCCAGAACACCCCTTTCTCACCGGCCTTGCCGAACGCGGTCCTTATCGCGTCCACCAGCACCACTTTTCTTGCTTTCATATTTAGACTCCGATCAATCCTAGAATAGGGCGAACGATTCTTCCGGGATGTCCAGCGCGGAACGTTCACCGCTCATGATGGCCCGGGCCTTTCCCTTTGACAGAGAAAGAATCGTGTTGGAGAAAAACTCGGCAGAGGCTATTTTGCCCCTGTAGAACGCAGCGCTCCTGTTGGACCGAAGCACTTCAGCCTGCTTCTCGGGGGTGTCCGCCTTGGAGTCGGCGTATATCTCGGTCAGGCGACGCTCCGCTATGACTGCTTGCCATAGTAGCATGAACCCGACCGCTACGTCTCCGAAGAGTTCCAAGTATGGACCGGCGTACAGTATCGGCGTCATGAAGTCTTCAGTGATGCTCTTGAGGCCGAAATAGCGGGTGACTTCGATGAGCTGATTTCGCGCGGTATCAAAGGGTTCCACTATGTCCTTGAGATGGAAGTTCTTTTTCGCGTTCTCGAGAATATTCCCCGTCTCTCCGACAATAGCCATGAAGAGCGCGCCCTGGTGGTAGCCGAGCTTGCGGCCCACCAGATCGAGCGCCTGTACGCCGTTGGTCCCCTCATAGAGCGAGGTGATCTTTATGTCCCTGAGAAACTGTTCCACGGGGTACTCCTGGCAGTAGCCGTAACCGCCGTGAATTTGAACAGCCATCTCGGTCACTCTAAAGCCCATGTCTGTAGACCAGGCCTTACACAGGGGAATCAATATGTCTATGAAACCCTGGTACTTCGCCGCCTCTTCCTCGGTCTTGGCTGTAAGGGCCCGATCCTCGCAATAGCTGGTGTAGTACAGTAGAGCACGGATCCCTTCGGTAACGCTCTTCATCCACATGAGCATCCTGCGAACGTCAGGGTGCTGAATGATCGGGACCTTGGGGGCCATAGGATCTCTCATCGCGGAGATTTCCGGTCCCTGATGCCGCTCCGTGGCGTACTTCAGAGCGTGCAGGTACGCGGTTCCGGCCAGGGACAAGCCCTGAAACCCAACCGCAAGCCTTGCTTCGTTCATCATGTTGAACATGATCCGCATGCCCTTGTTTTCTTCGCCCAACAGGTACCCGGTGCAATTGTCCTTTTCCCCGAAGTTGAGCGCGACCGTGGCGGAAGCGTGGAGTCCCATTTTCTTCTCGATAGCGGCGGACACCACGTCATTATCGACCAATCCACCGTTCTCGATTTTCTTCTTGGGAACTATGAAAATGCTGATGCCTTTGGTTCCCGGGGCAGCGCCTTCAATTCGGGCCAGAACCATGTGGATGTTGTTTTCCGTGAGGTCGTGATCACCGGATGAAATGAAGATCTTTCCACCGGTTATGGAATACGTGCCGTCCGGATTCTTGACCGCCTTGGTCCTGATTGCCCCAACATCGGTGCCGGCCTGGGGCTCTGTGAGGCACATGGTCCCACCCCATTCACCGGTGAACATCTTGTCCATGTACGTGCGCTGCTGCTCTTCTGTCCCGAATTTCTCAATGAGACGCGCCGCGCCTATGGTGAGCCCGGGATACATCATCAAAGACAAGTTGCCCGCGTTGAAGAGTTCAGCGGTAGCGCCGTACATCACGGAAGGGAATCCCTGCCCTCCATGTTCCTCGGGAAGGGTCAAAGAAGCCCATCCACCTTCGCAATAGTGGCGATAAGCCTGATGGAAGGATTCGGGGACCTTTACCTGACCGTCCTTCAAGACAACCCCAATTTTGTCCCCGTCCTGGTTTGTGGGCGCCAGCTCCTTTTCGGCCAACTTCTGGGCCGCGTCCAGCACCATGTCGAACATCTCTCGGGAGAATTCCGAGTACTTCTCCGCCTCGCACAGCTCCTCGACGTTGAGCTGTTCGTAGAGCACAAATTTCACGTCGCGCTCGTCTACGAGCAGATTGGGCATGGCTCTATTCCCTCCTTGTGTTTACGTACAGGTGAAGATCGTTTGAAACGGAAGCCGGAACGAGGCAAAGAGTCGGCGTCCGCGGGGCACGCACACGACGCCATAACCCGAGAGGCCTCAATCCCGGGGATTTCCGAATAATAGCAGGCTTGTGGTGGACCCGTAGGCATGTGGTTCTTTGATCGGCTTTAGAAACGCCTGGGAAAGAAGGTTCGCCAACTTGACCGGTCGGCCGATCTGTTTGTCCTAATTCCTTTTTAACACCCTGTGGTCCCTTAGATCAAGAAGAAAATCTCCAAAGGAAGAAGAATTTTCGTTCTCCTGTCCCGCGACCCGAAATCACCGGCCGGTGGCTACGTGTTTAAACTTCGATCCAGGGGTATGCCCGTTCCCTCAAGTCCGAAAAAAGAATAAAGACGCCCAAAATGCCGTGGAGTGTGGCTGTAGGGGCTGCGTCCCGAGGGTCGCGGTATCGCTCTCTTCCTCGGGTATCGGCTGGAACAGACTTGCAATGGCCATTCCGGGGCCCGGCCGGCGATTTCAGACGAGGTTCCGATCCAACCGCGCGTTGCTCAACGACGACCCCGGCCCCCCGGATGATCTTCGCGTACACACCTTTCTATGGTATTCTGATGCCTGTGAGCGGCCATACACGTGGCAAATGCTGAATCACAAGGAATGGCGACCTTTCATAGGACAAAGGAGAGGATACTAATGTGGGACGAACTCAACAAGAAGGCAGTGGAACTGTTTCAACGAGGAGACTACAAAGCGGCCGAGGAGATGGGCAAGAAAGCGCTGCAAGAGGCTGAAGAGTCTTTCGGACCGGATGATCCGCGAACGGCAAGATCTCTGAACAATCTTGCTGAGATATACAGGGCTCAAATGAGATACTCAGAGGCCGAACCTCTGTGGGAGCGTGCCTTGGAACTGAGAAAGAGATCGCTGGGCAAGGATCACGCGGACGTGGCGACTTCTTTGAACAATCTGGCCGGCGCGTATTTTGAGCAGGGAAAACTGGACAAGGCGGAGCCGCTGTTCCTCAATGCGCTGAGTATTCTGGAAAAAGCCCTGGGGCCTGAACACGCTGATGTGGCCACGGCATTGAACAACCTGGCAGGGGTCTACAGATCGGTGGGGAAGAACCCGGGCGCGAAAGCATTGTACGATCGTGCCCTTGCCATACAGGAAAAGACCTATGGACCCGACCATCCCACGGTGGGTGAAACGTTGAACAATCTTGGCGGGCTATTGGATTCGCTGCAACGGTACAAGGACGCGGAGCCGCTATACCGGCGGGCCCTGGAAATAGCGGAGAAGACCTTTGGCCCGGATCATCCCCACGTGGCCTCTTCACTGCACAATCTTGCCGGGACACAAATAGGCATGAAAAACTACGATGAGGCTGAGTCCCTTCTGACGCGCTCCAAGGACCTGATTGAGAAGTCCTTCGGGGCTGAACATCCCTTTGTGGCCGATTGCATGGAAAACCTGGCGGATCTATACGAAGCCACCGATCGTTCCGCGGACGCGAAAAGCCTCAGGCTGCGAGTGGAGCAGATCCGACAGTGAGAATTCAGTAGTGATTACTCTGGGGTGCGAAGCACCCGGTGAACGGTTAGTATAGGCTTTTCCGATTATCCGCGTTATCCGCGCAATCCGCGGCAAAGATGTTTTGACCTCGTATTGCGCGGATGGGCGCGGATATGGGAGAAGAGAATGGGACGGGATCGGTAGACAGGCCGGAAATCCATAATGCCAAACTCCGATGTGGACATAATAGTTGTGGGCGCCGGACATGCCGGGTGCGAGGCAGGTCTTGCCGCGGCCCGGATGGGTCTGTCCGTGGTCATGTACACCCTGAGCGTCGACACCATCGGATTGATGCCTTGTAATCCTTCCATCGGGGGACTGGGCAAGGGGCATCTGGTGAAAGAGATTGACGCTCTGGGTGGCCAAATGGGTCTGGCCGCAGACGCTTCGCGTATTCAGTACAAAACGCTGGGCACCAGGAAAGGTCCCGCAGTGCAGGGTTCCAGGATGCAGTGCGACCGTCTCGAATATTCTCTTGCCATGAAAGCGGCCACGGAAAAGGAGCCCAATCTGCACGTACGCCAGGAGATGGTGGACGCTCTCATACTTGACAGTGGCCGATGCAACGGCATCAGGGAGCGATCCGGCCATGAGATTCGCTCACACGCGGTGATACTTGCCACCGGCACGTTTCTCGATGGGACCATACATATTGGGTCCGCCTCCTATTCCGCGGGGCGAACCGGAGAATTCTCCGCTATTGAACTGGCCGCCCAACTCAAGGACATCGGTTTGCCCTGGGCGCGCTTCAAGACCGGCACGCCCCCGCGGATCAAGGGCTCCACAGTCAACCTTTCGGTAATGGAAGAGGCCCCGGGGGACACCCATGTCCGTGCGTTTTCCCTGAGGACTACGGATCTTGAACGTCCAAGCGTTTCCTGTTTCAAGACCCACACCTCCGCGGAAACCCATGCGCTGGTAAGAGACAATCTGAGCAGGTCACCGCTCTACTCGGGCGCGATCGAGGGAACTCCCGCGCGTTACTGCCCTTCACTGGAAGACAAGATCGCGCACTTTCCGGATCGACCCAGACATCCCGTGGTGGTGGAGCCGGAGGGGCTGCGGACCTCCGAGGTGTATCTCAAGGGGTTGGGTAATTCGCTTCCCCTACGGTTGCAGGAGGATTTGGTCAGATCGGTGCCGGGTCTGGAGAAGGCTGAGATCGTACGGCCGGCCTATGCCATTGAGTATGATTATATTGACCCCACCTGTTTGAAGGTCACCCTTGAAACCAAGCTTGTGAAAGGCTTGTATCTTGCGGGGCAGATCAACGGGACTTCAGGATATGAGGAAGCCGCGGCTCAGGGTCTATTGGCCGGGATCAACGCGGCCTCGGAAATACTCGGGACCGGGCGGTTTGTGCTGGACCGCTCTGAGGCTTACATGGGCGTGATGATAGACGATCTTGTGGTGCGAGGCGCGCCTGAGCCTTACCGGATGTTCACATCGCGTGCAGAATACCGCCTCCTGCTCAGAGAGGACAATGCAGCGGATCGCCTCCTGGCAAAGGGCTGCGACCTGGGTCTCATTGAGCCTTCGCTTCTGGAGGAATTCGAGCGGAAGTGGCGGACCGGAGAGCAACAGATCAACCTGCTTCGGGACAAGCGTGTCAAGCCCACGGACGAGGTGAACACGCTCGTTCGTTCCCGCGGAGGATCGGACCTTCGAGGGACCGTGACCGCGGCCGGATTGCTCAAGAGGCCCGAGATAACCATTGAAGATCTGATTGCCCTCAATTTGGTGGAGAGTGATCTGGACCCCCAGGTCGCGCGGCGTATCGAAATTGAGTTGAAATACGAGGGGTACATTGATCGACAGTTGCGGGAGGTGAAGCATTTCCGCAAGATGGAAGGTGTGAGCATCCCCCGGGATATGGACTACGAAAACCTGGACGGACTCTCCACGGAACTTAGGGAAAGATTGAAGATGATTCAGCCCCGCTCCCTGGGGCAGGCGAGCCGTGTCGCGGGCATTACTCCCGCGGCCTTGAGCGCTTTGATAGTGGGTCTGCGGGCGAGATAACATGACAACGGGTGTGGTCTCCTATCAGGGAAACAACACTTTGTCGCGAATTGCCTTGAACAATTGGAGACTTTTCGCGACAATTGTTATTAGTTGGCAATTATGAATTCCGGGGGGGGGGGCGTGGCCGGCATCGTGGACCGATTCAAGTCAATTCCCAATACGGAGGTCAATATGTCTAGTCGGCTACCAGGGCTTGTTGTCGCAGGGATATTTTTTGGAGGAATCCTCCTTCAGGTTTGGGGACCGGCCTATTGCCATGCTGAAGCTCCCGCTGTTCGAGGGCCCGATTTGCTGGTGATCGGAAAACCCGCGTCCGATCCGATCGGACTGAAGGTATGGGCCGAAAGCCTTCCACGCGGCGCGGATAAGCAGAAGGAGCCCCGCAGAATTGGTTTTCGAGCGGACCGCAACGCGTATGTCACAGTAGTGGCTGTTTCAGGGGCGGGTGATGTCGCGGTCATGATCCCCAAGGGGAAGAGCCCGGACACCGAAATCAAGAAGGGTGAACGTTACACGCTTGCGGCTACGGTCGTCATGACAGGATTGGGGCTTGCAAAGGGAACACTGGAGGGCAAGTTGGCCTTCTACGTGAGTTCAAAGCCTTTTGACCTGGGTCCGTTCAAGCCGTCCCCGGAGAAGGGCTGGATCACCATTCCAGCGGATGCGTCCGGGAAAATGAAGAACCTGGCTGAGAAGCTGGAGAACGCCACTGCCGACAAGGGTTTCAACCGAGTCATGTTCGACATGAAGCGCCTTGCGGCCGGGCCACGCAGTTTGAGACTCATGGGGTTCCCCAAGAGCGTACCGGCCGCGAAAAGAGCTGCTCCGCCCTCGCCCGTGGATAGTGAGATTCCCGGTCAGGTGACGGGCGCCCAGGGCAGAACAAAGAAGATCAGGCCGGAGGAGTAAGCCGTCCCGGCTAGGGATCCGTGTCGCGCAAATCCCCCGGGGGACCGCGGGACCGACAAACAGAACAGACTTCACATGGTGCAATGTTGTTTGCCGTAAGCTTGGACCCAGAAGGACCTTTGTCCTGGAGCCGGCGAATGAGCATGTTCTGGCTCTGCTTGTCCATTGTCGTGCTCTACCTGTTTCCCGATCCTTTCACTTCACTGAATCACAGAATATATGACCTTAAGCTGACCTGGTTTGCGAACAGCGAACTCAGTTCAAACGTGGTGCATGTTGATGTGGACGACACGGCCATCAGCAAGGTGGGCCAGTGGCCGTGGGACAGGGCGGTCAGCGCTCGCGTTGTGGAAAGGCTCGCTGAACTGGGAGCGCGGCTGGTCGTGTTCGACATCATGTACACCACCAGGGGGAAGAGCGACCAAGGGGACAAGGCTCTTATTGATATGGTGGCCGGGTCGGAAATGGTCGTGGTCCCGGTTGGGCTGATTCCTGTGGATTTGAAGAGTCCCCGGGGACTCAGGAGCCTCGATACCACAAGGGCGAACGCGCTCTTCAAGCGCGCGTGGAACCTGAGAGCCGGACCTGACTTCCAATTCTTTCACGTGAATCACGTAAGGAATTCAGGGCTTCCTTTGTTGCCCATCATCGAGTCGGCCAAGGCCGTGGGGAACATCAATGCTTCGCCCGACCCTGATGGGATCTTTCGAAGAGTCCCGCTGCTGATTCGATTCCGGGATCGCTTTGTTCCCACACTGAGCCTGGCCGCTTTGGCGGCGGCCTGGGATGCAGATCCCAAGGACGTTCTGGTGAACAGTCAGGACAGTCAAATTGAAATCAGGCACAGGAACGGGATACTGAGGGTTCCCGTGGATTCTCGATCCAACATGCTGATCAATTGGCGTCCATTGAGGGGGAGTTTCAAGAGTTACTCAATCCTGGATCTGTTGAGCGAGCAAGAAGATGCCTCCAGATCAGAGCGATACAAGGACAAGATAGCCATAATAGGGGTCACCTGGACCGGTAATACGGACATCGGTATCAACCCTCTGGCTGCTTCGTTCCCGCTCAGCAGGGTTCATTCAGGCGCCCTGGATACTATGCTCACCGGTCGGTTCATACGCGAAATCCCTGCGTTTCCTTTTCCCATTGTGGGTGCGGTCTGCGCATTGATGTTGTTCCTGTGGATCCAGGTAAAGACACGGTCCAAGCATGGCATCATCTTGTTGATCGGCTCCTGCGCGGCGTTTCCGCTCGGGGTGGTCGGAGCCTTTGCCTGGGGTTCACTGGACATTCCTTCCAGCCAGCCATTGTTCATCTTTGTGCCCGCTGTGGGTGGATATCTGGTTTTGCACTCCATATCCACGGAACTGCAATTGGCCCGGCAAATAAAGGACACACAGGACATAGCAATATTGGCGCTGGCAAAGCTGGCGGAATCACGTGATGAGGAAACCGGAGCGCATTTACTCCGCATACAGGGATACTCGCGGGTTCTGTGTGATCGCCTCTCACGGCGGGAAGACTACAAAGACACCTTGACACCTGACTTTGTCGATGATCTGGTACGATCCTCGGTACTGCACGATATCGGAAAAGTCGGTATTCCTGATTCCATCCTCTTGTCCACTGCCAAGTTCGGTCCAAAAGAGATGGACATCATGAAGCAGCATACCGTTATCGGCGGCCGAGCCTTGGAAGAAGCTGCAAAGGAACTGGAGAGAAGGAGCTTTCTTACAGTGGGCATGGAGATAGCGTATCATCACCATGAACGTTGGGATGGAGATGGATATCCACATGGCCTAAAGGGCGCCGAGATCCCGCTGGCCGCGCGAATCGTAGCCTTGGCTGACGTGTACGATGCACTAACCACAAAGCGCCGTTACAAGAAGGCGTTTTCCTACGAAGAGGCAGCGGCCATAATAGTTGAAGGAAATAGAAAACACTTTGATCCCGACGTGGTAGAGGCATTCCAGGAAGCAGCGCAAGAGTTCCGCAATATCAGAGACTGCATAGTGGCCGCCTAACAGCGACCTCCAATACCCATCCGCAAGATGCAGGGGCGACCGGCCGGTCGCCCC